>DAOTXU010000292.1:0-9491 GCA_034435135.1 Anaerolineae bacterium | reverse complement strand
CGTCTCGCCTGCGGCTCGACACCCCCTCTCCGCAAGCGGAGAGGGGGCCGGGGGGTGAGGTGCCCGCAAACACGACAAGCACCACAAGCACCGGGGTCGTTGGCTCAAAAGCTTGAATCACTTCAAAGAAACAATACCCAAAACAGCGACCCCTTACACGGATTTCGGCCTCAGCACGTACACAAACCCCTGCGCGAACAGGCCCGGCCACACGGCCTGGAGCAAGGGCGCGCCCACATAAGGATACACGCGCACAAGCTCAAAGCCCAGCGCGCCCGCCCACCAGCGGAAATCGGCCAGCGTCCAGAAGCGCAGGTGCTCGCCGGGGAACACGATCCACTGCAACGGAAACCGCCCCAGCAGCAGCCGCAGCCGGTGCTGCCACCAACCGGTGTTCGGCACAGAGACGAGGAGCGCCTGCCGCGCGCGGCCTTTCAAGTTGAGCAGCAACCCCTCCGGGTTAGGCAGGTGCTCGATGATCTCCGACAGAATCACGTAATCGTACTCGCGGTCGAGTTCGCCCGTCAACGGCGCGGTGATATCCCCCTCGATTACCGTCAACCCCTGTGAACGCGCGGAGGCGGCAGCATCGGCGGAGAGGTCCACGCCGTAGCCGCGCACCCCGCGCCGATCAACCAGGTACTTGAGGAGCGCGCCGTCGCCGCAGCCCAGGTCGAGCACCACCGCGCCGGGCGTCACCACCTGTGCGAAGACCTCCGCGCGCGCCCGGCGGGTGCGCGATAGCTGCCCCATGCGCCCGCCGGCCTTGCGCTTCCAGTAGGCGTCGTAATCCGCCGCCGCGCCAATCGTCTGCTGCGGGTAGATGAACAGCCGCCGCGCCGCCTGCCGCCATCGCCACAGCGCGTCATGGACCGGTCGGGGGAGCAGCCGCCTGGCAGCGGCCTTAATCGTTTGCACACTTGTTCCCTGGGTTATTCATTCTTCCCGCGGTCGCGCGCGCCACGCCCGCCTTATTTTACCGGGGAGTCGGTCAGGTTGGCAGGTAGCCGTTGGCGCAGAGCCACGCCTCGGTGCGCGCCATCCCCTCCGCCAGGCTCACGCGCGGCTCCCAGCCCAAGACCTCGCGCGCACGGCGGTTGGTGTAGGTCACCTGCGCGGTGAGAAAGTGGAGCATGGCGCGCATGGGCAGCCGCCGATCCGTGACGCGCAGGAGCAATTCCAGCGCCGTGAGCGGTGCGGTGAGCAGCGCGCGCGGCACGCTCACGACGCGGCTGTGGCCGTTCATCCGCCCATAGGCGCAGAGGAAGTCGCGCCAGGTGACAGGCGGGTCGGGCGCGCCGTTGAAGACATGACCTGGCGCGTCGGGGTGGCTCCCGGCCAGCGCGAGCAGTTCAACCAGGTCGTCGATGTAGATGGGATGGCACGCGCCGCGCCCGCCATCCACCAGCGGCACGACCCGGCGCGTCAGGTTGAGCATCCGTATCGTCCAGGGTTCGCTGCGCGGCCCGTAGACCTCCGCCGGGCGGACGACAACCGCCGGTAAGCCACTCTTGAGCGCCAGTTGCTCGCCGACGGCCTTCGTGTCACCGTACATGTCGCCGGTCGGGCCGAGGCGCGCGCCCTCATCAACCACGCCGCGCCGCGTGTACCCGTAGACCGAGACCGTCGATACGTGGACAAAACGCGCGACTTCGGCGGCGCGCGCGGCCTGGAGCACGTTCTCCGCGCCCCAGATGTTGACCTCGGCCATGCGCGCGTGCGTATTGAACCCGCCCACCGCCGCCAGGTGATACACGACCTCGGCCCCCGCCACCAGGTCGCGCATCCGGTCGGGGTCGGTCACGTCGCCCTGCGCCACCTCCACACCGGCCTGCCGCAGCAACGCGGCCCTGGCCGGGTTCCGCGCCAGGCCGGTCACGCGCGCGCCCTCGGCAGAGAGGCGCTGCGCCAGTGCCCTGCCGATGAAGCCGGTCGCGCCGGTGATGAAGACTCGCTTACCTTGCAGGCTCATGCTGGCGGGTCAACGTTGGAGGGTTTGTCGTCCGCCGGGGGAGGCGTGTGGTTGCTATCCGCCAGCCGGGACATCATCTCGCGCGGCGTGTTGGGATCGACCAGTTCGTCGCCGCCCATCAACTCCTGCGCCAGGATCGCAACGCCGCGCGCGCGCTCCACCAGCCACGCACCCTGCCGGACCAGCAGCCCTTCGCCCATCGCGTTGATGAGCGCAGCGGTCGCCGCGAAGTTGGTCACAAAGGTGGCCGATGCGATAGGCGCGACGAGCGCGATGTCCACCAGTTGCGCCACCGGCCAGTACAGCGCGCCGACGATGCCCACCGACCGCATCCCGCGCTCTTTCATGGCCTTGACCACCCGCGTCACCAGCGGACAAAGCTCGGTGCAGGCGACCACCAGCAGCAGGTCTTCCTGGCCGGCGGCGGTGAACACGGCCAGGGCGTCGCCGATGGTCGGTTCGACCATGACGGCGTCCAGGCCGATGACGCGCAAGCCATAAGCGCCCAGGTCGGCCAGCCGGCGCGAGACCCCTTCGCCGATAATATAGATGCGGTGCGCGTTCACGATCTGCTCCAGCGCCTGGCTGAGCAACTCGCGGTTGAGCGACGCCCGCATGGCTTGCAGATTGTTCACTTGCAGCTCTATGACGGCCAGGGTGGTGGAGGTCATGTCGGCGGCTTCAGCCGGCGAAGTCCGGGCGCGATACAAGTCCTGCTGAATCACCTTGCGCATGTCTTCCAGCAGGTTTGGGTAGCCGCTGTACCCGATCTTCTGCGCGAACCGCACGACCGTCGCTGCGTCCACGTCAAGGCGCATCGCCAACTGGCTGGCGCTCATAAAAACGGCTTCGTGATAATGGTCAAGGATAAATCGGCCCACACGCTGGTAACTCGGCGACAACTTCGCGTAGGCGTCCTGGATGCGCTTGCGGAACATGGGCATATTCACCTTGTAAATCAGCCCTGGTGAAGGCGCGGGCGCGGATGGCGAATCCATTATATGACGACTTTTTTAGGACACCCTGTAAGATTACTTAAAATCCAGGGGGAAAGGCGAGGTTTTGGGGAATTTGTTATGAACCTGTTATGGCCCACCCGTATAACGGCGCACAACATCCACCGCCGGCTTGGGGCTGTAATCGACGCGCCACAGCCCGAAGTGATGCTCCTGGTTGTCGGGCGAGGGGCAGTCCGGCAGGATGCACGTCGCGTCGCGCGGGAAGTCGAACGCGGTCCACACCAGCCAGCCGGCGAGGGCGTTCTGCTCCGCGACGGCAAGCGCCGCGTCGAGCAGGGCGGCCTGCTCTTCCTCCGAACGACCGAGCGAGGCATACCCTACCTCCTCCAGCAGCAGCGGCTTGTCGGTCAGCGACCGGAGCGCCGTAATCCGGTCCTGAAGCTCATCGGCGCTGCGCCAGTGGTGGAACGAGACGAAATCGACGTAGGGCGCGGTGGCGTGGGCGTCTTGCAGCCAGCCCGCCGTCATCAGGTGGCGGGGCGCGCCTTCGCGCACCTCGACGCTGGTCTTTTCCAGCCAAGCCAGGACCGCCGTCCGGTCGAAGCGCTCGCGGTAATCAATGTCGCCCTCATTGCGCAGGTCCCACGCCAGGATCGCCGGTTCGTCGCGGTAGCGCGACACGATGTAGCGCGTCTGCGCCTGGATATGTTCAGGCGCGGTGTAAAGCGGGTAGGCGTCGAGGTCGGGCAGGTCATTGAGCGTCACGATCAGCCGGAAGCCGGCGTCCGCCGCCAGGCGAATCAGCGCGTCCAGCCGCGCGAAGGCCTCCGGCTGCGGCACGGGGCCATCGCCGGGACACTGGAAGAGCGGCGGATACCACAGGAAGACCCGCAGCGTGTTCAACCCGGCCTCGCGCATCAGGCGGTACTCCTGCGCGGCGGCCTCAAGCGCGGTCTCGGCGAGGAAGCGCCGCCAGGGGCTACGCGCCGGGTAATAGTTGGCTCCGCGCACCACAAAGTCAATCCCGCCCGCCGCGAAACCGTCGCCGGAAACTTCGACGAAAGTCCCTGCGGTGGGGATATAGGCGGGCATGGCCGCGTGCGCGGCGGCGACCTGCGCCGGCGCGCAGGTTTCAAGCGGGGGCGGCCTGACGGTCGCCGTCGGCGGGGGAGACAGGGCCACATGTGAGGCGGTGGGCGTCGGCGGCGTGGGCGCGGCGCGCATCAACGCCGACGCCCCGACGAGGAACGCCATCCCGACCAGCAGGCCCAGCAACAACAAGCCGAAAATGCCAAGCGTCTCGCGCACTCTCATAACAGGGCGTCATTGTACCCGGCGCACCGGGTGCGATGCACATTTAGCCCGGCTTGGGATCGGCAACGCAGCGTTTGGAGTCGCGGGGTGTGATGTTAGAATAGAGACTCAACCCACGAATAACACGGAGCGCGATCTCGCGCTGGTGAGATTGGGGATGTTCTTGCTTACGAACCTGTTCCTGAAGAGGAGACGAAGATGAGCGCACGAGTCATCGAAAACTACATCGACGGCGAATGGATGCCCTCGCAGTCCGACCGGACGCTGGACGTGCACAACCCCGCCACCGGGGAGGTCATCGCAAAGGTCCCGCTCTCCACGCCCGAAGAGGTCGATCAGGCGGTGCAGGCGGCGAAGGCGGCTTTTCAGGAGTGGCGCGAGACGCCGCCCTACACCCGCGCGCGCGCCATGTTCCGGCTCAAAGAAGCTATGGAGGAGCACTTTGAAGACCTGGCGCGGCAGGTGGTCGCGGAGAACGGCAAGATTCTTGACGAGGCGCGCGGCGAGGTGCGGCGCGCCATCGAGAACGTGGAAGGGGCGGCGGCGATCCCCCACCTGATGATGGGGTACAACCTGGAGGACGTGGCCGAGGGCATCGACGAGTACGCTCTTCGACAGCCTTTGGGGGTGTTCTGTTGTATTGCGCCGTTTAACTTCCCGGCGATGGTACCGTTCTGGTTCATGCCCTACGCGGTGGCGTGCGGCAACACGTACATCATCAAGCCATCCGAGCAGACGCCGCTGACCCAGAACATGCTCTGTGAGCTGATCGAAGAGGCGGACTTCCCGCCGGGCGTGGTGAACCTGGTCAACGGCGACCGCGTGGCCGCCGAGGCGCTCTTGCAGCACCCCGACGTGAAGGGCGTGTCGTTCGTCGGCTCGACGCCGGTGGCGCGGCACGTGTACCAGATGGCGACCTCCAACGGCAAGCGCGCGCAGTGCCAGGGCGGGGCGAAGAACTTCCTGGTGGTGATGCCCGACGCGGTGATGGACCGCACCGTCGGGGCGATTATGACCTCCGCGTTCGGGACCGCCGGGCAGCGCTGTCTGGCGGGGTCGGTGGCGCTGGCAGTGGGCGACAGTCATAAGCCGCTGCGCGAGAAGCTGGTCGAGGCGGCGAGCCAGCTCCGGGTGGGGGACGGCATGGACCCGGCGACGCAGATGGGGCCGGTGATCTCGGCGAAGTCGCGCGACCGCATCCTGAAGTACATCGAAGAGGGCATCCGCGCCGACGCGCGATTGCTGCTGGACGGGCGGAACGTCCGCGTGGACGGACGCCCGAACGGCTACTTTGTGGGGCCGACCATCTTTGACGAGGTGACGCCCGACATGAGCATCGCCCAGGATGAAATTTTCGGCCCGGTGCTGTGCGTCATGCACGTGGACGACTTCGACGCGGCGCTGGACACGCTGCACACCAGCCCTTACGGCAACGCAGGGTCGATCTTCACTTCTAGCGGCAAGTGGGCGCGCGCGTTTCAGTACCGCGCGCAGGTGGGCAACATCGGCGTGAACATCGGCATCGCCGCGCCGATTGCGGCCTTCCCGTTCGCGGGGATGAAGGATTCGTTCTTCGGCGACCTGCACGGGCAAGGCCTGGACGGGATCAACTTCTTCACCGACCGCAAGGTGGTGATTACACGCTGGTTTTGAGCGAATCAATGCATCTGACATCAGCAGGGGCGTGGCATCCCCTTGACCGGGGACAAGTCGCCGTGCCCCTACTGCACGAGAAGCGAGGAACCTTACCTATGGAAATCGGGACCTTTGGCGCGGTGTTTGAGGCGGCGATTGCGCTGGAAGAGCGCCTGGCCGCCCGCTATCAAGCTCAGGCCGCGAACCAACCTGACCACGCAGCGGCGCTCTACCGCGAATTGGCGGACGACGGGGCCAAGCGCCTCAAGCACCTGGAGCGCATCCGCCGCGAGACCGTCACCGAGATGATTTTGGAGCCGCTCACCGACCTGCGCCTGAACGACGACCTCGCCGCGCTGGGGGCAACCGACGCCAGCGCGCCGCTCTCGCCCGGAGCGGCGCGCAGCCTGGAATTGAGCGCCAACCGCTTCTACAACGACGCCGCCGACAAAATCAGGCTGGCCGAGGCGGCGCGCGCGCTGCGCCGGCTGGGTAAGGAGAGCGCCAGACGCGCCGACCGGCTGGCCGCCCTCTAACATCGGCCCAGGCGGGTTAGTCAGGAACAGAAAAGGCATGGTTCACACCATGCCCCTTCAACACCTTCCCTGACGCCGGGCCGGAGCGCTCAAGCCCTCCCGCGCCCACGCCCGGCCCAGAGAGGCCGCCCGGTCTCGTCGCGCAGGCTGACCGACAGAGCGTTGGTCGCGTCCTCGATCTGGCCGACCTCAAAGTCGCCGCTCTCGTAGAAGCCGGTGAGCGTCACCGCATCGCCGACCTGCGCCGAGAAGCCCTGCTCCTGGGCGAAGGACCACGCACGGCCATCCACGACCAGTTCTGCGCCAGCGTCGATCTGCACGACCAGCGCGTTGGCATCCGCGCTCACGACCGCGCCCTCGAGCATCACCCACTCGTCTACCTGGGCCTGGCCGGTCCCGGCCTGGTCGCCGGTCGCGTATCCAGCGCCGTCGCCGCCTTGTCCGTTGCCTTGACCGCCCTGGCCGTTACCGTTGCCATTCCCCTGACCGTTGCCATTGCTACCTTGACCGTTGCCGCTGCCCTGACCGCCGTTGCCGCCTTGACCATTGCTCTGGCCTTGACCCCCGTTACCGCCGCCCTGACCGTAGTTGCTGTACGCCGCATCAGATGCGGTCGCGCTGCTGCCATACGCAACGTCTTGTCCGTGGCCACCCTGGCCTTGACCCTGTCCAAAAGCCTCCGTCACCTGCGCAGTTTTGCTCACGGTCCGGTTGACAGCGCCTACGACCAACACACTGGTCAATCCGACGATCAACGCGCCGAACAACACTTTCTTGAACATTGTCCCTCTTCTCCTTCTTGCATTACTTGATTTGATCGCACCGATTGAAAGCTTCTTGTTTTTTATGGAGGACCTACCGCACTGCCGTCGCCTCCTTTGCCATTTTAGGGCGCTGCCACAGCGACAGGGCGAACCGCGCCGTCACATTCTTCACCCAGCGCCAGTGAATGGCGAAGTGAATCACCGCCGCGACTATCATGACCACGCCTGCCCAGGTATGGACCGCGTCCCAGGTCGTGCGCGGAAACAGGAAGCCGGGGTCATAGGCGGCGTTACGCCCGCCCTCATAGCCGCCGCTCGTCATGAGCAGAAAGTAGACGCCGGAGATGGCGGTCGCCAGGAAGCTGAGGGCGATGATCGCGTCAATCAGCACGTTGACCCTGGAACCCTTCGACAGACCGCCGCTTCTGGCGCGAATGCTATTGAAGACACGCCGGCTCATCGTCTTAACCCATTGCCAGTGGATGGAAAAGTGCACGACCGCCGCCACGATCACCAACACGCCCGCCCAGGTGTGCAGATCGCTCCAGGTCTGGCGGCTAAAAAGGATCGTCACGCCGAAGAAAGGGTTGCGCCCGCCCTGGTAACCTCCAGAGGGCAGAAAGAGAAAATACACGCCCGTCAACATGGCACCGACCGCGCCCAAGAAAAGCGCAACGTCGATGATCCAGTTGGTCCGGGTCTGGGGGGAGATTGAGAGTCGTCCTGTTTTTGACACGTTGTTCTCCTGACTAACTTGCTCCATTTAGCACAAATAGTGCCGGCAAACTGTAAAAAATGTGTCATGCGTCTTCATGCATCTTGTAAAACCCTCCCGCAAAAGCGCGCCGGGCGTGGTTGCACATCCACGCCCGGCGGAACAAAGAGCGATAGGCGGTTATCAACACAGCAGGTGCGCCCGGCTACTCGATATAGATGATCTTGCTCCCCTGCGGCTCGAACGCGAAGGGCACAGGGCGCAACTCCGGCAGCGCGGCGATGATGTCGCCTTGCTTCTCCGGTGGGGCGAAGAGCACCAAAAACCCACCCGCGCCGGCCCCGGCGATTTTGCCGCCAATCGCGCCGTGCTTGCGCGCCGTCTCGTACCAGGCGTCGATCTTCTCGTTGGTGATGGTAGACGCCATCTTGCGCTTCTCCATCCAGCCATCGTGGAGCAACTCGCCGACGGCGACCACGTCGTTGGCGGTGAGCGCGTCGCGCATCTCGCGCGCGATGTTGACCAGCCGCCGCGTCACGCGGTGCTTGTCCCTTTGCGAGAGGTTCGCCTGCTGCTCGGCCAGGATGTTGTCGGCGGAGCGGGTCAGGCCGGTGTAGAGCATCAGCAAGTGCTCGTCGAGCTTGCGCTTGGTCTCCGGCTTGCAGATCACCGGATCGACGAAGACGCTGCCGTCCGAGTTGAACTGGATGTGTTGCAGGCCTCCAAAGGCAGCGATGTACTGGTCCTGCTTGCCGATGGGCTTGCCGCACAGGTCGATCTCGATCCAGCACGCCTCATGGGCGAGCCGCTGCGGGCCGGCGTGCTTGCCCAGATACGTGTACAGCGCGTTGAGCAGGCCCACCGTATACGTGCTCGACGACCCCAGCCCGGTGCCCTGCGAGGGGATGTCGGAGATCGAGGTGATCTCAATGCCGCCGGTGATGCCCAGCAGCTTCAGCCCCTCGCGGATGAGTTCATGCTTCAGCTCGTCAACCGTGTCCACAATCTCGGTCTTGGAATAGCTCGCCCTGATCTTGTCGTCGAACTTGGCGTTGACGGTGATGTAGATGTACTTGTTGATGCTCATGGTAGTGACCGCGCCGGGTTCCTTCTGCCAGAAGGCGGGCAGGTCACTGCCGCCGCCGGCCAGGCTGATGCGGAGCGGGGTGCGCGAAATAATCATGAAGGATTGCCTCCGTGCAAGCGTGACAACCCAAATAGGTCTGGCGACGCATGAGGGTGTGTTTCGGTTTGTGCCTGCGAATTATACCCCTTGACCCTCATCCTGCGACCGATCCATTGCCGGCTTTGACGCCGAGCCGGTCGGGGTATAATGTTGCTGCTTTGCCGGAAGCGACAAGGAAAGAGGTACCTCTACGGGATAGCGTGGTCATGTGAGAGCGCCTCACATGCGACCTGGACAGGGGGCTGAAGCCCCTGTCCTCTCCACAGATTGCGGCGACTTGGCCTTGATACAGGGTGTTATCATCCACTTTCAGGCGCTCCACGCTATTTTGTGATCCTACCAGGAAGGTGGTCTCCCTCTAGAGTGTTGATGAAGTTGTTCAGAACGCTTGACCTCACCCCCCGCCCCGC
>DAOTXU010000291.1:0-5763 GCA_034435135.1 Anaerolineae bacterium | reverse complement strand
CGCCGGCGGCGCTGCCCCGACCGGCGGCGCGGCTCCGACGCCGCTACCGCCCCAGGCCGCCGTCGTCGCGCCTGTCCCAGTCGGCCCGGTGCGCTATGAGACCGACTTCGACGAGGCGCTGAACTGGGTCACTGGCGCGACCAGTTACGTGGTCGCCAGTATTGAGAACGGGCGCTACGTGCTCACGAGCACGAATATCGTGGGCACCTTCTACTCGGCCATCCTCAACCTGACCGACTTCTACGCGCAGTACGAGGTCACGCCGGTGAAGTGCCCCGGCACCGCCGCCTTCGGCCTGCCGTTCCGCGTCAACCGCCAGGTCCCAGATAACTTCTATGTCGCCATCATGCAGTGCGACGGCAACTGGCGGCTCAGCAAAATCTACACCGTCGAGACGCCCGGCGGCGCGGTCGAGGCCGAGACGCCGACACCGACCCCGGTCGTCGAAACGAAGGGCGAAGTGTTGATTAACGGCGCGCTCGGCGCGCCGCTGACCACCGGGCAGTCGTACACCATCGGCGTCCTGGCGCGCGGCTCCGAACTGGTCTTCTACTGGGACGGGCAGGAGTTGGGCCGTATCGTCGATGCCACGCATACCTCCGGCGACCTCGGTTTCCAGGTGCGCCCGGTCTTCCCGACCTATGAAACCATGACCATCAGCGTGGACTACTATCGTGTCTGGTATTTACCGTAACCTCGTCACTCGTGTCTCGATAAGTGTTGCGAACCCAGCGACGAGCGCCGAGCACCGAGAATCGAGCATCAAGACATGCCCCGTGCCTTCTTAAGCACCTACGACTCAAACGGCCTGGAGCGGTTCGCCAGCGGCCTGGCCGAACTGGGCTGGCAGCTTGTCGCCACGCAGCATACCGCCCAATTTCTCCGCGAGGCCGGGCTGCACGTGATGGATGTGGCGACCACGACCGGCAGCCCGACGATCCTCGGCGGGCGGGTGAGCGCACTGCATCCCTCAGTCTTTGCCGGCATCCTGGCGCGTAACACCCCTGAGGACGCCGCCGAACTGAGCGGCCACCGCATCCCTTCTACCGACCTGGTGGTGTGCAATCTGCGCCCTTTCCGGGAAACCATCGCCATGCCTGGAATCTCGCTTGAAGAGGCGTTGGAGCAGATCGACATCGCTGGGGTTTCGCTGTTGCGCGCCGCAGCCCGGAACTTCGAGCGCGTGGTCGTGCTGTGCGACCCCGACGATTACCGGCACGTCCTGGCCGTGTTGCGCGCGGGCGGCCAGGTCGATGCCGACACGCGCCGCCGCCTGGCCGCAAAAGCCTTCGCCCTCACCCGCGACTACGACACCGCCATCCACGCCTACTTACTCGGCATAGACGACACCGATCCCTTGCCAGACGCCTTCTCGCTGGTGCTCTGGCAGCTCGATGAGATGCCCGCCGAGAACCCGCACCAGTCCGCCGCGCTGTACGCGCACGTGCCCGACGCCGGCCCGCTCGGCGGCAAACTGCTCGCCGGCCCGCCGCTCACTTACGATGTCGCCATTGATCTGGACGTGGGGCTGCGCGCCATCGCTCAATTTGAGGAGCCGGCGGTGGCGATTGCACGTCACGGGCAACTGACCGGCCTGGCGATAGACGACCGGGTCGCCGACGCCCTCCCGCGCGCCATCGCGTCGGACCCGATCTCCGCCGCCGGGAGCGCGGTGGTCATCAACCGGTTATGCGACCAACCTTTCGTCTGGGCGCTGGCCGACCTGTTCGTCCAGGCGATTGCCGCGCCCGACTTCGACCCCGTAGCGCGTGAGAGCCTTGTCATCCGCCGCCGCCACTGTCATCTGTTGCGTGTGGACCCGGTGGCGAACCCACCGCTCCGAGAGATGCGCAGTGTGCGCAGCGGCGTATTGATGCAAACCCCCGATCCCGGAGAGGCTCCAGCTGCCGACTGGCAACAGGTGAGCAAACGCAAACCCACCCGTCAGGAAGAGGAAGCGATGCGCTTCGCCTGGAAAGTGGTCCAGCACGTGCGCACCAGCGCGATTGTGCTCGCCACCCCCAAAAGCACCGTCGGCATCGGCAGCGCCCCCAACCGCCTCGACGCCATCCGCCTGGCGCTCTACCGCGCGGGCGATCACGCGCAGGGGGCGGTAATGGCCGGCGACGACTTTTTCGACTTCCCCGACGGCGTGGAGATCGCTGCCGAGGCGGGAGTCACCGCGGTTGTGCAGCCGGGCGGCGCGCTCCGCGACGCGGCGGTGATCGAGGCCGCCGACCGGCGCAACATGGCGATGATCTTCACCAAGACAAGTCACGTGCGGCACTAAGCGCTGTCGTAGGGCTTTCCGATCCCTGTCTCAATCATCATCTGAGCGAGAGACCACCAGCAACTTTGGAGCCGATAAACGGGCAGAACCGCAGAAGTCTAGAACGTGGTGACTTGTGCTTTACAGACATTAAGGTATCTTTGATATGAGTTAGGTTATCCACCGGGATCGTCCTCATGCCTACCGGCAATCTAAAAAACTTCTACGTGCATCTTCCTGAGTTCTATGAACAAGCCGGTTTTGCGCGCTATAGCGAGGAACTGACGCCGCGTCTCCTGTTGCTCGCCCAACAAAACGACTGGATTGGCCGCCGCGTTATGGATATGGCGTGCGGCGTGGGCACGGCGGCCATCTGGCTCGCCAAAGAAGGTTTCCGCGTGACCGGTGTGGACCTGTCCAACGGAATGCTCATCAAGGCGCGCAACAACGCCCAGGCCGCCGGCAGCTCTACCGTCAACTGGCGTCAGCAAGACATCCGCGAGCTGGACTACAGCCCCGGCACGCTTGATCTCGTGACGTGCCTGCAAGCGCTCAACTACATGCAGAGCCTGCGCGACCTGGAGCGAGTCTTCGCTAACGCTTTTCGCGTGCTCGCGCCGGATAAGCTCTTCATCTTCGACCTGGAGACCATCGAGGGGCTGGCGACCCGTTGGGGCACCTGCGCCCGCGTCCCCTACGATGATGGGAAAACCCTGACCATCATTATCGAAAGCGCCTTCAGTTACGAGACGCTCATCAACTCCAGGCACTACATGATCTTTTACGACGACGGCACCGGGTGGCAGCGCGTCGAGGAAGAGCACGCGGTGCGCGGGTACCCCGTACAAGCGATCACCACCCTGTTGGAACGGGCCGGTTTCCTGGTGGATAAGACGCTTAACCTCAGCCTGACGCCGTTCGACCCGGCCAACGACCCTGACGGGCGCGTGATCTTCGTCGCCCGGAAGCCTCCCGGCGGACCGTGACCCCTCTGGCGCACACCCACCTGCTCAAGCAACTTTATCAAGACGCCGCGTCGCGTTACGAGGCGGACATTGCGCCGGCGCTTGCCGCGCTGGCCGCGCACCTGCTTGAGTGGATCCCGCTCCGTCCCGCCGATTGCGTCATCGACCTGGGAACCGGGACGGGCGCGGGCGCGTGCCTGGTCGCGTCGAGGGTGCGCCGCGTGGTTGGGATCGACCTCAGCACCGCGATGGCTGTAGGGACATGGCATCGCCGCGTCCCTACAATCTCCACAAAGATTGCTTACGCCTGCGCCGACGCGCACACGCTCCCTTTCTCGTGCGCCGCTTGCGACGCCGTGCTGGCGGCGTTCTGCTTCAACGAAACCGAGCCGGCGCTCGCCTTCCGCGAAGCCTCTCGCGTGCTCCGGCCTGGCGGTCGCCTGGGGCTGCTAGAGTGGGGGCCGCCGGACGCGCTCGTCAGCCTGGTCGATGAGACCCTCGCCGAGTTCGCGGTTGACGACGCGCACGGCTTCCACGCCGAGATGCGCGCGCTCGCAGCGGCGGTGCGTCCCTGGGATGTGGCCGTGTCAGGCTGCGAGGACATCGCGGACCTGCTGCGCGAGGCCGGTTTTCAGGACGTGCGCTGTGAGGTAGTCGCCGGGCGCGTCCCTTTCCCCGACGCGGAGGCCTTCATCCGCTACGCGCTGGCGTGGTCGCCCCGCCGCGTCGAAGTCGAAGCCATGCCCGCGCCGAGGCGCGACCGCTTCTCCCTGGCGTTGCGTGCGCGCCTTGGCGCGGGTGAGCTGGTGTGGGAGCCGCCGCTGTTTCGGGCGTGCGCCGTGAAGCAAGACCCCGCATGAGCGGGGTTAGAGGGCTTCGACGTTACTGCGGCAGGGCGTCGGGGGTGCCATACACATCGGTGCGCATCCACACGACGACACGCTCCACCGGATACGGCGGCGTGAACGTATGCCGCTGCAACAGCCATGCCAGCGCCCCCTCCGCCCCCATCGAATCGAGCCGCCACGCCTGCCGGGTCACGAAGTCGTTGCCCACATAGTCCGCGCCGAGCGCCGGCTCCTCGTCCTCGGCGGGCAGGATCACCAGCGGCGCGTGGGTCTCTGCCGAGGGCGCTGCAATAAACGTGAGGTTCTTGAAGTCGCGCAACGCCCACGCGAGCGCGCCATCGGGCGGGATTTGCGCGACGACCTCGGCGGTGGTAGGCGCTCCCTCACTGCGGTCAGAGCCGTCTCGCACCGTCTGCGTCAACGCGTGAATCGCGCGCGAGGGCCTGTCGAGGTACCACAGTTCGCGCGGGTCGTCGGCGCGGAAGACGGCCAGCCCCCACGCCGCGCTGAGCGTGTATGCGCCCAGCGCCAGCGCCGCCGCAAGCGCCAGGCCGCGCACCGCCGCGCGGCTGCCCCACGTCGCGCCGACCAGGAAGAACCCAATGACAATCAGGCCAAACGTCAACACCGACATCACCAGGCGCGGCAACTGAGTGGGAAGGTCGGTGGGATAGCTGAGGTTGGCGAGGTCGCGCCCCACCATCATCAGTTGGATGTACACCGCCGCCGACAGGCCAACCACCCCGGCGACGTACACCGCCATGCCCCAGCCAGGAGCCTCCATCATGCCCTCCCAATTGCTCGGCCTGATCTCTTCCGGCTCTGCCTCGCTCTGCACGAAGCGCGCAGCCATGGCGCGCGCGGCCAATCCCGCGAGCGGCACGACCATCATCAGCGCGTGCGCCGAGGTCGCGCCGGGGTAGAGCAGGCAGAGTGTGAACGCGCTCAGCGCCCACCCCACCAGGAAGCGCCCCAGCAGGTCGCCCACGCGGAGCGCGCCAACGAGGCCGAAGACGCCGAAGCCCCAAATCAACGGCTCGTAGACCAGCAACACCAGAACGGGCAACGCGAAGGGCTGCCCCGCCGGGCGGACGCTGAGGCCCTCCACGAAGCCGCCCAGCACCTCGCCGACGGCGCTCAGCCCGGAGGGGTTGAGCAACGCGAGCGTGGCAATGACCGCCACGCCCACCACCGCGCCGAGCAGCGCTGGCATCCAGGGGAAGGCGCGCACTGCTTCAACGACGGTGAACCGCGCCTGCCCGTCGTCATCCAGCAGCAACGCGAGAACCAGCCCGCCCAGCAAGCTCAGCGCCATCAGCGGGCCTCCCGGCTCTGCGAGCAGGACCAGCGCGGCGGCGGCAATCGCCAGCGCCACGCCCCAGGGTGTCGCAGACGGGGGGATTGAGGGCTGATCCGAAAAGTCTTGGACAGCGGGCTTAAGCCCGCTGTCCGGGGCCGTGAGGTCGATTTTCGGGGCCGGCTTAAGGCCCCTTGCCTCATCAAAGCGCCACGCCAGCCACACGACCAGCAGCGCCAGCGCCGCCGAGAGCGTCGCGCCCTCGCTGAGGCGCGCGGCGGCGACGGCAGTCGGCGAGAGCGCCAGCAACGCGCTGAAGGTCAGCGCCGGCAGCCGGCCCAGCTTCGCGCGCCAGAGCGCCGGCGCGAGCGCCAGCCCCAACCC
>DAOTXU010000290.1:0-4625 GCA_034435135.1 Anaerolineae bacterium | reverse complement strand
CTGTTCCTCATTGAGGAGCCGGGCGTGGTAGAGCCGGCGCGGGCCGGGCAGGCGCTTGCGCGTCGCCCAGGCGACGAGCCGCTCGAGGTCGGCGCGCCGGTTGAGGGCACAGTAGAGAGTGTAGAACTGTCTGGTCATATTAGTGTAATTCTAACAGAAGGGCTGTCTGTGTGTCAAGAGATGACCAGACTTGGGCCCAATCGCGTCCAAAGGATGCGAGGTTGCCGGTGTCGCCTTGCGAAAGACCTGCACGCGATCGATGCGTGCGACCGTCTGCCGGTTGCGCACCCTGGCCGCGGTCTGCTACGATGAGTTCACCGCCTATGGCCATTCCACTTCTGCCCATCCTCACCCGGCTCGTGCAAGCCCTGTTCTCCCTGCTCAACGCCGACCTGCTCGATCTCGCCCGGCGCTTAGGCGCCAGGCTCCTTGGGTCGCGCTGTGAGGGCCTGTACGAAGTCCTGGACTACGAAGCGCGGCTGGAGCTGCGCGACCCGGCAGGTAGAAAGGCGCGCTACACCAAGCGCGCGCGGGTGCGCTTCCTGCAGGACAACGTTGTTGCCTACCAGGACCAGGCGTGGGGCGACGGCGACATCTTCGCCGCGTACCGCTGCTCGCCGGGGGTCGCGGTGGACCGCTACCGCGAGGGACACCGCTGGCGCGTGCTGATCTCGTTGCGCGGGACGCGCAACTGCGGCGACATCGAGGAATTCCACATCGAGCGGACGATCCGCGACGGCTTCACGCGCGCGGTGGAGGACTTCCAGACCGAGGTGGACCACACCACGCACCGGCTCGCGCTGAGCGTGGTCTTCCCGCGTGAGCGGCTCCCCAAGCAGGTGCTGCTGCTCGAGCAGCACGCGGGGCGCAGCAGTGCGCTGGGACCGGAGCACCGGCTGACGCTGCCGGATGGCCGCGCCCTGGTGCGCTGGGAGGCGGAAAGGCCGCGCCGCGGCGAGGCGTACATCGTGCGGTGGACGTGGTAGCTTCTGGCGGGGGGCGGGCGAGGCGCCCCGAGTGAGACGCCGCGCCCGCACCGGTCATGCACCGGGTCAGGTGCCGCCGCCACCGCTCATCGCGCCCTCCTTCAAAACTCAGAACCGGACGATCCCTGTCCAGGCAGAGTTGCGCTGACCTCGGTTGGCCCTGGACGGCGGGGACCCACCTGTGCTACAGTGCGCTTGCCTATGTCGCCCGAACGCCCCGCTCCATCCCCCGAAACACCCCCGCCGGAGACGGCGTTCGGCTTCACCGAAGAAGAGCGGCTCTACGACCGGGTCTCGGACGCGCGCTTCCGCGCGCTCCTGAACGACGCACGGACCACGATCCACACGGTCCACGAGGACGCCAACAGCTACGGGGAATTCGTCTTCGTCACGCTCAGCCGGCCGTCCGCCAGTGGACGGGAAGTCGTGACGTTCTTCGGGTGCGGGTTCCACGAGTACCGCGAGTGCTGGCTGGTGGACACGTGGTACTGGTACCGCGCCAATCCGTTCCCGGAGACGCTGCAGGAGACGCTCACGCTTGAGGAGGCGCAGGCGCAGCTCGAGGCGCGCCTGGAGCAGATCCGGCCGTCTGTGGCGCGGGACACGCCCTCGGTTCGAGGCCGGCTCTTTGCGTTCCTCGCCGACCTCACCGATGAGGATGGCGCGCTGGCGGAGCTGGAAGACCTCGGCGACCTGGCGGATGGGCTGCTCGACGGCGAATAAAGGACATATTCGCCACCGTTCTCAATGAAATAGGACCTTCGCTCGATTTCACCGTGTACCCCCTCAGTCAGCCTCGCTTCAGCGCCGGGTTCGCACCGTCGGCGGGTGCACGGCTATTCAGCTGTTAAAGTGCACTCTCTTCCTTCGAATTGGCGCCAGGCCGACAGTCCAGGGCCGTTCGCGCCGTCAGTCACTCGGAACGCGGTTCGACACGCTCAGGTTAGCGTTCGCGCCTTCTGCATGTCTGCGGTGCGGCGCCATCGCGCGCCAGAAGGCGCCCCGACACGCCGCGCTGCAGAAGCGCCGGGTGCTGCGCTGCTTGTCCTGCAGCGACGCGCCACACGCCACACACCCCCAGCCCTCGCTTTCCTGGCCTGCAACTGCGGCCCGCCGCGCGTGGCGGAAGCGGCGCGCGACCGCCTTGCACGCATCGGAACAGTACCGCCGGTTCGCGCGCACCCCGGCCATCGGATGGTGACACACCACACACCGGCGGACTACCTCGCCGTCCCGAAAGGGCGGCGCTGGCCGTCTCCTGATGGGCGTGTCCCTGGCGTCACCTCGGCGATCGTGTCAGCAGAGCTGTGCCGGAGCCGTGCGTGTTGTAGAGACATTTCCTCCTCCAGCCGGGCGCTGCCGTCAGTTTCCCACGCTCTGCGCAGTCCCTCCTGCCACACCGCCAGCGCCTGCTCGTAGCTCAACTCGACCTGCTCGGCCTCGACGCGGTCGCGGAACATGTCGCGCGCGGCCGCTTCTCCCGCGGCCTTGGCGGCAAACGGCGCGGCGGCGCCGACGGTCAGTGCCACCAGCAGCGGCAGGAGCACCAGCACCGGCTGCGACAGCAGCGAGAACGTGAAGGTCGCCAGGTCCATCTGCGCCGCGCCGGGCACGTTTAGCAGTGCGGTCTGCGCAGTGACCCACACGTTGGCCACCAGCGCGACGGCGAAGAGGGTGTTGTGGAGCACCGGGATCACGCTGGGTTCCGGTTTCTCCGCCCAGGTGAGGGGCGCGGCGAGCCCCAGACGCACCTTGACGCCCCGAACCAGGTCCTTCAGCGAGGCGACGTGGCGGGGTTTGTGCAGGTGCTCGCGGCGCAGCTGCTGGGCGCGGAAGCCGGTGAGGACGATGCCGAGTTCGGTCATGGCAACGGCGAAGAGGCCCTCGAGGAGCTGGGCGAGGGGGGCGTTGTGGGCGTTGGCGAGGGCGACGAAGAGGCTGGCGGTGCGCAGGCCGGAGATGACCACGCTGGCGAGGACGAGGAACCAGACCGACCAGGGTCGGCCCCAGAAGGGGACCCGGGCGCGTGCACGCTCACACGCTCGGTCGCGGAAGTCCTCGCGGCGGGGTGGGGGTGTGAGGAGGCGGTATTCGGCTTCGAACTGTCCCAACACCTGATTGCGGATTTGTGCTCTGCGACCTGTCGTCAGGCCCTTTGCTTTTGCTGTCATCGCTAAGCTGCCTCCTGCTCATACCCATCGAAAGCTTGACAACTCGTCAAATCCTCTTGGCCGGCCAAGATAGATCCGTGCAGATAACCAGCAAAAAGCTAGTCATGTGTATACTACCAGGTTGGGCAAAATAAAAAACCTGGTAGTGTAGACACGACCAGCTTACCACACTACTCAGTTTTCGTCAAGTCCTGAGCCAAACCTGTTGGGTCAAACTTGGCGGGTCCAAGCTCCTGCATATGGCGAACGTATTTTTCCATGCTTGCTTTGTCGATCCACCACATGCTGCCGCGCTTCTCGGCCTTCACCTTCTTCCGCCGCATGATACGCCGGATGTACTCGACACTGTAGCCCGATAGTTCGGCGGCTTCTTCAGTAGAGATCCACTCTGGAGCCATAGTGAACGTTGGCCTGCCCTGTGCGTAAGACATCAGCATCCGTCATTCTAGACCATCCACCTTTCCATCACAAGTCGGTCAGCAGACACCCGCCGGGCATACCTGGAAATGACTGCCTCAACCAAATGTGCTATGATTTTCGTAATGATCAAAGAAATTCCACTTCAACATGATATGTTCACCAACACACTGGTGGACAACCGCACCCCTGCGCAGAAGCGCAGGGACGCGGAACGCTCCCAGCCACGGCAGCTGGAGATGTTCTCACCGCGAGAGACTGCCCAGTTCGGAGCTGGCGTCAGGTCCATGTCCCTGCCGGCATCCGCCAAGCTGAGGCTGGAGATCGAGGATCACCGCACGCCAGAGGAGATTGAGGCCGATATGCAGCGCGAAATCGAAGAACGGACCTTCGCCATGTTCGGTGTCATGGTGGGCAAGGACGGCCACGACGGCGCGCCGCACCAGCCATCCCGCAGTTTCGAGGGACATGCCGACCGGCGCGTGACCGTGAACGGGAAACCGCTGCCGATGACCGAACGTGCTGAGCGCCACAGCCCGGATGGGTATTGCTGGGGCTACGGCGGCAGCGGCCCGTCGGCGCTCGCGCACGCCATCCTGGCTGCCGTTGCCGGTGAGGAGATCGCGGATACCTGGTATGAGGCCTTCAAGCACGAGGTCGTGGCTGGCTGGGAGATCGACCAGCCGTGGCGCATGGCCGAGACGGAAGTGCTCGACTGGCTTCAGGAGATCGGCGCGTTTGCGGATCAGGCAGGATTTGACACATCAGACGATGCACCCCAGCCGTCGTGAACGTCCAAACCCGCACCTGCTAGGACGATGAAAGGATTGAAGGGGAAGACCACGCCACGCGCTGAGCCGCCGATGTGTGGGTACCGGGAGCTCCCCCAGTAGCTTATGTCGCATGAACGATTTGCCGGCGCCGAACCTTGCCCTCCAGACCCGCGCGATGGGTTTGGCTTCACGGAGGACGAGCAGTTGTCCTTCCGCGTCAGCCACGGGCGGTTTCGAGCCTTCCTCGACGACGCGGCGACGGTCATCCACCGCGTCGA
>DAOTXU010000289.1:0-20198 GCA_034435135.1 Anaerolineae bacterium | reverse complement strand
TGTGGGTCGCCAATGCACAAGGTGGGGTCGCCATCACCGGCCAGATCATCTCCTGCGATAGCGCCGAGGTCACTTATCAGGTCTTCGGCACGGGCGCACCGAACAGTACCATCTCCGCGTACAACGGCGATAGCCAGTTGCTCGGCTCGACGACCGGCCCCGCCTCGGATGGCACCCATACTGTTACCGTCTCTTTCCCGGCGCAACCGGTCGGAACCGAGATTCACGTCGTGGTCATCTCCGGTGAGGCCTATGCTGTCGGGCCTTCCGAACCCTGCTATTCAACCGGCGGCGGCGGAGGCGCCAGCCCCGGCGCGTCGGCCCCGTCCTGGGCCGGCTATTCCGATGGCCGGCTGAACCCCGACCCGACGGAGTACTACTCGGTCTGGTGCGCTTTCGATAGAGTCGAAGTGTGGGGCGGCGCGCCCCAAGTGGCGCTGTTGGGAACCATCCCAATCAACGATCTTCTTGGTCTAACCGGCTCCTTCGACGCCGGCAACGGCCTGACCGTCTCGCGCGTCGGCGACACGGTGACGATTTCGGGCAGCAACGGCAACAGCGCGCCCGAACCTGGCTCCAAGTCGTTCAGCCTGAGCGAGTGCATCGCCCGCAATGGCGGCCTGCCGGCCTCGGAACCACCTCCGGCGCCGGAGAGCGAAGCGCCGCAAGAAGAGCCATCGCCGGTCGAGTTCTGCATGAGTCTGACCGGCGCGGACCTGATCGACTGTCTCAGCAGCGTCGGCGGCCTGTCGTCGCTGCAAACCCTATGGTTGTGGATCGCCCAGTTCTGCTTGGGTGGATTGACGCTGGTGTTGGCCATCCCCGGCGGACTCTGGTGGTGGAGACGGCGGCGGAGTCGAAAACGCACCGCCTGATTGGAGATACGACGCGGGTCGGGGGCATCCCCGGCCCGCGTTACTTTTCTCAGTGTGTAACCGATGACAATTGTCACATTTGGCGCGGGATTACGGGATAAGCGTCACTAAAAGCGCGCCTTTTCAGATAGTATAAGTGTTCTTATTGTCGAATCGGGCGCGTCAGGCCGCGCCAGACGGCTTGACCTTTCCGGTTCTCAACACCGGCCAACCCAGGCCAAAGGAGGAGGCAAGGACGATGAGCACAAACGGGAAACGCGGCGAGAACTTGAGACCGCGCAAGCGCAACATGTACCGCCTGCCCTGGTCGATGAACGACAACCCCATTGGTTGGTTGGAGATCACCGACCGGTGCAATATCTACTGCAAGGGGTGCTATCGCCAGCAGTTGGTCGGGCACTTTCCTCTGGAACAGATCAAAGACGACATCCTGTTCCTCAAAGAGTGGCGCAACTGTGACAACATCTCCATCGCCGGCGGGGAGCCGCTGGTGCACCCGCAAATTCTCGAAATCCTCTCGTTCATCCGCGACCAGGGCATGAAGCCGCTCATCCTGACCAATGGCGTGCGCCTGAACAACAACATCGGCTTCCTGCGCGAACTCAAGGCCGCTGGCGCGTTCGGGTTCACGTTCCACATTGACAGCGCGCAGCGCCGGCCCGGCTGGTTCGGCAAGAGCGAGGTGGAACTGTGCGCGCTGCGCCAGCAGTACGCCGAGATGATCGCCGAGGTCGGCGGCCTGTTCGTGAGCTTCGGCTGCACCATCTATTACTCCAACCTGAACGACATCCCGAAGATCGTCAAGTGGGCCAACGATCACGCCGACATCGTGCACGGGCTGGTGTTTATCACTTATCGCGGCGCGCCGGAGAGCGACGCCATGGAGTTCACCGTCGGCGATAAGAAGGTAGAAGCCCAGGAGCAGCTGAGCTACGGCCACGCCGACGCCGCCGAGATCGACATCACCTCGCGCGACGTGTACCGCGTGATCCAGGAGCACTACCCCCACTACGAGACCGCCGTCTACCTGGGCGGCACCCAGCGCCACGACTCGATCAAGTGGCTCATCAACCTGCAGGTGGGGAGCAAAGGCAAGATGTACGGTTCAGTAGGCCCGAAAGCGGTCGAGGCGGTCGAGAGCCTGTATCACTTCTTTACGGGTCGCTACCTGGCCTACATGGTGCCCAACCGCCTGCCTAAGGTCGCTT
Source organism: Anaerolineae bacterium (assembly GCA_034435135.1). GTDB lineage: Bacteria > Chloroflexota > Anaerolineae > Aggregatilineales > JAFGMM01 > JAOSJO01. Next base: position 18,115 of record DAOTXU010000289.1, on the reverse strand, counting down.
TCCTGGCCGCCCTCTTCGACAAGGGAATGCGCAAGGCGCAGGCGAATTTCTGGCGCGCGGCCCTGCGCGACCCGCGCAAGCTCTTTGCGCCGGTTTACGTCCAGAGCATCGGCATTGTGCAGGCGCCGGATATTGTAGAGGATGGTCGCCTCGACATGTGCGATAGCTGCCCTGACATGGTGGTCTGGGACGGCAAGCTCGTGCACTCCTGCCGCCTGGATGAGTGGCGTATCTATGGGCAGTACGTCACGCCGCAGATGCAGCGCGAGATCGAGGCGGAAGGCGGCGCGGTGTTCGCTGCCCGCGCCGAGGACCAGATCGACGCAGACGAGCGCCTTCAGATGCCGGTGCTGGGCGACTGAGAACAGCAGGGACATGGCACTGCCATGTCCCCAGAGAGTACAGATTCCAGGGGAACGGAGTAGCTTCCCGGTGCTGAGCGCTTTCGGGATGCTCTTTTCGCTTTCTGGTGTTGGCCCGGTTTATGGCGTGGCTAAGGCGATTGCATGAAAAACGGAATCGGTTCTATCACAGCGAGGCCGGAGAAGTAACCGCTAATAACATGAATTACGCGAATATTAATCTTAGAAGGTTAGCGCATTTTCTGAGAGACCTCGGCTTATGCGGGGTTAAAATTCGCGTTATTGGCGTTATTCGCGGTTTCATCTCCGTCTCATGCAATCGCCCTATGGCATGGATTTCTCACCCGACACGGGATAGACTATTATTGAGAAGCAGATGCTTAAAGCGCTAACGGCTATGGGTCGTTGGTCAAAGGGCCGGCAATGCGTCAGGTAGAAATCGACTGGGAGAACCTGAAACTCGCGTTCGAGGCCACTACATGGGGAATGCGCTCCTTCCTCGATGTTGAGACCGGCGAGGTCTATGTCGGCGCGGATGACTCCACGCTGGCGCAGTGGTCCGACGCTGATTTGTCCGGCGTTCGCTACATCGAAATCCCTGAGACCACCAGCCGCGAGGCGTACCGCGACATGACACGCTTTGTCGAGACGGTCGGCAGCCGCCATCTCCAGGACCAACTCCGGCGGGCGATTGAGGGCCGGGATGCGGTGCGCTACTTTAAAGAGATTCTGCTCCGACACTCCGACGAGTGGGAACGCTGGTTCATCTTCCAGGAGCGGTGCGTCTACGAGCGCATTGGCGCCTGGCTGCGGCGCGAGGGCATCGAGCCATCCAACCCCGTCGAACCGCCCTCGATGCCCAAACCGGAGGCCAGGGAGCCGCCCTCTCGCGGAACGCTGATCGAGGACCTGACTCTGTTGCTGATCTACCTCTCTTCGTGGGAGGAAGAGGTGTTGCCCGGTCACACCTTCCGCCGCGCCTGGAAAGGGTACACCTTTGAAGTGCTGGACGCGCTGGAAGAGAAGGGCCTGATTGCACAGGCGCGAGGGGCCAAATCAGTCCGCCTCACCGACGAAGGCGTGGCGAAGGCTCAGGAGATTGAGCAGCGCTATCTGGCGAAGTGATGGCTCGCTTTAGGTAGCGATGAAGCAACCCGCGCACATTCTTAATCATCGAAGACGACCCCGCCGTCGCGCGCAGCCTGCAAGATGGGCTTGAGCGCGACGGTTTCAGCGTCGCCTGGAAGGACGCCGGCGAGGCCGGCGTGTCCTATGCGCGCGACCCACCTGGTCATCCTCGATGTGCGCCTCCCCGACGGCTCCGGCTTTGACTTCTGCCGCCGGATGCGCCAGTCCGGGCTGCGCCAGCCGATCCTCATGCTCCCCGTGCGGTGCGACGAGCTGGACAAGGTGCTCGGCCTGGAGATGGGCGCGGACGATTACGTCACCAAACCGTACAGTCTGCGCGAGTTGCTGGCGCGCGCAGTTGCGCCGCGCTTATGGTGAGATCGCCCCCGTCGAGGCCGACCTGCTCTACGCAGGGGACCTGGTGATTGACCGGGGGCGGGGGCAGGTGTGGCGCGGCGACGAACTCGTGAACCTGACGCCCGCCGAATTCCGGCTGCTCGTCTACCTGGCGCGGCATCGAGGCCAGGCGCTCACGCGCGCACAAATTCTGGATGAGGTGTGGGGTTATGCCGACGTGGACAGCGAGCGCACGGTGAACGTGCACGTGCGCCGCCTGCGCGAGAAGGTCGAGCCGGACCCCAGCCGCCCCACGCTCATCCTCACGGTGCCGGGCATTGGCTACCGGTTTGTCGGGTGAGCAAAGGTAACCCGCACGCGAAAACATCCCTTTGGTTTGGCTGATCGTTACCCGTGTTGGCGCGACCAATGACGGGCAAGGCCGGTGTTGGGTAGAATAGGCCAGCCGGTAAAAAAGCCAATTGCGGCAGCGCCCACGCTGGTCTAGAATCAGCGTGGGGTTGCGCAAGCCATCACACACACCCGGAGGGGAACCCGTGAGCAAACCGATCGTGCGCGGCGTCTTTGCGCCCGTCACCACGCCCTTCGACGTGCACGGAGAGCTGTCCATCGAAGCGTTTCAAGACAACCTGAAGAAATGGCTCCGTTGGGGGCTGGCGGGGTTTGTCGTGGCCGGCTCAACCGGCGAGGGAGTCCTGCTGGACGAGGAGGAGCGGGTGCGCCTGTGGAAGACAGCGCGCGCGCTGCTCCCCGCCGACAGGTTGCTCATCGCTGGCACGGGCCGGGAGAGCACACGCGCCGCCATCGCGCTGACGCGCCGCGCCGCCGAGGCAGGGGCGGATGCGGCGCTTGTGGGCGTGCCCGCGTACTATCACCCGTACATGAGCGTCGAGGCGGTCGCGGCTCACTATCGCGCCATCGCCGACGCCGCACCCATCCCGATCCTGCTTTACAACATTCCCCGGCTGACTGGTGTGGAAATGAGCGCAGCCGTCATTGTGGAGCTTGCGCGGCACCCCAATATCATCGGCGTCAAAGACAGCAGCGGCAATGTGGGCCTGGTGGGGCAGGTCGTCCAGCGCGCCGGGGCGGATTTTTACACCCTCTCCGGGTCGGGCGCGACGTTCTTCCCCGCGCTGATGATGGGCGCGTGCGGCGGCATCCTGGCCCTGGCGAACGTCGCGCCGGGGCAGTGCGCCGAAATCTGTCGCCTGCACGCCGCCGGGAAGCTGGACGCGGCCCGCGACCTGCAAGCCCGCCTGATCGCCCTCAACACGCTGCTGACCATACGCCTGGGGCCGGCGGGCGTCAAGGCGGCGCTGGACCTGCTGAGTTACTACGGCGGCCCGGTGCGCCCGCCGCTGACGCCGATCTCCGACAACGACCGCGCCGTCTTGCGCGCGACGCTGGCCGAGGCCGGGTTGTATCACGACAGTTGAGCACGGTTCCCGCGCCGCCACTTCGCCGCCACAACGCCCACCCCGCGCGGCGGAGCTCGCCCGGCAGCGGAAACCTCAGTAATCAAACAGCCACCGCCGCGCCTCTACCGGGAGCTGCGCCAGCGGCCCTACGCGCGTCGTGCACGGGGGCAGCGACTCGACGAAGGCGCGGCCATAGGCCTTGCTCAGCACGCGCCGGTCAAACACAGCGACCACGCCCCGGTCGGTGCGGCGGCGGATGAGGCGGCCAAACCCCTGCCGGAAGCGCAGGATGGCCTCCGGCAGCGCGTACTCGTTGAACGGGTTGGCGTAGGTCTCCGAGCGGGCGGCGAAGATCGGCTCGGTGGGCACGGTGAAGGGCAGCCGCACGATCACCAGCGCGCTCAGCGCCTCGCCGGCCACGTCGATCCCCTCCCAGAACGAGCGCGTGCCCAGCAGCACCGCCTTGTCGGTTTCGCGGAAACCCTCAAGCAACTGCTGGCGCGAGGTGCCGTCGCTCTGGTCGTACACCGTGATCCCCTGCGCGCGCAGGACCTCGCCGATGGCCTGGCTGGTCTTGCGCAACTGCGCATACGACGTGAACAGGACCAGCGCGCGCCCTTCGGTGGCGGTGCACAGGTCGATCAGGCCGCGCTCGACCATCTGCTGGTAGCCCGGCCCCTGTGTGGGTTCGGGGATGTCGGAGACCAGGTAGAGCAACGTCGATTCCTCGTAATCGAAGGGCGAGCCAAGCGCCAACTCTGCGACCTGATCTTCGCGCGCGTCGAGCCGCGTGCGCACGAACGCGAAGCTCTCGCCGGTGCGCAGCGTCGCGGAAGTGAGCACCACCGACTCTTTCGCCTGCCACAGGTAGTGCTCGATCAGCGGGCCGATGTGCAGCGGGGCGGCGTGCATCGAAAGGCGCGCGTCGCCCGACGCAAGCTCTACCCAGTAGATCATGTTCTCCGCTGGCTCGGCGACGATGGCCTGGAACTGCGCGTGCACCTCCCCCAGATGGCGCGCGGCGGCGGTCGCCCCGGCGAGAAGGTCGTCATAGCTGGGGATGTCGTACTCGCTCAGGTCGCCGAGGCCCCCCGCCAGGCGGACCATCGCGTCGGCGATGGCCTCTGTGAATTGGGAGAGCACGTCCCACACCGCGCGCACGCGCCCCCACGCCGGGTGCATCCGCATGTCGTCAACGATGCGCACCTGCACGGCGTACTCGCCCGGCTGCGTGCGGGTATGCTCACTGAGGAACTCATACACCGCCGCGAACAGGCCCCCTACATGGTGCTGCATCGCCTGGGACGCCTGGTGGATGCGGTTCACGTAATCGACCAGCTGGGCGTGGTAGCGGTCCGGGATCGCGCCGCGCGTGCGCGCCAGGATGTCGCCCAGCAGCCCGGTGCGCGGGCTGCCCAGGTCGGCAAGCTGGCGGTGGAGCGCGGCCTCGTCCAAATGGAAGCTCAGGCCGTTGGTGGTGGCCTCTTCCAGGTGATGCGACTCGTCTACGATCAGGAAGCGGTATTCGGGAAGCACCCGGTTGCCCACCACCACATCGGAGAGCAGCAGCGCGTGGTTGACGATGATGAGGTGGGCGCTCTCGGCGGCGCGGCGCGCCTTGTAGAACGGGCACGCGCCGCCCATCTGCCCCGCGCACCGCTCCGCCGTGCAGCCCTCGTCCTGCGCGGAGAGGCGCGTCCACACCCCCTGCTCCGCGCCGCCGCGCAGCGAGATTTCGCCCCGGTCGCCGCTGCCGCCCTCCAGCAGCCAGACGAGAATCTTGGCGAACACGCGCATCTCCTCGACGCTGGTGGGCGCGCGGCGGCGGAGCGCCGCGAGCCGGCGCGGGCACAGGTAGTTGGCGCGCCCCTTGAGCACGCTCGCGCGAAAAGACAGGCCCAGCGCCTCCCCCAGCATGGGGATGTCTTTGCCGATCAACTGGTCTTGCAGGTTGATAGTATTGGTCGAGATGACCACGCGCTCGTTGTTGAGCAGCGCCCAGTAGATGGCCGGCAGCAGATAAGCGACGGACTTTCCCGTGCCGGTGCCGGCTTCGACCATGAGGTGAAAGCCGCTGTTGAACGCATCCGCGACGGCGGCGAGCATGTCAACCTGCTGCTGGCGGAATTCGTAGCCGGGGAAGGCCTGGGCGAGCGCCCCGCGCGGCTCGATCAACGCCGCCAGCGCGTTGATGTCCAGTGGGGTGCGCACCGACTTGGGCTGAAGCGGCTCCCAGCCGGGGGGCGCGCTGCCGAAGAGCATCCCCAGGTCGGCGTCCGGCGCGGTGCGCCTGCTCCCCTCCGCGAAAGCGGTTCTGGCGCGCTCCTTAAGCGCCGCCTCAAACACCGGGCGCGCGGTCCATTCCAGCCCGCGCGAGGCGTTCACGATCTCTTCGAGCGTCTCCAGCGGCAGCGCCAGTATCCGCTCCCACAGCGCCCAGTAGAGGCTGGCGGTGGCATGGGCGTCGCCCAGAGCCTCATGGCCAAAGCCGAGGCCGCGCTGCGGACTATAAGGCACGTCTAGTTTAAGCGCCTCCACCAGCGCGGGCAGGCTATAGCGCTGGGCATTGGGCAGCATGACGCTGGCAAGCTCGTAGGTGTCGAGCGGCAGGTTGCCGAGCAACACGCTGTGCCGGCGCAGGAAGCCCAAATCAAACCCGACGTTGTGGCCCAGCACCGGCTTGTCGCCCACAAAACGAACTAGCCCCGGCAGCACGCTCCGCAGCGCAGGGGCGTTGTCCACGTCGGCCTGGGTGATGCCGGTCAGGTCCGTGATATACGGCGGGATGAGGCGGTTGGGATTGACCAGGGATTGGAACGTGTCGATAATCTGACTGCCCCGGAACTTCACCGCGCCGACCTCGATGATGGCGTCACGTTGGGGATCGAGGCCGGTGGTTTCAATGTCCAGGGCGACGATCTCGCCGCGCATGGAAACTCCGTTCTAGCGCGCGGGAGCGCGACGGCAGTACAATGGAGCACGATTATAGCAGATGTGGCGGCGCTGTGTCGAACATGTGTACTGATTGCCGGTTATGCAAACGCTAAAACCGTTCTACATCCTGGTCATCACCCAAACCCTGTCGCTCATCGGCAGCCGCATGTCGAGCATTGCCATCGGCATCCGCGTCTTTAACGACACGGGCAACACCGCGCCGCTGCTGCTGACCGCGTTCTTCGCCGAGATACCGGGGATGGTCGGCAGCAGCCTGGGCGGCGTGCTCGCCGACCGCTGGGACCGGCGGCGCGTCATCATGCTCGCGGACGCGGGGGCGGCTGCCGGCACGCTCCTGCTCATGCTGAGCTTCCTATCGGGCGGCTTTCAACTATGGCATCTGTACGCCGTTGCGTTCGCGCAGGGCGTCTTCGCCGTGTTGCAGGTGCCGGCGATTGACGCCTCGGTCACCATGCTCGTGCCCGAAAGCCGCCGCGAGCGCGCCAACGCGGTCCGCGAGATGGCCTTTCCACTCGCGGAAGTGGTCGCGGTGGTGCTGACCGGGCTGCTTTTTGTGACAATCGGCGTGGTCGGCGTGATGACCATCGACTTTGCGACGTTCATCCTCGCAGTCGTCATCGTTTACCTGCTGCACATCCCGCGCCCGAAGCAGACCGAAGAAGGCAAGGCGGCGCAGGGTGTGTTCTGGCAGGAATTGCGCGGCGGGTTCCTTTACCTGTGGTTGCGCCCGGCGCTGCTGGGGCTGGTGCTGTACTTCACTTTTATGAACTTCATGCTCAACGGCCCGCTGGAACTGGCGATTCCGTACCTGATTACCGTCACCGGCGATGAGACGCTGACGGGTGTGATGCTGGGCATGATGAGCTTCGGCGCGCTTTCCGGCGCGGCGCTGATCGCCGCCTGGGGCGGGACGCGCCCGCGCGTGCACACGATCATGCCCGGCCTGCTGCTTACCGGTGTGATGTTCCTCTTCATCGGCGCGGCGCAATCGCTGGTCTTGCTGAGCGTCGCGCTGTTCTTATCGATGGTCCCGCTGACGATGACCAACGCACTCTTTATCTCGATCATCCAGGTCAAGACGCCGCCGGACATGCAGGGGCGCGTGTTCGCCATCGTAAACCAGCTTCTCATGGTCTCGACGCCCCCGTCTTTCCTGCTGACCGGCCTGCTCGTTGACAACGCCCTGGAGCCGGCGGTCGGCGGGGCAGGCTGGGGAGCGTTCGCGCCGCTGGTCGGGAGCGCGCCGGGTGCGGGGATGCGTTTGCTGTTGGCCTCCACCGGCGTCATAATCTTCCTCGTCACGGCGGCGGTCTACGCGCTGCCGAAGATACGCCGCCTTGAGGCGGTCCTGCCCCATTACGAGGCGGTGGCGGAAAAGTCGTGATGCGGGCATTTGCGGAAGCAGATTGATTGAACCATTACGTCATACAGGAGCGGTAGCGCTACAGAACAGCGTGGAGCGTCCATTCATGGGGCGCCACGCGCGTCTTTTAGCCTGTTTCAACCATCCAGTGGGTGGGACAAGGGGCTTAAGCCCCTTGTCCTGTTTCCAGATGGGACATTTGCGCTGGACTACGCTATCTTGTGGAGCTACCACATGAGCTACCGCTCGCCACAAAGGTTCGTGTCTCTGTGGTTCAGAATTGACCCGCATTCCGAACAAGACAGGACTCTGGAGCCATGACCATCGAAGCGACCATCATCCTCTTTGTGGGTTCGTTTCTGCTCGCTGTGCCGGCGGTGTTGAGTCCGGGGCCGGTGACGGTCACGGTGGTCAACGAGGGCGCGCGCCAGGGGATGCGCGCCGGACCGCTCGTGACCCTGGGCCACGCCCTCGCCGAGGTCGCTATCGTGACCCTGATCGCGCTGGGGCTGACCGGCTTTATGCAGGCGACCGCCATCCACGTGGCAATCGCTCTCGTGGGCGGGGCGCTGCTGCTGTGGATGGCCGGCAGCATGATCTGGGCGGCGTGGCGTGGCAAGGTGCATCTGCCGTCAGCCGACGATGCCGACGCGCTCGCCATGAAGCCCGCGCGGCTCGTGGGTCTGGGGCTGACCGCGACGCTTTCCAACCCGTTCTGGTACACATGGTGGGTCACGGTCGGGGCCGGCATCCTGCTCGGCTGGCAGGCGAGGCTGGGACTGCTGGCCGCGCCGGTGTTCTTCCTCGGCCACATCCTGGTTGATCTTAGCTGGAACACTTTCCTTTCGACGGTGGTCGCGTCGGGGCGGCGCTGGCTCACCGACCGGGCTTACCGCGCGCTGCTCATCGCCACCAGCCTGTTCCTGCTCTACATCGGCGTGACCTTCTTAGCCGAGGGCGGCGCGATGCTGTCCGGGTAGGCGAGGAAGCGTTCAGGATTGATTTGTTCAAGCGCCAAAGCCTGCTGTCCAACCGGCATCTTGCATGGCCTGTCCAGTTGAGCCGCCCTCATCTGCGCCATTCGCGGGATCAGCGGCGCATAACCACCGGCAAGCCTGCTTACTTCACCGTGATCTTCACCTCCGCCGGCGGCAGGCGCGGCGTGGTCGCGCGGACCATGACCGCGCCCGGCGCGCGGCGCGCGCGGACGTATAGCGCCGCCTGCCCGCCCATGAGTGCGAACGGGTTCTCGCCGATCAGGTCCGCCGGGCCGTCGATCTCAAAGGTCACGACCTGATTAGTGTAGGGCAGGCGGTTATTATAGCGGTCTACGATCTTGAAGACGAGCCGCGTCATGTCTGCGCCGTCGGCGCGGAGTTCCTCGGCGTCGGCCTTGAGCGTCAGCGCGTGCGGCAACCCGTCGCCGGCGATTCGATGTTCCGCGACCTCCTTGCCGCCTCTAAAGCCCACCAACCGCAGATCGGTGGACTGCCGCCCCCATGTGAGCCATTGCCTCAGCCCGGCGACCTTGACCGGCGGGTAGGGCAGGTTAGGGAAGGCCTCGCGGTCCGGCTCGAAGCGCCCGATATGCATCTCGCCGATGTAGACTTCCACCGCCTCGCAGTTGGTGAACACCCATATCGGGTCGTTGCCGCCCTCGCTGCGGTCCCCCGGCGACCAGAGCGTCGCCGGGCGCAGGACGATCTTTTCCTCCGGCGCGACCTGACTCTCATAGAAGTACGCCGCGTACTTGGGCAGGCGGAACATATCCATCACGCCGTGATAGCAGATTCGGTCCCCTGAGCCGAACTCGCGGTGGGTGTTGTAGTCGAACGCGCACCAGCCAATGGCGCCGGCGATGTTCGCCATGCCGAACTGTTTGTCCTGAATGCGCGTGTGGCGCAGCGCGTGCTCGACTAAGCGCTCCTCCTGGTCCCAGCTCTTGGTGGGGAACATATGCCCGCTGAACTCGGTGACCATCTGCGGGATGTGCACCGGCTCGCGGATGGTGTTCGAGAAGTCGTTGAAGGTGAACACGTCTTCAAGGAATTGGCTCTCCTGGAAGTAGCGCACGCCGCCGGTCTGCCGCGTGGGGTCAAGTTCGTGCGCCAGCGCGTTGGTTTTGGTGTAGAAGTCCTCATCGTCTTGCGATTCGTTGATGCGCACACCCCATAGCACGATGCACGGGTGGTTGCGGTCGCGCTCGATCATGGCGCGCACGTCGCGCAGGCTGAGCGCCTTCCAGTCGTCGTCGCCGATGTGCTGCCAGCCGGGGATTTCTTCAAAAACGAGCAGGCCGATCTCATCGCAGCGGTCGAGGAAGTGCGGCGATTGCGGGTAGTGCGACGTGCGCACGATGTTGACCGCTAGCTCGCGCTTGAGGATGTCCGCATCCTGGCGTTGCAGGCGTGCAGGGGCCGCCGCGCCGATGTACGGGTAGGTCTGGTGGCGGTTCAGGCCGATCAGCTTGACGCGCTCGCCGTTGAGGTAGAAGCCGCCGTCTTGGCGGAACTCCGCCGCGCGAAAGCCGAAGCGCTCGGTCTGCTCGTCGATCAGCGTGTCGCCGTCGTACAGCCCGGCGCGGAGAAAATAGAGCGCGGGATGATCGAGCAACCAGCGCTGGACCGGCGGTATCAGGTCAGCATGGAGGCTTTGGGTGAAAACCTGAGCCGGCGGCGACGCCTCCCCTTCGATCTGTGCGAGGCGCTTCTGCTGCGCGTCCAGCAGCTCAGCGCGCAGAACGAGCCGGCGGTCCAGATTTGCAAGCCGCACATCAAACTCCACCCAGGGTTGATCTGTCAGCACATCCTGCGGCCTGACAAACACGTCATCAATGTGGCGCAGCTCAACGTAGCGCAGGCGCACGTCCCGGTAAATGCCGCCGAAAGTCAGGTAATCGACCACGAAACCGTAAGGTGGGATGTCGGGCCGCTCGGTCGAGTCGAGGCGCACGGCGAGCAGATTTTCGCCGCTCTCGTGCAGATAATCGGTGAGGTCGAGCGAGAACGGCGTGAAGCCGCCCTTGTGCTCTGGGAAGGGATGCCCGTTGATGCTCACTGTCGCGGCGATCATCGCGCCGTCGAAGTCAATGAACACACGCCGGCTATGGCGTGGTTCAGGCAGGGTGAAGCGCTTGCGATATGTGGAGATGAACTGGTACTCGGAGTTGTCAAAGTTGTGGTGGGGGAGGATCACGTTCGTGTGCGGCAGTGTCACCCGCTCAAATGCGCTGTCGGGCGTGTCGGCCGGCGCATCCTGGGGGAGGTAAAGCCAGTTGTCGTTGAAGGATAGAACGGTTCTCATGCAGATTACTCCTTTTGCGGCAGCAACGGTAGCGGCACAGCGGCCCATCCCCGCCGATGCGCTGCCGTGCCTTTGAAACCGGCGATCATGTTACAAGGTTATCCTGCTTCTACCGGGCGTTCAAAGCTCGCCACGAGCTTTTTGGATGTGGAACCTATCCGAGAAGTGATTCAAGCTTTTGAGCCAACAACACCGATGCGGTGGCGCTGGTCGTGTTTGCGGGCGACCTCCCCCCCCGTCCCCCTCTCCCGGCTACGCCGGACTATAGCCGCAAGCGGAGAGGGGGTGTCGAGCCGCAGGCGAGACGGCGGTGAGGTAGAGAAACGCTTAGCACGGCCAGCTGTTGGCAAAAGTTTGAATCAGTTCCGAAAAACCACTCTTGCCGCCTCGGACAGGGGGGCTTAAGCCCCCTGTCCGGGAATTTTCGGATAGGCGCGCAGCCGGTGCGCCCCTACAGGCCAGAACGGCACTTCACCCGGCACGGTACAGGTTCAACAGTTTCTCCAGGCGGGCAGCGCTGTCATCCAGGCCGCCGGGCCGGTTGCGCGCCAGCCAGCGCGCGCGGTAATCGGCGCTCAACGTTTCCAGTTCCTCCGCGAGCGCGCGCCGCTGCGCCGCCGGGATGCTCCCGATCTCCCCGCTCGGCGTCGCCAGCCGCGCGATGCCCAGCTTGCAGGCATGGTTCAGCAGCGCTGCGGCGTTGCGAAACTCGTCAACGATCAAACCGGCGTCGTCGCGGGCCATCTGCACCTTCGACAGAGGGGCCATCACCCCGTCGATGTACGCCTGCGCGCGCTTCAGGCCCTCGGTCGTCACTGCGATAGAACCAAGCGGCCTTTCAGGGTGCAGGAGCATGAGCGCGAGGGGAGAACTGTTGAAGGACTGCGCGCCGGTCTCTTTGTAGGCGTTGCCCAGGTCGTAGGCCAGCTTACCCATGATATGGTTATCGTCGTGGAAGGCGTGCAGGCTCAGCGCGCGCGGGAGGTCGAGCGCGCGGTTGGCCTGTGCGGCCCAACTCACCGCCGCGCCATAGGCGAAGCCCAGGAATGACACGGGGAGATGTTGCATATGACCGTTGTCGCCCCAGTCGGTGTTGAGGTAGCCGATGGCCTCGTGCGCCAGGCCGTTCTCAGCGGCGTTCCACAGATTGCCCATGGCGTTCTCGGTGCGCCCGGCGATGGTGTTCCAGCTTGAGGTGCCGGGACACACGTAGAAGGGGATGTGGCTCTGGGCGAACTTCGCGCCGTGCTCGGCGAAGGGATGGCTCGCATCGTAGCCCCACTCCAGCGCGATGATGTCGTTGGGCAGTTCCAGGATGAGGTCCGGGTGCTGGATGATGATGTCGCCCCAGAACTGCATCGTGCGCCCGTGCTTTTGCACCAGTTCGTGAATCTGCGTCAGGAATTCCAGATAGACGCGGCCTGCGCCGCGCGCCTCGCACGCGGCTTTGCTCTTGCCCTGGCCCACGTCCCAGGTCTCGTCGCAGCCGACATTGAACTGGCGGCTGGAGAAGTGCGGCAGCAGTTCGTCGTACAACCCGGCCAACAACGCCAGCGACCCCGGCTCCAGCGGGCACAGGCTGAACGGCTCGTCGCTCCGCCCGCCCCAGGGATATTCGTAGCCGTCCGGCGCTTCGGCTAGGTGCTTGTAGGCGGGGTGGATCAGCCAGCGCGCCATGTGCCCGAACGAGTTCTGGTTGGGCACCAGTTCGACGTGGCGCGCGCGGCAGTAGGCGTCCAGCGCCATGACCTCCTCGCTGGTCATGGGCGAGGCGTGCTCCCACACCGCCCGGTGGTCCCGGTAGGCGAAGGTGTGCTCGGTGTAAAGCTGAAACTGGTTCACCTTCCACTCGGTGAGCATGTCCACCAGCATGTAAAGCGTCTGCATGGTGGGCACCCTGTCGCGGCTGATGTCGAGCATCACGCCCCGGTAGGGGAAGTCGGGCCAGTCCTCAATGCGCAGGCACGGCAGCGCGCCCGCGAAGATGTGTTGCCGCGCGATTTGCCGCAGCGTCATAGCGGCGTAGAGCGCGCCCGCCAAATCGTGCGCCACCACCCGAATCTGGTTGTTTTGAACCGTCAGCGTGTACCCTTCAGGCCGGGGCATCTGCGCCGGGTCTACGTGAATCACCGCGCCCAGCCGGCCTGGGTTGTCGCCATGGGCGGCGGTCAGCTCCCAACGCAGGCCGATGAATGCGAGCGCCTCTTGCACGATCCGCCCCGTAAACAGCAACGCGCCAGGGTCAGCGCCGGCGAGGAGGATCAGGCGTTCGCCGTCGATGGGGCAGGTCCCCCCCAGGTGAGCAAGACGCTGAGGTCGGGGTAGCAGCACTAGCTCTCCGTTCATCAAAATGCTCCTTATGTGTCGAATTGTGAGCGCATAGATCAAGAGGGCATCAAACACATGCAGCGTTGGCTGTCATCCGCTATTGTACCACTTTGTGCGCCTCGGACTTCCCTGTCGCAGACCATTCAAGATAAGCGAAAAACTAGCTGCCGGACACCGGCCCCCTGTTCTACAGGTTCCGTTTTTCCTGCAATCGTCCTAGCAGGTGATCTAATCTCAGGCGCGACTGATGTATAGTATAATAGCATCGCCGCCGCTTCGTCGGCGACAGGGATGTTGCCGCGCATAACCGCCGACGGTATCCCTGCGTTGGCAGTTTTTCTGCTTTCCACAGCAGGAGCAGATGCGATCCATGCGATCTATTTATGGTTTACCCCTTTCATCAGCTCATGTTACACCGCGTACCCTGCGCCTTTGTTAGGAGACAAAGACCATGACCCCAAAAGTCCCGCCCCGCCCCGAAAAGCTAGAAAAGGAAGAGCGCCGTCGCAAGATGGCGTTGCCGCCGCAGCCGATCAGGACGCGCAGCGTCGAGGAACGGCTCGCTGACTTCGACGAGGTTAACATCAGCTTCACGCCCGAAGAGGCGATGGCCGAGGCTGACCGTTGCCTGCTCTGCCCCGGCGGGCCGTGCCAGCGGGCGTGCCCCTTGAGTAACAACCTGCCTGAGGCCATGTGGCTGATCTCGCAGGGCGACTTCATCGCCGCCGCCAACGTCTATCGTCAGACCAGCCTGCTGCCCGACGTTTGCAGCCGGGTGTGCCCGCAAGAGCGGCTGTGCGAAGGCGGCTGCGCGCTGAGCAACAAAGGGCAAGGGGTGGCGCTGGGCAAGCTGGAGCAGTTTGTCGTCGATTACCAACGCACGACCGAGGGCTTCCCCGAAGGCGAGCGCCTCCCAGACACCGGCAAGCGGGTCGCCGTCGTCGGCGCGGGACCTGCTGGCCTGACGGTGGCGGAGATTCTGCGCCGCGCGGGTCACGCGGTGTGCGTCTATGAGGCGTGGCCCTTCCCCGGCGGGTTGCTGGTCTACGGCATCCCTGGCTTCAAACTGGATAAGAAGATTGTGGCGCAGAAGATCGATTACCTGGTCGATATGGGCATCACGTTCGTCACCAACACGCGGGTCGGCAAAGACATCATGCTCAATGAGCTGGCGGCGCAATACGACGCGGTGTTCCTCGGCACCGGCGCGAACGTGGACGTGCCTGCGCGCTGGGAGGGCGCGAACTTGAAGGGCGTCTATCAAGCCGGCGCGTTCCTGGCGCGCGCCAACGTCCCGGCCAGGTGGCTGCCGCCGGAGATGGCCGCGCTCGGCAAGCCGGAGGTGGGGCGGCGCGTTTTCGTGATCGGCGGCGGCGACACGGCCATGGACTGCGTGCGCACCGCGTTGCGGCTGCAATACGCCGCCGGCCATGCCCTCGACGTGACCTGCGCGTACCGCCGCACCGAGGCCGAGATGCCCGGCTGCGCCAAAGAGCGCAAGCACGCGCGCGAAGAGGGCGCCAGGTTCGAATGGCTCACCGCCCCGGAGCGCTTCATCGGCGACGCGAAGGGCCGCCTCGCCGCCATCGAATTCATCCGAATGCAGTTGGGCGAACCTGACGAAAGCGGTCGCGCCCGCCCCGTGAAGATCGAAGGCTCCGAGTACACGGTCCCGGCGGACACGGCTATTCTTGCGTTAGGTTACTGGCCTGACGAAATCCTGGGCAAGACCACCGAGGGCCTGGAGACGCGCAACTGGGGCCTGATCGTCACCGACCCGGAGACGTTCAGAACCAGCCTGCCGAACGTCTGGGCAGCCGGCGACAACGTGATCGGCCCCGACCTGGTGAGCACCGCCGTCCGCGACGCCCTGCGCGCCGCGCGCGCGATGAACGCCCATCTGAACGGGTAGCGGGCAAGGCGCGCCTGCGCTTACATTTGCAGCTCCCAGGGAGCTAACCGTACCCTTACGCCATCGGCTCGAAGCGCGCCTGGAAGAAGCGCAGGTACTTCGGCTCGTAAACCATCTTCAGGCCGCGCGTTTGCGCGCGCGCGTCGTAGACCGCCTTGACCGCCTCGGCGGTCACGTCCATGTGCGCCTGCGTGTACACGCGGCGCGGGATGGTCAGGCGCACCAGTTCGAGCTTCGGGTAACGGTGGTCGCCGGTTTCGGGGTCGCGCCCCGCGCTGACGACGCCGCGCTCCATGGCGCGGATGCCCGAATCGAGGTAAAGCTGCGCGGCGAGGGTCTGCGCCGGGAACTGATCCTGCGGGATGTGCGGGTAGAAGCGCTTCGCGTCCAGAAAGACCGCGTGCCCGCCCACCGGCTGCACAATCGGAATCTCCCAGTCGGTGAGCAGTTCGCCCAGGTAGCGCACCTGGCCCACGCGCGCGGCGACGTGGTCATCCTCCACCGACTCCGCGATGCCCACCGCAAGCGCTTCCATGTCGCGCCCGGCCATGCCGCCGTAGGTGTGCAGCCCCTCGTAGATCACGACCATATTGCGCAGTTCGTCGTAAAGGTCCGCGTCGTTGACCGCCAGCCACCCGCCGATGTTGACCAGGTTGTCCTTCTTGGCGCTCATCCACGCGCCGTCGGTGTAGCTGCAAAACTCCTTGAGGATTTGGGCGACCGGCTTGCCGGCGTAGCCCTCCTCGCGCTCCTGGATGAAGAAGCTGTTCTCGACCATGCGCGTCGCGTCCAGGTAGATGCGGATGCCGTGCCGGTCGCAGAGCGCCCGCAGCGCGCGCAGGTTCGCCATGCTCACCGGCTGCCCACCGGCCATGTTGACCGTGCCCGCCAGGCTCACGTAGGCGATGTTCTCCGCGCCAACCTTGTCGATCAGCGCTTGCAGCTTGCCCAGGTCCACGTTCCCTTTGAAGGGATGCAGGTTCTCCGGGTCGTGCGCCTCGTCGATGATGACATCCACAAAGATGCCGCCGGCGAGTTCCTGGTGCAGGCGCGTGGTGGTGAAGTACATGTTGCCGGGCACGTACTGCCCCTGCTTGATGCACGCCTGGCTGATGAGATGCTCCGCGCCGCGCCCCTGGTGCGTGGGCACGACGTACCGGTAGCCGTAGGTCGTCTGCACCGCCTCCTCCAGGTGATAGAAGTTGCGGCTGCCGGCGTAGGCCTCGTCGCCGAGCATGATCGCGGCCCACTGGCGGTCGCTCATGGCGCTCGTGCCGCTGTCGGTGAGCAGGTCGATGTACACGTCCTCCGAGCGCAGCAGGAACGTGTTGTAGCCGGCCTCCTTAATCGCCTGCTCGCGTTGCGCGCGTGTGGGGATGCGGATCGGCTCGACCATCTTGATCTTCCACGGCTCCGCCCAGGAGCGGCGGCCAAACTGCTGGCCCATGGTCATGGGTTTTTGGGTCATGGTTCCTCCTCGTGTGCGGGTTCAACTGAAGCCATTGTAAACCCAAACACGGTTTTTGCGTGGTACAATAGTTCGTTGCGCCATTGGGCAAAAGGGAGCCATGAGGGATAATCTGGGGCAGGGAATAACCGATTGCCGAATGGATAGAAGAAGCGGCATACGCTCAAGACCCAGGTCGTCGTCGCACCGGATGGGGAGATCATGGACGTGAGCCAGACCGTGCCCGGTGCAGTACATGACAAGAAGCTGTACGACGCGAGTGGCGTGGGGGATCGGCTGGAGGCAGACGAAGCCATGGTGGGGGATAGTGGGTTCCAGGGTATCCAGAAGCAGCACCGAGCGGTGTTGCCCGATAAGAAGCCCAGGCGCGGCGAACTCACCGCGGCCCAGCGTAACCGTAACCACCGCATCAGTCAGCAGCCCATCGTGTCGGAGCACACGCTTGCCCAAGGGTTGATTCTGGCGGTGATCGTTGTCCTGATCTCTTCCGGGCAGATTCCACTCTCGCCCGTTACGCTTGCCTTGACCACTGCTTCTACTGAAACCCCCACATCAAAGCCAACGGACACCCCTACACCGTCTCTCACTGCTTCACCAACCGTGACCGTCACTGACATTCTATCAAGGCCGACCAGCACTTCACCACCAGCTGCCACACCGACGGTTGCACCGACAGGCGGACCATCTCCCATCCCGGTTGGCGCTGACCCAGCCTGGATGCCTATAGTGCAGGAGATAAACGGCCTGCCGATGGTCTACGTGCCGGCGGGGTGTTTCATGATGGGCAGCGAGAATGGTGGCAGGGACGAACGCCCAGTGCATGAAGTCTGCCTGAGCGCATTCTGGATCAGCCAGACCGAGGTAACGAACGCACAGTACGCCGAATGTGTGAACGCCGGCGCGTGCGAACCACCGGCTTATCGGGTCCATTTTGACAATCCCGACTACGCCAACCATCCTGCTGTCTACGTTGACTGGGGGCAGGCAAGCGCTTACGCCCAATGGATTGGAGCCAGCCTGCCAACGGAGGCGCAGTGGGAGTACACGGCGCGTGGACCAGGTGGGAGAGAATATCCCTGGGGCGACACCCCCTCCAGTTGTGAGCTGGCAAACTTCTCCGATTGTGTTGGTGGTACAGCGCCAGTAGGCAGTTACCCGGTCGGTGCATCGTGGGTGGGGGCGCTTGATATGGCTGGCAATGTGTTGGAGTTGGTGACCGACTGGTATGGGAGGTATCCACGCGAGCGGCAGGTAGATCCAACCGGCCCGACTGGTGGCGATGTACGTATCTTGCGGGGCGGTTCGTTCTTCAATGAATCGTCCGATGCGCGTTGCGCCAACCGCTACGGGTACTCCCCGCACTACTCGCTCGGGACTATCGGGTTTCGCGTGGTCGCCCCCCTTTAGCTCGGCGCTCTGAATTCTGTCACTCTGGAATCTGACATGAGGGTGCGGGGGACAGCAAGCCCACCCCCGCGCCGGGATTCGCCGGTGCGTGAGAAGGTGTTGTATACTCTA
>DAOTXU010000288.1:0-35602 GCA_034435135.1 Anaerolineae bacterium | reverse complement strand
CGACACCCCCTCTCCGCAAGTGGAGAGGGGGACGGGGGGTGAGTGCCCGCAAACACGACAGACACCACACGCATCGGGGTCGTTGGCTCAAAAGCTTGAATCACTTCATCAACTGATGTCCGCGCCGACGGCGGCCTCCTGCAATTGGCGAATCCGGCCCGCCAGCAGCGTATGTTCGGGCAGAGCCAGGTCCGGGTCCTCGGCAAAGAGGGTGCGCGCCTCGCGCTGCGCCAGTTCGACCAGGTGCGGATTCATCAGCTCGGTCAGGTGCAGCGTGCCGACGCCCGCCTGCCGCGTGCCCATCAGGTCGCCGGGGCCGCGCATCTGCCAGTCGATCTCCGCCAGCTTGAAGCCGTCGGTGGTCGCCTCCATCGCCGCCAGCCGCTCGATGCCCTCCTCGGTGGGCGCGTCGCCGGTCACCAGCAGGCAGTACGAGACGTGCTCTCCGCGCCCGACGCGCCCCCGGAACTGGTGCAATTGCGCCAGCCCGAAACGCTCTGCGCCTTCGATCATCATCACCGAGGCGTTGGGCACGTCGATGCCGACCTCGACAACCGACGTGGCGGCCAGGATGTCGATCTCGCCGGCGGCGAAGGCAGCCATCACTGCGTCCTTCGCATCCGGCGGCAGACGCCCGTGCAGCAGCCCAACCTTGTTATTCGGGAAAATCTCGCGCTGCAAGAACTCCGCCTGCCGCACCGCCGACATCTCGCCCTGCCCATCCTCGCCCCCCTCCACGAGCGGGTAAATGACGAACGCCTGCCGCCCCTTCTCGATCTCGTGGCGGATAAAGGCGTATGCGCGTTCGCGCTCTTTCGGCAGGATGACTCTGGTCTCTACCGGCGTGCGGCCCGGCGGCATCTCGTCGATGATGCTCAGGTCCAGGTCAGCATACAGCGTGAGCGCCAGCGTGCGCGGGATGGGCGTCGCGGTCATCACCAGCAGGTGCGGGTTCACGCCTTTACCGCGCAGCGCGCCGCGCTGCTCCACGCCGAAGCGGTGCTGCTCATCGACGACGGCCAAGCCCAGGTTGGCGAAGGCCACGCCGCCCTGGATCAGCGCGTGCGTGCCGATGACCACGTTGATGCTCCCGTCCGCGAGACGGGCGTAAATCTCGGCGCGCTCGGCCTCAGGGGTCGCGCCGGTCAGCAGGCGGACGCGCGCCGCCTCCACAACGGGGCTGGACGCCAGCAGCCTGCTAATGCTCTTAAAGTGCTGCTCGGCCAGGATGCCGGTGGGGGCCATCAACGCGGCCTGCGCTCCGTTGGCGACCGCGACGCTCATCGCAATCGCAGCGACGACCGTCTTGCCGGAGCCGACGTCGCCTTGCAGCAGGCGGTTCATCGGCACAGCGGCGGCCATGTCTGCGCGGATGTCGTCCAGGGCGCGGCGTTGTGCGCCGGTCAGCGCATAAGGCAGCGCGGCCAGGAATGCCTCCAGCCAGGCGTCGTCCACGCGCAGGGGCACGCCGGGGACGGACTGCCACTCGCGCCGGTGGGCCATGACCCCCAACTGCAACAGCAACAACTCGTCAAAGACGATGCGCCTGCGCGCCAGGTCCAGCGCATCCCACGAGTCGGGCAAGTGAAGCTGCCTGAGCGCCCAGCCCAGGTCGCACAGATCGGCGCGTTCGAGCGTGCCGGGGGGCAGGTAGTCGGGGATGCGGTCGGCCCAGTACTCGACCGTCTGGCGCATCAGGCGGCGCATAGTGCGCATGGTGAGGCCCTCGGTGAGCGGGTAGACCGGCGTAATCGCGCCGGTCTGGAGCATGTCGCGCTCCAGCGGTTCCCACTCCGGGTTGGTCATGGTCAGCCGGCCCAGGTAGAGGTCCACCCTGCCGCGCAGCACCAGTTGCGCGCCCGGCCTCATCCGCTCGCGCAGCCAGGGCTGGTTGAACCACGAGACGCTGAGCGTGCCGCTGCCGTCGCCGAAGGCGATCTCGAACAGCTTGCGCCCGCCGCTGACGTTGCGCAGGTCGGCTCTCGTCACCGTGCCGATAACGGTCACCGTCTCGCCGGGCAGCAGGCGGTTGATCGGCTTCATGCGCGTGTAATCGTCGTAGCGGTGCGGGAAGGTGAAGAGCAGGTCGCCGAGGGTGCGCACGCCCAGCCTGGCGAGTTTCTCCGCCGTGCTCGCGCCCACGCGGCTCAACACCGTGACCGGGGCGGACAGGCCGCGCAAGGTCTCCAGCGCTGCTTCCAGGTTGACCGGCGGACGGGCAGCGCGGGGCGACAGGGCCGGCGGGCGGGGCGGCGCTTGCGCCGGTTCGCTTTCGACTTCCACCGCTTCAGCCGCCGGCGGCGACGGGGGAGCTACCGCAGCGAGCGGGCCTGGCTCAGGTTCGGCTGCTTCAACAGTTTTGGGTTCGGGCGGCGCTGCCGGCGCCTCGCGCGGGGGGGCGGCCTGTTCTTGCGGAGGCCTCCGGTGCAAGTGCGCCATATCCGCGCGCGGCGGCACGCGCCCGGTGATGCGGTCGAGCATGAATCGGACCAGGAGCCGGCGCTCGGCGCGGTCTTCAAGAGCCTCATAGTCAGCGATGAGCGCGGCCAACTCGTCCACGAGCGCATGGTGTTCCGGTTTCCGGGCCTGTGCGTGGGCTTCGGGTACCCAGTTGTCGGCGAAGTTGTGGAGGCCGCCGATCACGGCGGTGTTCTTATTACCCTGCTCTTGTTCCAGCTTCAAGATTTTGACCAGTTTTTCGAGCGCTGATGCCATGCTGTTGCTCTTGTTCCAGGAGGACCGCCGGTTCGCCCCGACACATCCCTAATATTCGTCCAATTCGTCGTCATCTTCGTCGTCGCTGCCGCCCAAAACATCGTCGCCCTCGAACACAACCACGCCCATCGCGTCTGGCCCGATTTGTGCGGCAAGCGATGGGCCGTACAGCATGGTCGGGACGTCGCGCTGCGGAAACTCAAGCGCGAGCCGATCCAGGAACATCCGGGTCTGTTCGGTGGGGTAGGGTGTGCTTTGGAGGACAACCATCCGCTCCACGCTGGAAAACTCGGTCACATACTCCACCAGGCGGTCGATGGCCTGCGGGCGGGTGCGCACCTTTTCCATCGGGACCAGCGCGCCATCCTCTATCGTGAGGAAGGGTTTGATGCCCAACATGGTGCCGAGGATGGCCTGCGCCTCGCCGAGCAGTCGATTGTGCTGCACATAGTCGAGCGTTTCGACACAAAACACCGAATAGATACGCGGGATCACGCCGTGCACGATCCGCACGATAGCCTCCAGCGATGCGCCTTCCGCCGCGGCGCGGGCAGCCTCTTCAACGATGATCGCCATCCCTGCCGAGGCGGTAAACGAATCGACGACGGCGATGTCACACCGACCGAGCAGGTTTCGGGAGGCGGTGAGGGCGTTTTGCCAGGTCATGTCAAGCTGCCGCGAGCGGTGGATCGAGATAATCTGGTCGGTTTCGCGGCGGACTCGTTCGTAGGCGGCGGAGAAGTCAGCGACCGAAGGCGCGGCGACCGCCGGCATGGGGCCGCCGTGACTCACGCGGCGGAAGAACTCTTCCGCGTCGATGTCAACCCCTTCTCTAAAGCGCTGGCTGCCGAACTGAATTTCCAACGGCACGACGACGATGCCGTACCGGTCGATGGCGTCGGGGTCCAGGAAGTGCGCAGAGCTATCGGTGACGACGCGGACCTTACCCAAGCAGACCTCCACACGCGGCAGGAGCAGACACGTGGCTGCCAGGCGCGACATCCCACCGCCGCCATGACGCCCAGGATCGGTTCGAGCCTACCCACAAGGTCTGGGGCAAGGGGCTTAAGCCCCTTACCTGGAACGGTTGAGAGTGTTTCACGGATAGCTTCTTACTCAGCGCTGAGGATGTAGTGATAATGGGGTTGTCCTCCGTGGACCACTTCGACAACCTGGCCGGCGAATCGGGCGCGCAGGCGCTCGGCCAGGGCCTCCGCCTGTTCGGTGGCGACGCCGTTGCCATAGTATAGCGTGATGAGTTCCCGCTCGCCCACCTGCATCTGGTCCAGCAGTTGGGTGACCACCGCATCCAGGTCATCGCCGGCCTGCGCGAGGTCGCCGTCGAGCAGCCCGATGATCTGCCCCTCTTTGGCGATCACGCCATCGATCTCGACGCTGCGCGTGGCGGTCGTGACCTCGGCGGTGGCGACATGGTCTTTCGCGGCGGTCATGGCCCCGACAACGGCGTCAAAGTCGCCCAGGGGGTTAAGCGCCATCATCGCGTTGATGCCCTGCGGCACAGTGACGGTGGGGATCACGCGCACGTCGATCCCCTGGCCCTGCGCCAGTTCGGCGGCCTGGCGCGCGGTCAGCACCACGTTGGCGTTATTGGGGAGGATGACGGCGCGGTTGGTCGGCAGGCGGTGGATCGCGCCGAGCAGTTCCTCAGTGCTGGGGTTCATGGTCTGGCCGCCGTCCACGATGTGGGCCACCCCCAGGCTTTTGAACACGCGCGTCAGGCCGTCGCCGGAGACCACGGCCACCACCGCGATGTCCCCCGGCTCAATGGCGATTTGCGGCGCAGCCAGGACCGCCTGCTGTGTGCGCGAGAAGGCTTCGTACTGCTCGCGCATGTTCTCCACCACGATGTCGGTGAGACTCCCGATACTGGCCGCGTAGCTGAGCGGCCGGCCAGGGTCGAGCACGTGCACGTGGACTTTGACGGCGCTGGCGTCGCCTACCACGAGCGTCGAATCGCCCATCGCGTCAATGGCGACGCGCACTTCGTCGATGTTCAGGTTCGGGCCCTTGAGGAGGAACTGCACGTCATACGGGTAGTGCAGCCCTTCTTCAGGGATGACGCGCCCGAACGCCTCGACGTGGCGCGCGGCCTCGGCGGGGAGTTCGGGGGCGCGGCCTTGCGCGTGCAGGAGCATCCCTTCCAGGATGATGGTGAGGCCCATGCCCCCGGCGTCAACCACGCCGGCTTTCTTGAGCACAGGGAGCTGTTCGGGCGTGCGCGCGACTGCTTCATATGCGCGCTGCACCAGCCGTTCCAGGATGGCGACCATATCCGTCTCGCCAGCTTCGACGGCGGCCTCGGCCTCCTCAGTGACTTCGCGCGAGACGGTGAGGATGGTGCCCTCGACCGGGCGGATGACGCCCTTGTACGCCGTGTCGCAGGCTTCGCGCAGCGCGGCAGCGAGCAGCGCCGCGTCGAAGTGCGGGAGGGCGTCCAGCTTGCGGGCGAAGCCGCGCCACAACTGCGAGAGGATCACGCCGGAGTTGCCGCGCGCGCCCATCAGTGCGCCGTGCGCCAGCCCGCGCGCGATCTCGCCCGCCAGGTCGGAGTCGTTCCCGGCGATTTCGTCGTAAGCGCTGCGCATGGTGAGCAGCATGTTGGTGCCGGTGTCGCCGTCGGGCACCGGGAAGACGTTGAGCGCGTCCACTTTCTGATAGTTGTGCTCCAGCCACGCCAACCCGGCGGCGGCCAGACGCTTGAGGCTCTGGCCGGCGCCGATGAGCCGCGCATCGGCTTTGGAATCTGAGAGGTCGGGGGAGTCGTGAATCTGTTCCATACTTAACTTACGAATCGGCGTCTGAAACGCGCAACCCCTGCACATGGACGTTCACCTGCGCGACCGGGATGTTGACGATCTTCTCCACGTCGTAGCGCACGGCGTCGATCAGGCTTTGCGCGACGCTGCTGATGCGGGTGCCATATTCGATGATGATGTACAGGTCGATGACCAGGTTGTCGTCTTTAAATGTAATCTGCACGCCGCGAGTCGGGTCGCGGCTCAGGGCCGCGGCGATGTCGGAGGCCAGGTTGGGCGCGGACATGCCGACCACGCCATAACAGCGCAGCGCCGCCTGGCTGGCGACGCGCGCGATGGCGGTCACCGACACTTCCACCTGGCCGTGAACGCTCTCACTCTGGCGAATCATGACCTTACTTGCCCTTGCAAGAATGCGCGCAGTGTGTTAGCATTGCGCCCGGCTCGACAGAATTCTACACGGTACGAGGCGTGGTCTCATGGCAAAGTGCGACATCTGCGGCAAAACGCCCCAATTCGGGCACAACGTCAGTCACTCCAACCGGCGGACGAACCGACAGTTTCGCCCCAATGTCCAGCGCGTCAAGGTCTTTGAAGGCGGGCGCTGGGTCCGCAAGTATGCGTGCGTCCGGTGCATCAAGACGCTGAACAAGAATGCAAAATTCTAACCCCCGCGCGATCTTCTACACATAAAGCCAGCGCTTCGGGCTGGCTTTTTTGTCCTCACGACGGGCGCTAGGATACCGAAGTTAGGCCCAAAACGCAACACGAACACACGAAAATCGGATTTCCCCTACATACAGTTTTGTTATCTTTATCATACCCGCGACTGAAGTCGCCGGCGAATTGTTGATTCGGATGTGCGATGAGCCGCCGCCTCAGTCAGCGGGTCGTAAAACCAACTTCTTCCCTCGCAACACTTCCGTCTTGAGCTGACCACATCCCGCCTGAATATCGATCCCCCGGCGCAGGCGCACTGTGCTCCCGACCCCGTAGCTCTCCAAAACCCGCTGGAACGCCTCGACGCGCTCCGGCGACGAGGGGCCGCCCGCGTAGCCCTCCGTGGGGTTGAGCGGGATCAGGTTCACGTGGCACAGCAGCCCCTTGAGCAGCTTCCCCAGCGCGTGCGCCTGCTGCGGCGTGTCGTTCTTGCCGTGAATGAGCGCCCACTCGAACGTGACGCGCCACCCGGTCCCCGCGACGTAGTCACGGACGGCGGCCATCAACTCAGCCAGCGGGTAGCGCCGGTTGACCGGCAGCAGCTTCTCGCGCTCAGCGTCGGTGGCGGCGTGAAGCGACACCGCGAGCGTGACCTGCAACCCCTCGCCCGCCAGCCGGCGAATCGCCGGGACCAGCCCGACCGTGCTCACGGTGATGTGGCGCTGCCCGATGCCCAGCCCGTCGGGGTCGATCATGACGCGGATCGCGGCGAGCGTGGCGTCGTAGTTGTGCAGCGGCTCGCCCATGCCCATAAGCACGACGTTGCTCAAGCGCTCGCCCTCGGCCCCCAGCTTGCGCGCGAGCGCCGCCGCCTGCGCGACGATCTCGCCGGAGGTGAGGTGCCGCGCGAAGCCCATCTGCCCGGTGGCACAGAACACGCAGCCCATCGCGCAGCCGGCCTGCGTGGAGATGCACGCGGTGCGCCGCTTGTCGTAGCGCATCAGCACGCTCTCGATCAACTGGCCGTCGCCCAGGCGGTAGACCCACTTGGTCGTCTCGCCGTCGGTGGAGAACTGCTCGGCGACCGGCTCCAGCGCGCCGAGCGCCGTCTCGGCGGCCAGGCGCTCGCGGAGGGGGCGCGGCAGGTTGGTCATCGCGTCGAAGCTGGCGGCCTTCTGCTGGTAGAGCCAGCGCCAGATTTGGTCGGCGCGGTAGGCCGGCTCGCCCCATTCAGCAAGCAGGGCGCCGAGTTGGTCATGGGTGAGATCGTAGAGGTTTATCATGGCGGGTAGATTGTAGACGATAGTGGGGGGATTTTCGACTCACGTGCGGATGTCAAGCGCTTTACAGAGATAAGAATACGCGATACTGAGAGGCCATTTGAGAAGTCCAGCCATGGAAGTTGATACAGGTTCCGCCGACTAAAGTCGGCGGCTAATCGCCGGAAAGCCACGACGCGGTGGGGAATTCACCCCGGCTTCAGCCGGGGGAACCCTTTTCAAACGGCCTCTGAGCGTGGATATTGACAACACGCGCGCGATCAAGGCCTGCGCGCGCGTCGGGTTGGCGGTCTCACGGGGGTATATCAGTTTCAGCGCTTGCGGCGTAGCGGTGGTCCCCCTCCAGAGTGTTGATGAAGGTTTTCAGAACGCTTGACCTCACCCCCCACCGCGCGAAGCGCGGCTTCCCCCCATTCCATTAATGGAGAGGGAGGTCAGGGGGGTGAGGTAAGACAAGCGCCAGCATTTTCAGGTCTCGCCAAGCCTGACCGATCCGTATCAACACCCAAACAGGAGACGACCGCCGTAGCTTCGCCCTACTTCGGCTTCCAGACCTCGCCCACCTTGCCGGAGAGGTCGAGCGCCGGGCGCAGCGTCGGCTCGTCCGGCTCCCAGTCCACCGGCGTGACCTCGCCGGTCTCTGCGTGATATTGCAGCGCGCTGAGCTGGCGCAGGAGTTCATTCACGCTGCGCCCGACGCCGGGCGGCAGTATCTCCACCGATTGCAGCACGCCGTTGGGGTCAATGATGAAGCGGCCCCGGACGTTGACCCCCTCGGCCTCGTCGTACACGCCGTACAGGGTGCCGATCTTGCCCGCCGGGTCGGAGAGCATGGGGTAGGGGATGCCGCGCTCGTCGAGCATGGCGGCAAGCTCATGCTCGAACCAGGCCTTGTGGGTGTACACGGTGTCGATGCTGATCGCCAGCAGGTCGGCGTTGCACGCCTGGAGTTGGTCGTACCGTTCGGCAACTGCCGTTAACTCGGTCGGTCAGACAAAGGTGAAGTCGGCGGGGTAGAAGAACAACACCACCCACCGGCCCGTGTAGTCGGCCAAGTTGATGTCCGCAATCTCGCCTTTCCAGTACGCCTTGGCGGTGAACGTCGGCGCGCGCTGGCCCACTTTGACCATCGTGTACCTCCACGGGGGAGAAGGAGTTGAAACTGTCTGCCAGCACAGCGTTATAAATGAGTTTGGGCCTTTTGTCAACCCGTTTCTGCCGAAGGGGGCATTCCAAGTTGGGGGTCATGCGGGGCGCCGCTGCGACCTCACCCCTCGCGCTGCCCGGCTTGCGCCGGGCAGGCAGCGCAGTCCCCGCTCCAGGAATGGAGCGGGGACTGACCTGTGCGCGGACGCCCCCGCGCCATAAATGGCGCGGGGGCAGGGGGCTATAGTCCGGCGAAGCCGGGGTGAGGTCAACCCGGCAGAGGCAAGCCTCACTGATATGTCGCCCCCAAAATGGAATGCACCCCTGCCGAAGTCCCCATCCGCCGCTTGCGACACACCCTTTTTATGGTATCTTCACAACGGATAGCCGCAAGGATAACTCTTCTTCGGGCATCTGCGTCACCGTCGCCAAAGGGGATGCGCCTATGCTCAGCGCGCTGGTCGAGGCGATCAAGAACCTCCTCTCGATGACCAAAGCCTCGCGGCTGGTCGCCGTGCTGACCGCTTACACCGCGATGATCTTCGCGTCGCGGCTAAACCTCAAGGCGGTCGTCAACCTGCTCAGGCGCACCGTCGAAGAGTGGGGCAAAGACGGGGCGGCGGGATGGGCGGCGGGCCTCGCCTACTACGCTATCTTCTCGCTCGCGCCCGCGCTGATTATCGTCATCGCCATCGCCGGACTCGTCTTTGGGGAAGAAGAAGTGCAACAGCAGATCGTGGCGCAGGTCGAGACGGCGGTCGGCAAGGCGAGCGCGGACCTCGTCCAGACGATGATCGAAGGCCTGCGAGAACAGCAACGCTCCGGCGTCGCAGCGACGGTGGTCGGCGTGGTGACGTTGGTGCTTGGCTCTATCGGCGCGTTCGGCCACCTGCATGGTGCGCTGAATGCGATTTGGGGGATGCACCTGGAGGTGCGCTCCGGCCTGGGGAGCGTGCTGTTTTTCGTGAAGCGCAGCGTGCTCTCTTTTGCAATTGTCGCCTCCGCCGCCTTTTTGCTGGTGCTGTTCGTGATCCTCAACAGCGCCCTGTCAGTGCTGCGCAACTACCTGGCCGGCGTGTCGCCCGAAGTCGGATCGGTGTTGCCCGCGCCGAACCTCTTTGTCAGCCTGATCGCTATCACCGTGCTGTTTGCGATCATCTACCGGTATCTGCCCGACGTCGACATCCGGTGGCGCGATGTCTGGCTGGGGGCGTTCCTCACCGCCTGGTTGTTCATCCTCGGCCAGTTCTTCATCGGCCTCTACCTGGGGACGAGCAGCATCGCCTCGATCTACGGCGCGGCGGGGTCGATCATCGCCATCCTGCTCTGGGTGTATTACTCGGCGCAGATTTTCATGCTCGGCGCGGAGTTTGTGAAAGTTTACACGCGCACCTACGGCTCGCACCGCGACCTCGCCAGCCCTACCGATGTCCCGGTCAAGCAGCCGAAAAAGCGCCCACCCAAGCGCCGGCGCAAAAGCCGGCAAGACGTATCGGGAAAGCTCCCCGGAAGCTGAGCGCTTTTTGGCTATCCGGGCGATTCCGCGCCATACTCAGGGCAGACGTGTCACGCATGACAGGAGCGACGCCTGATGAGAGCCACCTTACAGGACCTCCTCGCCGCTGGCGGCCCGATCCTCGCCGACGGCGCGATGGGGACGCTGCTGACCGCGCAGGGCCTCCCGGCGGGCAGCCCGCCGCCGCTGTGGAACGCCGAGCAGCCGGATAAAGTACGGGCGGTGCACCGCGCCTACATCGAGGCCGGGGCACAGGTGATCCTCACCAACTCGTTCGTCGCCAGCCGGATTCTGCTGAATCGGTACGGCCTGGGCGAACGGGCCTCTGAGCTAAACCGGATCGCCGCGCAACTCGCCCGCGCTGAGGCCGACGCCGCCGACCGCCCGGTTGTGGTGGGCGGCTCCATCGGCCCCACCGGCGAGATGCTGGAACCCTACGGGGCGCTCACTGTTGAGGATGCAAAAGCGGCCTTTGCGGAGCAGGCCGGCGCGCTGGCGGAGGGCGGCGTGGACGCCTTCTGGATCGAAACCATGTCCGACCTGGAAGAAGTGCGCGCCGCTGTTCAGGGCTGCCGGGAGGCCGCGCCGGAGATGCCCCTGGTCGCCACCATGACGTTTGACACCGGCGGGCGCACCATGATGGGCGTGACGCCAGAGAAAGCGCTGGAGACGCTCGGCGGCTTTGGCGCGCTGGCGCTGGGCGGCAACTGCGGCAACGGCCCCGACGAGATCGAGGCCGTCATCAGCAAAATGCACGCCGCGAACCCCAACGTCGTGCTGATCGCCAAAGCCAACGCGGGCAAGCCCCGCTTAGAGGGCGGCGTCACCGTCTTCGACGCGACGCCGGAGGTCATGGCCGGCTACGCCGTCAAGATGCGCGACCTGGGCGCGACCATCATCGGCGGCTGTTGCGGCAACACGCCGGCTCACATCCGTGCGATGGCCCGCGCGCTCCGTGAGGGACAGCCGGCTTAGAGCCGATCTGAGAAATTTCAGACAGCGGGCCTTTGAATTTTAACAATTGTGTCCAATAGTCACCTCGGTGACCTTCTTTCAGAACCTCACCCCCCGTCCCCCTCTCCATAAGTGGAGAGGGGGAGTCGAGGGGAAAAAGGCGCTGAAGTCCCCCTCGCCATTTATGGAGAGGGAGACTGCCCGAAGGGCGAGGGGGTGAGGTGGCCGGCGCGGACAAACACACTATTGGATTATTACGCTAAACAAACTTCAAAAGCCCGCTGTCTGGGATGGTTGGGGCAGTTTTTTGGATAGGCTCTTGACCGCTCTACCCTGATTGCGCGCATCCTTTTATCACGATCCCAAGATCATTGCGGGTAGGTCTGCACGAACTCCCCGTCTTTGACGACGTAGACGTACATGTTCGGCGCGACCAGGTCGCCGTTGTCCTGGTACTGAACGGTGCCGATCAGCGTGTCCATGTTCAGCTTGCGGATGGCGTCGGCGACGGCGCTCCCGGCGAACGAGTTGGCCTTGCGCGCGCCCTCCGCGAGCACCTGCATAGCGACATATCCGCCAGTGCTGTAGGTGTCGGGGTTGCGGTATTCGACCGCCTGGTAACCAGCGATCCAGCTCGGGTCGCCGACCGCCTTCGGGCTGGGCGCGAACGCGGTGACGTACATGCCCTCTGCCGCGCCGAGCGCCTGGTCGATGGTGGCGGCCAGGAAGCACCCATCTGACGCCAGGAAGGGCAGGTCGCCCAGGCCGACTTGTTGCAGATCGTAACGCAGATAGGGGCACTCGATCTCGTAGCCGGCGTAGAAAACGGCGTCCGCCCCGCTGTCGGCGATGGCCTTCACTTCATCGGGGTAATAGACGGCGTGCCCGGTGTCCGGTTCGCCAGCCAGGTCGGGCGGGCCGATGGGAATCTGGCGGTTCATCGTCACTCTTGCACCCATCGCGTTGAGCTGGCGCTCGGTCTCGGCGGCCAGGTCGATGCCATATTGCTCGTCGTTGTGCAAGACCGCGACTTTTGTCGCTTTAAGCTGCTCGACCAGGTAGCGCGCGGCGACCTCGGCCTGGACCTGGTCGCTGGCGTTCACGCGGAAGAAACGCCGGTATCCCTGGTCGGTGAGGGTTTGCAGGCTCGCGGTCGCAGTGACGACCACGATGTCAAGCTGGTCGTAAATTTCCAGCGCCGCCTCGGTCTGGCCGCTGTTGAGGTGGCCAATCACGCCCAGCACGCGCTCGCCGGCGCGCACCCGCGCCGCGATCTGTTCGGCGATTTCCACCGCCACATCCGAATCGCTCTCGTCGTCCATCGCCTCGACCACCACGCGGTAGCCCAACAGCCCGCCCGCGCGGTTGATCTCGGCGGCGGCCAGGCGCACCCCGCCGACGAGCGTCTGCCCGCCGTTGGCCTGGAAGCCGCTCAGCGGCGCGGCGGCGAACACGATCACGTCGCCCTGGGTCGGCTCGGCAGACTGGGGTTGAAGCCGGTCGCACGCCCCGACGGTCAGCGCAAGGCACACAATCAGGGGTATGAAGAACCATCTTTTCATAGTCGTTCCTCCACAACGCACTCGCAGGATAACACGCCGACCCTTGCGCGTCAAAACCGAGCCGCGCCGCAGGATAACGCGCTTACCTCAGGGATACCCCCTGATCGCCCAGAAACGTCTTGCGATACCACGCCCACGTGTTGGCGAGGCCCTGCACCGTAGGCACCTGCGGCGCAAAGTCGAGCAGGCGGCGCGCTTTGCTGTTGTCGCAGTAGGTGATGGGCGGCTCGGAGCGCGGCGCAGGCTTATCGACGATGATCGCCTTCTTGCCGATCAGCTCCTGGCACACGTCCATGAACTCGGTCATGGGCATCGGCGCGCCACAGCCGAGGTTGATAATCTCGTACCCCATCGGGCGCGCCAGCGCGGTCACAATGCCCCGCACCGTGTCGTCGATGTACGTCCAGTCGCGGCGCATATCGCCGCCGTTGAACAGCGTGATCGGCTTGCCCTTGACGATGGAGTCGATCACCTTGAAAGGCATCATATCAGGCCGACCGCCCGGCCCGTAAACGTTGAAGAAGCGCAACGTGGTCACGTTGAGGCCGAACAGATGGTGGTAGGAGTGGGCCATCAACTCGGCGGCGCGCTTGCTGGCAGGGTAGGAGGCGAGCGGATGGTCGGCGGGGTCGTCCTCGCGGAAGGGAACGCGCTCCGTCTCGCCGTAGACCGATGACGTGGAGGCGTTGATGAAGACCTCCACCCCGTGACGCCGCGCCGCTTCCAACACGTTCACCGTGCCGTTGACGTTCACCTGCACGTAGAGCGGGGTCTGCTCGATGGACGCGCGCACGCCGGCCATCGCCGCCAGGTGCGCCACGCGCGTGACGGCGTGCGCAACGAAGACCCCCGCCAGCGTCTCCGCGTCGCGGATGTCGCCTTCGATCAGGGTGAAGTCTGGGTCTTGCAGCAGGGGCGCGACGTTGGCGCGCTTGATCGCGGGGTCGTAGTAATCGTTGAAGTTGTCCAGCGCCACGACGCGCTCGCCCCGCCGCAGCAGCGCGGCGGCCAAGTGGCTGCCGATGAAGCCAGCGCCTCCGGTAATCAGGGTGGTCACAGGAGCCTTTCCTCGGTGATCTGGATGTCTTGCACGTTGAGTTGGACGCTGCGCAGGCCGTTATACTCGTTGATTTGCAGGTGGTAAGCCACATCAACTTCGCGGTTGTTGACCGCGTCGCATCGCTCACCCCGGTGAAACGCAATCGCGCTCACGGGAGGTCTGCCCTCTTCCCAAACACGGAATGACAAATGTTTGCCCTCGTTCCCGACGGGTCGCGCCGACACCGCGCGCACCCGCCGCGTGGCGAGCACCGGCCTGGGGTTCCCCATGCCGGTCGGCTCCAGGCGGTTGAGTTCTTCGGCCAGGGACAGGGTCAATTCGCCCAGAGGCACCGTATCGGCGTCGATCTCCAGCCGGGGCGTGAGTTCCTGCCCGCCCAACTCGTCGCCGGCGATCTCCAGCAGGCGCGCGCCGAGTTCCTCAATGCACTCGTTGCGTACCGTGAATCCGGCGGCGGCGGCGTGCCCGCCGTGCCGCACCAGCAACCCCGCGCACTGATCGAGCGCGTGGGTGATGTGAAATTCCGGGATGCTGCGGCACGAGCCGTGACTCTCTTCCGCGCCCAGCTGCACCACCACCGACGGACGGTAGAACTGCTCGGTGAGCCGGCTGGCGACCAGCCCCACGATGCCCTGGTGAAAGTCGGCGTCGGCGGCGAAGATAAGCGGGGGCGGCGGCGCGCCGTCGGTGACGCCGGCCTTCTCGGCGGCGATGCCCTGCATATCGGCGGTCTTCTCCTGCCGGTCGCGGTTGAGCTTTTGCAGTTGCTCGGCGAGCGCGGCGGCGGTCGCGTCATCCTCGGCGGTGAGCAGATCGTAGGCCAGCCGCGCGTTATCGAGCCGCCCGGCGGCGTTGATGCGCGGCCCCAGCCCGAAGCCGATGCCCTCGGCGTCGCACGCGCCGGGCGCGATGCCCGCCACCTGCAACAGCGCGCGCACGCCGGGCCGCTCCGCGCGGTTGAGCGCCTGCAAGCCCCGGATCACCATCGCGCGGTTCTCGCCCGTGAGCGGCACGAGATCGGCCACTGTGCCGAGCGCCACCAGGTCCAGGTACTCTTCGGGATCGAAGGGCGGCGCGACGCGGCTGTGCGGCGGCTTGTGGAGCAGTGCGCGCACCAGCGCATAGGCCACCCCTACGCCCGAAAGGTCGCGGTAAGGGTATTGCGAGTCCGCGCGCTTGGGGTTGACGACGGCGAACGCTGGCGGCAACTCCGGGCCGATGGAGTGGTGGTCGGTGACGATCATCTCCAGGCCGGCCGCGTTCGCGTCGCTGACCTCCTGCACCGAGCGGATGCCGCAGTCCACGCTGATGATGAGCTTTGCGCCCTCGTCAGCGAGGCGGCGCAGCGCGTTTGCGTTCAGGCCGTAGCCCTCGGTAAACCGGTCCGGGATGAAGGCGCGGACGTTCGCGCCCAGGCGGCGCAGCGCGAGCGTCAGCAGCGCGGTGGCGGTCACGCCATCAGCGTCGAAGTCCCCGTACACGACCACCGGCTCGCCGCGTTTGATCGCCGCCCGGATGCGCGGCACGGCCCGGCTCATGCCTTTCATCTCGAAGGGCGAGGCGAGGCCCACTGTGCCTTGAAGGAAGTCAAGCGCTGCTTTCCAGTCGGTGAAGCCGCGATTGTAGAGCACCTGCGCCAGGATCCGGTTGGGGAACTGCGCAAGGAAACTTTCAGGGGCGGGGTCGGCGGGTATCCAGCGCTTGGGCGGCACGCGCGAGGCCTCTCACTGACTTACCTAGACCAGATGTGCGAATGTTATCATAGGCGCGGGGGGGCGTCAATCAGCGCGTTGTGTTACATTTATGAGCGACAGTGGGCTTAAGCCCACTGCCCGTGCTCATTTTGAATTGCGCCTTTTGGCGGAGGTGGACCGTGACGCGCGTGGTGTTCATGGGGACGCCGGAGTTTGCCGTGCCAACCCTGTTGGCGCTGCTGGACAGCTTCGATGTCGTGGGCGTCGTCACCCAACCCGACCGGCCCGCCGGGCGCGGCCAGGCGGTGCGCGAGAGCGCAGTTAAGCGTGTCGCTGTCCAGGCAGGCGTCCCGATCTCCCAACCCAAGACGCTGCGCACGCCGGAGGCGTTCGCGCGACTGCAAAGCTGGCGGCCTGACGTGATCGTCGTGGCGGCGTTCGGGCAAATCCTGCGCCAGAATGTGCTCGACCTGCCGCCGCACGGCTGCATCAACGTGCACGCCTCGCTGCTGCCCCGCTGGCGCGGCGCGGCGCCGGTCCAGGCCGCCATCCGCGCCGGCGACGCGACCAGCGGCGTGACCATCATGCGCATGGACGCCGGCCTCGACACCGGGCCGATCCTGTCGCAGCGCGCGATCTCGCTCGACCCGCGCGAGACCGGGAGCACGTTGCACGACAAACTCGCGGCGCTCGGCGCGGAACTGCTGATCGAGACGCTGCCGCGCTACCTGGCCGGCGAGATTGCGCCGCAGCCCCAGCCGGACGACCCGGTGTTGGTCACGCTTGCGCCGAGCATCCAGAAAGAAGAGGGCCAGGTCGATTGGCGACGCCCGGCGGTCGAGATCGACCGGCTGGTGCGCGCGTTCGATCCCTGGCCGGGCACATTTACCTTCTGGCATGGGCAGGCGCTCAAAGTGCTGAGCGGGTATCCCGCGGAGGGCAGCGCGCCGCCGGGCCGGGTGATCGAGACCGAGACCGGGGTGAGCGTCGGCGCGGGCGTGGGGCTGTTCACATTGGAGCGCGTGCAACTGGCGGGGCGCAAAGCGCTCCCCATCGCCGAGTTCGTGCACGGCCAGCCGGGTTTCGTGGGGAGCGTGCTGGGTTAAGCCGCGCGCCGCATGTATGGCCGTTCGAGCGGCAGAGGCGGCGCGGCTTTTGGCGGCGCAGGTCGGGTGGTCTGTGGGAGAATAGAAAAGTTTGCAGCTCTCACGTAGAACCCTTTTGATTTGATAGGAGATGCATGGCCGATAGGGTGACTTATCGGCTAATATTGTCTCTATCAGCTTACAACGCAGGCTTAGTTTGGGGTTGGAGGACATTCGCATGAGTGACGTTCACGGACATCATCACGAAGACCACAAGCATTATCACGATCACGACTACCATCATAATCACGATCACCACCACGAGCATGGCGGTGGGTTATGGGCGACAATTGCCTCGGCGCTGCACCTGCCCGGTTACACCCATGTTCATGATACCTCGACGCGCGACATGGCGTTTCTAGATAACGAACTCGGCATTCGTACTGTGAAGCTGGCGTTGTTGGCGTTAGGGGTCACCACTCTGCTACAGGTCTTGATCTACCTAGCCAGCGGAAGCGTGGCTCTGCTGGCAGACACGGTGCACAACTTCGGGGATGCGCTCAACTCTGTGCCATTGTGGATTGCATTTGTCCTGGCGAGGCGGCGGGCGAACAGGCGCTACACCTATGGCTACGGGCGCGCTGAGGATGTCGCCGGGCTGTTGATTGTGGTATCTATTGGCTTCAGTGCCGCATATATTCTCTGGGAGTCGTTCAACAAGCTCATCCATCCCCAACCGCTGGATAACCTTCCCTGGGTGGCGGGGGCGTCGGTGGTCGGGTTTATCGGCAACGAGATGGTAGCGTTGTTGCAAATCCGGGTCGGGCGCAAAATCGGCTCAGATGCCATGATCGCAGATGGATTGCACGCCCGTGTGGATGGGCTGACCTCGCTTGCGGTGCTTATCGCCGTCGCCGGTGTAGCGCTAGGATACCCGATTGTGGATCCTATTGTCGGGATCATCATCGGGTTGGCGATTGTGATGATTACACGCGATGCAGCGCGTTCGATGTGGTATCGCTTGATGGATGCGGTCGATCCTAAATTGATAGAGCGGGCGGAAGCAGTCATACGGGAGCACCCGGAGGTCATCGCTATGAAGCGGTTCCAGATGCGCTGGCTAGGGCACCGTTTGTACGCCGAAGCGGTCGTCGCGCTTGATGCCCATCTTACTACTGCTGAAGGGGAAACCATCACCGATCATATCAGCCACCACTTATACCATGTCATCCCCAAACTCTCCGAAGTAACCATCGCAGTTGTCCCTGAGGGGACAAGAGGCCATGCCTTCTGGCAGGAGACGGCGCATCACCGCACAGCCTGAGGACTCTGCACCCTCTTTCACCCTAGTGTTGCTAGCGATGGAGGATAGAGCAAGCCATGCCCCGACCCCGCAACGTCATCATCGCCCAATCGGGCGGACCCTCCCCCGTCATCAACAACTCGCTGCGCGGCGTGATCGACGCGGTCCGCGACGCGCCGGGCGCGTTCGGCGCGGTGTATGGCGGCTGGCACGGGGTCGAGGGTGTGCTGCGCGAGGAACTGATCGACCTCTCCGCGCAAGACGCGCACGAGATTGCGCTGCTGCGCTCCACGCCCGCCGCCGGCTTCATCGGCACGTGCCGCTATAAACTCAAGCCGGATCAGCAAGAGGACTTCGAGCGCATCCTGGCGGTGATGCAGGCGCACGACGTGGGTTACTTCTTCTACATCGGCGGCAACGACTCGATGGACACGGCGCACAAGGTCAACCAGCTCGCCGCCGCGCGCGGGCTGGAAGTGGTCGCGGTCGGCGTGCCCAAGACCATCGACAACGACGTGGGCGACCCCGCATTCAGGCTACTCGATCACACGCCGGGCTACGGCAGCGCGGCGCGTTACTGGGCGCTGCAAGTGCAGAACGCCTTCGAGGAGACGTGCGGCTCCAGCCCGGCGGACCCCGTGCTCGTCATGCAGGCGATGGGCCGCACGGCGGGCTTTATCCCCGCCGCCGCGCGCCTGGCCGACCCCGACCGCGAGCGACCGCTCATCATCGTCACGGTCGAGGCAGGGCTGACGCTCCCGGAGCTTGCGGATCACGTGAACGACCGGCTGAAGACTTTCGGCTACGCGGTCGTCGTGGTGAGCGAGGGGTTCGACGTCGGCGACATCGGCGCGCGGCATGACGGCTTCGGGCATATCGAGTACGGGGCAAGCGAGCAGCAGGTCGGGCAGGCGGTGGTCAATTACCTGAACCGGGTCGGGCTGCCGGTCCCCGGCCTGGCGCGGGTGGACGTGCCCGGCACCGACCAGCGCCGCGCGAGCATCTACGCCTCCACCGTTGACCTGGACGAGGCGTACAATGTGGCGCGCAAGGCGGTCGAGATCGCGCGCAAAGACGGCGGCGGCTACATGGCGACGATCCTGCGCCAGCCGGGCGACTTCTACGAGGCGATGTACGACAAAGTGCCGCTGGAACAGGTCGCCAACTCGGAGCGGCAGTTGCCGCCGTCGTGGATCAGCGCGAGCCGGGTCGATGTGACGGATGACTTCGTGCGCTACGCGCGCCCGCTCATCGGCGACGACTGGCCCGCCATCCCGTTGGTGGAGGGGCGGCAGCGCTTCGCGCGGCTGAAGAAGGTCTTCGCGCCGCAGGCGTTACCGGCGTATACGCCGCAGGGACACCGGCGGTAAACCTCAGCGCCAGATTGCGCGGACGAGATCGAGCCGTTCAAGGGGAATCTCCCACAGGTCCCAAGAGATGACGAGGCCATCGACGCCCGCCTGGCGGAACGCGGCCAGGTCGGCGACGATTTGGGCGTGGTCCAGCCGGGTAACGCCTTCCATCTCGACCAGTTCAATCCCCGCCAGCAGCGTCGAGACTCCCTGCGCGCGGGCGCGCTGCGCTTCCAGCCGCAGCGCGTAGGGCGAAAGGCCCTGCTCCTGCAAGGCCTCCCGGCCCGGCGGCAGGGGCAACCGGGTGGCGTCGGATAGCTGCGCCAACGCCTCTTTCTCCCCGACGCCCCGCCTCTCGACCAGCCAGTTCGCCAGCGCCAGCAGTTCAAAGGGAAGCCCCGCCGGGCCGAGGGTATGCCCATAGGACATGATCTTGGTCCACGCAGCGCAGGCGCTTACCGCGCCCAGGTCTTGACCGACCAGGCGGGTCAGCGCGGGAGAGAAACAGTCCACACCGACGCGCTTGCCCATGCTGTGGGCAAGTGAGGCAACTTCACAGATAAACCGGCTCACCGAGCGCGACCGGAAGTCCAAAAGGGCCGCCAGGTTATTCAGGGCAGGATCAGAGGCGTGAGCCGGGTGCAGGAGGAGCGTGCGCACGAGCTGGCTGCTTCGTTCGGGCGCGGCGAGCAACTGCTGAACCGATGCGCGCACGGCCTGCAAGTCGAGGCCCTCGTTTGCGGCGGCGCGATGGCAATCCTCACAAAAGCATCCCAGGGC
The DNA here is from genome assembly GCA_034435135.1 of Anaerolineae bacterium. Taxonomy (GTDB): domain Bacteria; phylum Chloroflexota; class Anaerolineae; order Aggregatilineales; family JAFGMM01; genus JAOSJO01. The sequence continues at coordinate 15,718 of DAOTXU010000288.1, read as the reverse complement.
GCTTTCTGGATCCGCCGCTGGCGAAGGATAGCGCATCCGGTCGAGGAAGACGCCCTGGTAGCGCGTATCTTGCAGCACATCGCGCAGGTGAGAGAAAACTGCCTCGCGCGCGGGCGCGCGGTTGGGACAGACGAAGGTGAACTCCGGCATGTCCTGAAAGCCGGGGATAGGCGCGCCATTCAGGTCGACCGTCCGCCATGCCGGCATCGGCTCAAACGTCCCATCGCCGGTTAGCAAAGGGTGCCAGCGATAGAGTTCAGCGCCGGCCCCCTGGCATTCCGTCGCGCAGGCGTCAACCAGCGCGTCAGGCAGGTTCCAGCCCAGCAGCACCATGTTGAGGGGCACGCGGGCAAGCGCCTCGCGCAGCCGGGTCTGGGCGTCCTGGGCCGAGAGGCGGACGATCTTCGGGCCATCTTCCAAATACTGTATCGCCAGCAAGCGCATGGTTTGGCTGACCGCATCGGTAGGTCCCCAGGAGGGCGCAGTGATCTTGATCCTATGGGGCAGGGCGCACCCTGCCCCTGCTGCTGTCACTCAGCCCTGAGCCTGCGCCCAGATTTGCACCTGACCTATCAGCCCATACGGAACCAGCACGTAATCGGGCGTGTAGCGTTCCCCGGTGGGGCGGAAGGAGCGCCAGTCGGTCCAGCGCTCGTCGCCGGGCCTGAGGTGCAGCGGGCCGAGCATGTTGCGCGGGCTGCCGACAACCTCAATGTCGATCCGGTTCACCCCTTCGCGCAGGTGCGGCGTCAGGTCCAGGCCGTTGGCCGCGCGCCAGGGGATGTGCCCGGCGAGCGCGCCGTTCACGTGCACCGCGACCGTCGTCGCCCGGTGCTCGCCAAGCGTCAGCATGACCTGCTCGCCGTGCCGATGCGCGTACTCCGCGTGGTAGATCATGCTCCCGGCGTAGTGCGGGTAGCCTTGCAGACACCAATCCCCGAAGTGCAGCGTATCCGGTTCCGCCACCATCGCCCGGGCGATGCTCACGCCGAAATCGCCGATCAGATAGCAGTCTTCCACCTCCATGCGGTGCGCGTAAGCGCATTGGAGCACCAGCGTGTTCTGGCCCGGCTTGAGCGCCGGCAGCGGCACGCGGTCGAAGCTGCGGTCCAGGTACCAGCCGTCGGGCGCGTTCGGGACCGGCGCGCCGTTGAGGGTAATCTGGAAGTCCTCGGCGTTTTCCACGAGCAAGTAGACCGGCTTTTGGGGAACATCACGCACCGCAAACGTGAAGCGGAACGCGACCGGCGTCCCGTCTTTGGGGTGCGACTTGTCCACCCACTTGTAACGTTGCGGCAGCCCGTTGTAGAACACCTGCCGCATCCCCAGGCGCTCACGGATTGCCTTTTGCGCCTCCCAGACCGGCATCGGCTCGGACCACGCCTCGTTTTCGACGCGGTACGCGCACACATCCAGCGTCAGCGCGTTGGGGTCGGTGCGCGTGAAGCGACAGGCCGGCCCGATGAAGCCCGCGAGTCGCCGCGCCCCGGCAGGCGTCGCGCGTCCGTCTTCGGCTGGGCGGGCGTTGTGATCGAGCACGTACAGCCGCGAGCCGGCGGGGCCGAACGACGCCTCGAAGCGGACCATGCCGCCGCGCGCTTCGACCTTCACCGGGCGCACCTCGCCGGTGAGCGGGTCCCATTCTTCCAGCCGGCCTGCCCCTTCGAGCGCGACCTCCACGCGATAGCCGCTGGCGCGGTCATTGTTGACGACGAAGAGCACGGTCTTGCCTTCGTCGTTCAGGAGGCGTTGCTGATACAGGAAGCTCTCCGCCTGCTGGCCCTTCTTCGTTGTAATGCTGACCCGGCGCGGCGTCGCCGCCTCCAGCGCGGCCTGAAGCTGGCTCGCGTTGGAGAGGACCGTAACTTCCGGGCGGCTGAGCAGCCGCGCGATGCGCGCGTCGGGCTGCGCTTCGACCAGCGCCGGCGTCGGCGTGAAGGCGATCAGTTTGCCGCCGGCGTCTACGAACGCCTCCAACAGCGCAACGGTGGAGGCGAGCAGAGTTTGCGTCTCCGGCGGGATCACGACCACCTTGTACGGAGCCTGGTTCACCCACAAGGTCGCGCCGTCGGCGCGGCCCAGGTCGGCCATGATCTGCTCGTCGCCGAAGTCAAAATCATAATGGGTTGCGAGCACCGCCTGCGCAAAGTCGTTGAGCCGCCAGCCGTACTCGTTCACGGCGTCCAGCCTGCGGGGCGATCCGGGCCGGTGGCCCCCGCTCTTGAAGCCCTCGAAGCCTTCAATCTGCATCCAGCCGGTGGCGACCGGGTGAATCACCAGCACGTCGCAGACCGCCTCGCCCCACGTGAGCAGCGCGCCCAGCCGCGCGAAGTAGTCCTCCACGACGCCGTTATACATCCACCAGGTCGTGTTGTAGTTGAAGCAGGGCGGGTAGTCGCGCTTGCGGCAGCCGCGCAAGGTGTAGAGGGCGAGATGCTGGCAGCGCATGGTCACGCCGAGGACGTATTGCCAGTCGCCGACCCACTTCTGCCCCTCGAACGTGAACGCCCAGCCCGTGCACCCGTAAGTCTCCGAGAGCACCCAGGGCCGGCGGAACTGCCGCGCGGCGCTGGAGCATTGTTTGATGGTCAGGTATTCGTCCGTCTGCTCGCAGAGCATGTCGATGCCGGGGACCTGCTGGTAGCGGTAGTGCGGCATGATCGCCCCGCCGCGCCAGATCGCGTTGCCGAACTGGTTCTCTTCCAGGTAATGGCCGGTGAACGCCAGATTGTGCGCCGCGCACCACTCGCCAAGCTGTTTGGAGAACGCCTCGGTGAAACGCTCGCTGATGGTCCACCAATAATCGTGCCGCGCTTTGGCTGCGCCTTCGCCCTCGAAGAAGACGTAAGGGACCGCATCGAAGAAGTCGTAGCCCCGGCGCCTTGCAAAGAACTCGGCCAGGCCGTCGGTCCAGGGGACGTAGCGCCGCCGCGAGCGAACCGTCGGGTCGTTGATGTTCGGCTCGTCGGTGAAAATGCCGGGCACAAGATCGCCGAAATCCGATCCGGCAGCGCGGCGGTACGCCTCATAAGTGATGTCGATGAACGCCGCCACCGAGTCGGGGTTAAGGTTGTCGGCGGGGGCGTCGTCGTTGTACCACTCGCTCGGCCCGGAGACCTCGCGCCGGAAGACGAGCGCCACCTCGCCGGGATTGAGTGCAACTTGCCCGTTACCGAGTTGCACCCGCTCCGCGCTCACGAGCTTGTCGCTGCCACTATCCAGGCGCGCGCGGAAGATCGCCAACACATCTGCGCCAGCCGTTACCGGCCCCTCGGCGACCTCCAATGTCAGCGTCTTCGCGCGGAAGGCGTCGCCGCCGCGCGCCGGCACCAGCCCGCCCGCTGCGCCGGACGGCCAACGGTCCTCGTCGTAGAGCCAGGGGTGCATCCCCTCGCGTCGCGCGGCTTCGACGACCGCGTGTACGGCGGCCATCCATTCTTCGCCCATGTACGGCGTTTCCAGTCCCTCGCGCGAGTGCATGAAGAACCCACCCATGCCGTGACGCTTCATGTCCTCAACTTGCCGCACAAGCTCGGCGGGGTCGAGGCGGTCGTTCCAGGACCAGAACGGCGCGCCGCGATAGCGGGCGGTCGGGTGGGCGAAGGCATTGCGTAGTGTGTCCACGGTCATGCTCCTTCGTAATCTCTATTCAGCATCCCCCGGCTGAAGCCGGGGGCTTTAGTCGGGAGCCATATCAAGTTAAGGAAGACTCACCTATGATAATACACATCCCAGCCCAGGTAATTGTCGCACGCCTCGACCACCGCGTCGGCCACCAGCGCGAGATTCACCGCGACGTGGTGTTCAAAGCCCTCGGCGCAGATGTATTGCAGCAACTCTTGCAGGCGCGGTACTTCCACCACGCCCAGGCCGCCGAAGCTATCGAGCGGGTCGTTCGTGAATTTGCCCTCGCCGGCGTAGGCCGAGAGACACCCGTTCACGTCGTCTGTTTCCACGCGGAGGTAGGTGAACGGCTCCGGTTTCGCGCGCCCGTGCAGGGGGCCGAAAGTCCGCGCCTCGCCGAGTGTGTTGGCGAGGATGTCGTTGTGGCGCATCACGGGGATGTCGGTGAGGATATCCTTCGGCCAGTTGCTGCAATGGAACAACACGCACTTGTCCGGGTCGTCGCCGTAGTTGTTGTTCCAGTCCACCAGCGCGCTCGGCTTACCGGAGGCCAATTGCAGCGCGTACATCGCGGTCGCCCCGGCGATGTCGGTCTCGCACGCGCTCGGCATCAGCCCGTTGCTTAACATGCTCATCACCGTGCAGGGGATGATGCCAAAGAACTCCTCGATGGAAGTCCAGCACTGCACGGCGGTGGCGACCAGTTCGTTGTCCGCCATCCAGCGGTCCATCACCACGCCAAAGCGCGCCATGTTCATCAGCGCCTCTTCAGGGACGCCGTTGGTGCGCGCGTACACCCCGATCTGTTCGCGCTTGGCCTTCACCGCCGGATCGCCCGCCTTGAGCGCAGTCGCCCGGCCAAACGCCTCGGAGAGGTCCAGCGTCTCGACGCTGATGCCCTCTCGTTCGAGAATCTTCTCGCTGAAGCGCACCGTGTTAAACGCCGTCGTCCGCGCGCCGACCATGCCAAAGCGCGCGCCGCGCAGCCCGCGCACAACCCGGCACGTCGCAGCGAACTGACGCGCGTCGGCGCGGAAGCTCTCGGAGTCGGGCCAGACGGTGTGCAGCGCTGTCAGCGAGTACGGGATGCCGTACTGCCGCAGGTTGTTGCAGACCGACATCTTGCCGCAGAAGCTATCGCGCCGGTTCTTGATGTCCATCTTGCCGGGTTCGTCCGGGAAAGCCTGCACTAACACCGGGACGTTCAGCCCGGAGAAGCGCAGCGTGTTGGCGACCGCTTTCTCGTCGCCGAAGTTGGGCAGGGTCACAATCACCCCGTCGATCTCGCCCGCGTGCTTCTTGAAGAGGTCGGCGCACTTGTGCGCGTCGCTCAGGCTCTCCACCGAGCCGTACTCGGTTTCCTCAGGGCCGAGCGCGATGACCCGGAAGCCTTCCTCCTCCAGCACATGGATCATCTCGGCGCGCCCGGTTTCACACAGGTGGCCGGGGAAGAAGCCCCGGTTTCCGACGATCAGGCCAAACGTGGTTTGCTTATTCATGATATGCTCCTTGCGGTGACATGCGGCGATAGAGCGCCATCGCGCGAAGAACCGCGTCCCATTGTAGCAAGCCTCTACGCGCTTGAGAAATGCTATGTTGACGCCTGCATCGGCGTTTTTGAACGAGACAGTCTTTCGATGAGGGCCTGACCGGAGAACGCGCGTGGACAGCGGGCTTAAGCCCGCTGTCCGACAGGGAATTGTGCTGCTTGTTCAGTTGAGCTTCATAAACTGCTCGTGCAAGGCCTGCCACGGGGACCCGGCGACTAACGATGCAACTCACGGCCCAGTCGCCGCGCCGGTAGCGATAGCGGCAGCAGTGGCGGCCACCACCTCCGCCGTCATCTCAACCTTTTCGGGCACCACGTTTTCGTAAGTGTCGCCCTCAGTGTGCATCACATCGCCTGCTTCGGTCTCCTGGCCCCACCAGGGGTCCTCAGCGCCCTCCCAGAGCCAGGCCTCAAAGTACGCAATAGGCACGCCCGCGAGGACAAAATCGTAATGATCGCTCCAATCGCCGGTGAAGCCGCCCCATGTCTCGTCGGGCGTGGTGCCGAATGGCAGGTCCATCTCGGCGGCCAGGTCCAGCGCCAGGTCGCGCACCCATACCGGGCCGCCCTCGATGGCCGGGGACTGGTCCTCCGCGTCTTCTTCGGGCCAGGTGATGACCGCGCCAGCGTAGACATTCAGGTTGGTCCCAACACCCACCGAGTCGATGTTGAGCATGGCGATCACGTTCTCGATGTCCTCGCCCAGGCTCTCGACGTAGTGTGTCGCGCCGGTCGGGTCTCCACCTTCTTCGGCGCCAAAGGCGACGAAGACCAGGGTGTGCGTGGCGTCCACGTCCGCCAGGGCGTGCGCTGCCGCGAGTGCTGCCGCCACGCCAGAGGCGTTATCCCCCGCGCCCGTGCCGGCGGTCACCGAATCCAGGTGCGCGCCGACGACCACCATGTGCTCGTCACCCGGCTTGACGGCGACCACATTGCGCGACGTGACCGGCTCCATCGTCGCGCCTTCCTCTTCTTCAGATTCCGCAGGCGGCGTGGTCTCGAACTCCTGAATCGCAACCTCGTAGCCCCAATCCTGGAACGCGGCGGTGACGTACCCGGCGGCGCGCGCCTCGGCCTCGCTCCCCATCGGGCGCGCTCCGACGGCGACCGACAGCGCGCGCACGTGCGCCATCACGTCCTCGGTATCGATGAGAGTCACGAAATCCGGCAGGGCAGCCTGCTGGGCATTCACTGCCGGCGGCGCGGCCAGGATCACGGCCAGCAGCAACACGGCTAATACCTGACGTCGGGACATGGCGAACCCCTCCTCTTGTGTGTTAATCTCCTCACGTACGAAAATCATAAACGTTTACGGCTGTTATTGTCATCTCCAAAATGCACAATTCTGAGGAATCCCACGTTGTCTTCTACGCCGGGACCCCTGGCGAGCGGCTCGACAAGGCCGTTGTCGAGATGCTCCCCGACCTGTCGCGGACGCACGTGCAGCGCCTTATCAAAGAAGGGCTGGTCACGGTGGACGGGAAGCCAGGCAAACCCGCCTCCCGGCTGGAGGGCGGCGAGCGGGTCGAGGTATCCATCCCGCCCCCGCCGCCGGTCGAGACTGCGCCGGAGGCCATCCCGCTTCGCGTGCTCTACGAGGACGACAGCCTCGCCGCCATCGACAAGCCCGCCGGCATGGTGGTTCACCCCGCGCACGGCAGCCGCGCGGGCACGCTGGTTAACGCGCTGCTGGCGCGCTGGCCCCAGGTCGCCGACGTAGGCGGCGCGCGCGGGAGCGCAGACCGCGCCGGCATCGTGCACCGGCTGGACAAGGACACCTCCGGCGTCATCCTCATCGCTAAGACCGAACCTGCGCGGCTGGCGCTCACGGCGCAGTTCGAAGCGCGGGCGGTGCAGAAGCGCTACCTGGCGCTTGTGCACGGGCGTCCCCCAACTCCACAAGGGCTTATTGAAGCGCCCATCGGGCGGAACCCCAAAGCGCGCAAGCAGATGGCGGTCGCGCGCGGCGGGCGCGCGGCGGTCACCGCCTACCGCGTGGTGAAGGAGTACGCGGGCTACGCGCTGGTCGAGGCCGCGCCCAAGACCGGGCGAACGCACCAGATTCGTGTGCATCTGGCGTTCATCGGCTGCCCGATTGTGGGCGATCCCGTGTACGGGCGGCGCAAGGAGCGGCTTGGCCTGAAGCGGCAGTTCTTGCACGCTGCCAGCCTGGAATTCATCTCGCCGGGGACGGGCGAGCGGGTCCTGGTCGAAGCGCCGCTCCCGCCGGAGTTGCGAGCGGCGCTGGACAGGCTGGAAGCGGGAAACTGGGGACTGGAAGTTTGATCATGGCCGACTTCATGCTGCGCCAGTTGACGGCCAAGACCCACCTCCGCGACGCGCTGGTGATTGGCAACTGAGGCATACCTTGCCCGCCGCCACCCGGCGTGGCATACTAACGCCAATGAACACCAGTTCCGTAGAGGTTGAGCAGTGTCGTGAGGGAAAATAGCGAGCGGCCAGCCGCCGCAAACACCAGTGAGGAGGGGGAGGGGTTGCTATCGTTTGCCGGGGCTGACCCTCAACCTTATGGTAGCATAACATTATCTTTAAGTGTGTGAAGAGGTTGTGAATTTGCCCGACAAACACGCCTACTACCTGTTGAGCCTGGGGTGCGCCAAGAACACTGTTGACTCCGAGGGCATCGCCCAACTGCTGGACCGCGCCGGCTACGTCGGCGTGGAGACGCCGGAACAGGCTCAGGTGCTCATTGTCAACACCTGCGGTTTCATCGGGCCGGCGAAGGAGGAATCGATCCATGCGCTGCGCGAACTGGCCGCCGCCAAGCGCGACGGGCAGGCGCTTATCGCCGCCGGCTGTCTCTCGCAGCGCTACGGCGCGCAACTGGCCCGGCAAGTGCCGGGCCTGGACGGGATCATCGGCGCGCGGCGCTGGATGGACATTGTGGAGGTGGTCGAGCGGCTCGGCGGCGGGCGGGAGCCGCTCTACCACCTGCCGGACGAAGCCGCGACCGTAGGCCGCGACGAGCGCGGCGTGCTGTGCGCCAGCGTGCATGGCGCGAGCGCCTACCTCAAAATCGCCGACGGCTGCCGCCGCCCGTGCGCCTTCTGCGCCATCCCGCTCATCAAGGGGACAATGGTCAGCCGCCCGCCGGAGGTGATCGCCCGCGAGGCCGCGCGCCTGCAAGCGTTGGGCGTGCGCGAGATCATCCTCATCGCCCAGGACACCACCGACTACGGCCACGACCTGGGCCTCAAAGCCGGTTTGCCGAACCTGCTTGAGGCCATCGTCAAGGCCGCCCCGGAGGTTCCCTGGATTCGGCTGATGTATGCCTACCCCGGCGCGGTCTCCGACCGGCTCATCGAGGTCATGGCGCGCCATAAGCAAATCCTGCCCTACCTGGACATCCCGCTTCAGCACGCGAGTCGCCAGGTGCTCCGCCGGATGCGCCGCCCGGCTAACGTCGAGTGGGTGTACCGCACCCTGGAGAAAATGCGCGCCGCCATGCCCGACATCGCCGTGCGCACCACCTTCATCGTGGGCTACCCCGGCGAGACCGAGGCCGAATTTCAAGAACTGCTTGACTTCGTGAGTGACCTGCAATTCGACCGTGTGGGCGTCTTCACGTACTCGTATGAGGAGAACACCCCCTCCGCCGACCTCCCCGGCCACCTGCCGGAAGCGGTCAAGCAGGCGCGGCGGGGCGCGTTGATGGAACTCCAGCAGCGCATCAGCCTGGCGCGCAACCAGGCGTTGGTGGGGCGCACGCTCGACGTGTTGGTGGAGGGCTACGGCGACGCCGAAGATGAGGACGGCCAGCCCACCGGCCAGGTGGTGAGCGTGGGGCGCAGCTACCGCGACGCGCCGGAAGTAGACGGCCTGGTGTTTATTGAGGGCGAACTGTCTGTGGGCGAGATCGCGCCAGTGCGAGTCACCGGGGCGATGGTCTATGACTTGATGGGGGCGGTTGATTCGGCGCCTTTGCGCGTTATGTCACGCAGGCTGATGACAAATGACAGTTGAGTTAAACGGTCCAAATTGGGTAATCTTGAAACGACAATAAAGACCATATTATGCCTATTGGCCCCTAGCGGCCATGGAGGACTTACGTGGAAATCACCCGCCAAGCTGATTACGCTGTGCGCGCTGTGCTGCATGTTGCCCGGCTGCCCAACGGGACGCGCGCGCCCACATCGACGATTGCACAGGAGCAGGGGATTCCATTGCCCTTCCTGGCGAAGATCATCTCACAACTGGCGGTCGCGGGCATCGTTGACGCCATGCGTGGCGCCAGCGGCGGGGTGCGCCTGGCCCGGTCCCCTGGGGATATTACCATGTTGGATGTGATTCAGGTGATTGATGGGCCGGTGGCGCTGAACCGCTGCGTAGTCGGCGCGGATTCATGCCCGTACAGCCCTTCTTGCCCCATGCACGAAGTGTGGTGCGATGTGCAAGCCGAACTCGTGCAGCGATTGAGCAAGACGACGTTCGCCGAGCTGGCTGCGCGCGCCGGGGTACTGAGCCGTCAGCGCGCCGCGCAGCCTGCCACCGCGCCGCAGACGGCGTGACGGGTTCCTCACAACCAGCCAACCCACGAGCCGGCGGGCTTCCGCCGGCTTTTTTCGTTTCTGCCTTCACGTCTCCTCTTTGAGCGTGGATTGGCGTGCACTATACAGCGCCCCCGGCGCTGGTATTTCGTTATAGTCCAAAAGTCGTGGGGACATAAGCGGGAGACCAGCCCAATCTTGCTGTCAGCATTGGCAAATCCACCTGCCGATGCTAAAATTCGCCTTTGTTGACCGATATAGTCGATATTTCACCAGCCGTTCCAAAATGCCAATCTGAGTGTGGAGGAGGATCGGCTCATGACTGCGACCACCATGCGCGAGGCGTCATCGCCCGCAACGCCCGGACAACAATCTCAACTGTGGTTGCGAAACCGCCGGTGGGACTTGATTTTCATCACCGCCAGCGTAGCCCTGGTGCCACTGCCTTACCTCGTCTACCTGCTGGGTGTGGAGCTTGGTCTGCACCCCGACGTGAGTCGGAACGCCATCAACGGCTTTATCGCCATCGCCATTGGGGGGCCGCACATGATGGCGACGTTCCTGCGCACCGGGTTGGATCAGTCATTCCGGCAACGCCGGCCGGCGGTGATCTGGTCGTCGGTGCTCATCCCCGTCATCGTCATTACCCTCGCGTGTGCGAACCTGACGCTGCTCCTGACGGTCTTCTTCTTCTGGGCGTCGATGCACGTGCTGCACCAGATCACGTACATCGTGGAGCTGTATAACCACCGCGAGCACAACCACGTGCGCAAAGGCAGCGCGCTCACCCTGCCCGCGCGCCTGATCGACTACGCGGTCATCATGACGTGTCTCTTTCCGATGGCGGCCTACAAGATCAGTCGGGGCGAGTTCGCCATCGGCACCAACGACCTGACCAGCGTGATCCCTGACTTCTTCGAGCAGACATGGTTCTTCGTGGTGATGAGCACCGTCTTTGGAGTGGCGCTGGTCGCGTACCTCGTGAAGACCGTGCGCGAGTATCGCGGTGGGTACATCAACTGGCCCAAAACCGCGTTTATCGTTTGCACCGTCGCGGCGGCATTTACCGTCCCGATGTTGGACAATCTCGACACCGCGTTCCAGGGCCTTAACGCCTGGCACTCGTTCCAATATCTGGCGCTGACGTTCTACATTGTGAAGCTACGCGAGCGGCAGGGCGAGCTTCAGCAGACTGCGCCGCTGGTGGACCGCTTCAGCAAGCGAGCGAAAGACTCGCGCGGGCTGCTGCTGCTCAGTACACTGATGCTGGGCGCGTCGGGCGCGGTGGCCGTGTTGGTCTATCTTATCGCGCCGCTGGTAGTGCCCGGCCTCGACGGCAACAAGCACTTCGACATCGCTTACTACAGTGGCGTGCTGTGCTTCCTATGGATTCATTACTACCACGACCACTTCCTCTTCACCGAGTTTGAGGCGTTAGATAAGCTGGTTTACACGAGCTGACCAGAACCAGGGCGGGCGCATGACCCGCCCTGGTGTTATTGGCGGGAGAAGCGCCGGTCGCCCGCCCGAACGCAGAAGTCATTCACAGACTGCTTGATGCCTATAGCCGCTGGGATGAAGAGGCCACGACCTCTTTGCGGCGGTCACGAGTGGGGTGCCAACGTCTACGTCCTCCGCGACGGCCAAGTCGCGGAATGGTGGTCGTTTATCGGCGATCAGTATGCATTTGATGAGTTTGGGTCGTAATGTGCCCCCGCGGTAGTAGCATAGTACCGTGTGCGTCCATTCGTGGAGCAGGGGCGCGTCTCCTTGGCCTGTTTCAACTAGCCAGAGGGTTGGACAAGGGGCTTAAGCCCCTTGTCCTGTTTCCAGGTGAGACGGTTGCGCTGAATCACATTATTTATGGGGAGCTGCCTCTGCCACACACATCGATCTTCCTGCGCTTTTCCCTGGCGCGTGGCAGGGTTGGCGCAAAGTGACGAGTCGGACACCATAGTGTCAACCGCGTACTCTCTTCTGAGGCGTTGATAAGCGCCTCGACGGCATCATGTTGCATCCTCAATCCTCGAATTCAAGCAGGTTGGTCTCAACAACCGGCAGTGATGCATCGGCGGGTACGCGGAAGGTCTTGATCTCACACGGCCCAAACTGCGCCTTGATGACTCGATCCCATTTCGGCAGGCGGAGCTCGGCATTGGCGGCGACGCGACTCGCTTCGTAACAGCGGATGATGAGATCGTCGCCCTCTTCAGCCTGCTTGACGACACTCACCACGATGTGATCCGGTTGCGCTGTAAGGTACGTGTCGCGTTGGGGCAGATTGCCATCATGGCACGCGCCGAGCAGAACGACAGGCGGCTGGTTCAGTTCCGCTGCCCGCCGGACAGTGCCCGCCTGCTCCCAGCTTCCGACGTGTGGCAGCAATATGTAGGTGAAGCGTTGGATGCCCTGGTCTATAAAGGTATAAAGGCGACCCGGCTCCGGCGCGGCGGGGATGTGGTGTGCATAAATGGGGCTGCGCAGCACAGTCAGGCCAATATCGTGGACGTTTACATCGAAACTGTACTTGCCATCGTTGAGGACGCTCAGCCCGTAGATGATGCCTGTTTCACGCGCGGTGCCGGAGACGTCCAGCCAGCTCTGGCCTGGCTCCTCATCACCGGTGGCCGGGCGCTCGATGTGGCCGTAGGGTATCTCATAGGTGCTGCGCAGGAACACCTGGTTGACCGGGAAACGCAACTTGAGCATCTTGAACTGCTCGCGCCAATCAACGGTGACGTGGACGTCGATCAGGTCCAGTTGGTCGAACATCGTGAAATCCTGCATCAACGTGGAACTGCCATAGGCGCTTGTGACCCGCACCGTCGCCTTGACCGGGCCGCGCTCGACCAGTTTGACGCTGGTGGCTTTGAAGGCGCCAATCTCATTGGGGAAGCGGAAGACGTTGTGGGACCAGGTGTCGCTGGGGTCCTCGATGACAGCAGGCCGCGCTGCCGGTCCCTGGAAAACCTCAACACCCTGCTGTTTGTCATAGAGGCTGCCGATGTAGCCCGTTTCTGGATCGATGTACAGGCGAAAGCGGGCATTCTCCATCGTCGCCTCGGTGGCGCGCAGGGAGGTTTCCATCAGTGATGGCAGTGATGGCGATGCCGGCGCGATGCGATAGGTGCGGTAGCCCAGCGGCGGCAAATCGGCGACGAAGCTGAGGCGAGCCTGTGCTTCCACCGTCGCCCAAGACTGGACGGCCTGTACCGGGATCTGATTCCCTTCATCGTCCAGAAGCGCGTAGGGGTCCGGCAACCCCCGCACCTGGAATTCGACGGGGGTGCGAGCGGGCCAGGCGTGCGGATTAAAGACAATGATCGGTATCATTCCGGGTTGTGGTTCAATCCGAATGTTCCAGGCCAGCGACTGCACGGCGTCATTGAGGGCGCGGTCGGCGATGATGAGCGCCTCGCCGTACTGGCTGCGCGCATCTTCGTAGGCGACTTCCAGGCTGGTCCCGGCCAGGATGTCATGGAACTGGTTGAAGAGCACGCTTTTCCAGGCACGGGCCAGCTCATGTCGAGGATAGGGCTGGCCGGTCACGCGGGCGGCGATGGCAGCGAGCTTCTCGGCGGTCAGCAGGCGATTTTCCGCCTGGCGGTTCCACCGTTTGACGCCGGAGTGCGCCGCATAACACCCGCTGGCATGGTGCTGTAGCTCATCATGCACGACCGGAATGGGCAAATCCTTGCCGAGCACGCTCTCGAAGAACCGGTCCGGTGCGCTAAAAACCAGGGTTGGTAAATCCGAAGCGCTATTCAGGCGTTGGATACTCTCAATATTCTCTTGGGTTGGGCCGCCGCCATGATCCCCCACGCCGTAGAAACACATCCCCTCGTCAAAAGGGGCTTTGAGTTCGCCCGCACAACGGCGGATATGTTTCTCCAGGTCCTTGCCCCACGTGCAGTATTCAAACATGATGCGGAAGGCCAGCACACGCGATCCATCGTCGGCTTCCCACCAGAACAGACGACCCGGCAGGCCTTTCTCCTGCGGCATGGGACGCAGGAAGAGATAGTAACGCAGCCCGCTCTTGCGCAGGATTTGCGGAAGCATGGCGTTATGTCCGAAGCTATCCACATTGTAACCGGTCGTCGCCATGACGCCGAACTTCTCCCGGAAGTAGCGCTGGCCGTAAAGCGCCTGGCGGACGAACGACTCGCCGGCAGGAATGTTGCAGTCGGGCTGAATCCACCAGCCGCCGACGATGTGCCAGCGTCCTTCCGCCACCCGCTCCCTGATCTCCTCGAACATCGCCGGGGCGCTGTTTTCCACCCACTCGTAATAAGCCGCCGAACTGGAAACAAACATGAAATCGTCGTATTCCTTCATGCGGTTGAGCGCGGAACGGAACGTGGCCTTGACCTCGTGAAAGCCCTCTTGCCACTGCCACAGCCAGACAGGATCAATGTGGGCGTTGCCGATCATGTGCAGGGTTTTGTTTTTCATGGCGCTGCTCTTTTTGTCTCAGCGGTTCGAGTCTGGAAGAAGAACGCCGCAGGGCGTTCACCGCGCTGGACCGTGACCGGGGGAACGTCGCCGTCCCAGACGAGGCGGTCAAGGTTCATGGAACGGTCTTCGCCGCGCCAGGGCAGATATTGAGGAGCGCCTGATTTCCTGTGAGCGCTTAACCTATACACAGGGACAGTGCGATTGCCTGAAGCATCGATACCACGTCTGGCGGGCGCTCGCCCTCGTGTTCGATGGCTGCCCACAGCAGTCCCCACCAGTTGATTTCGCTGGCGGCTCGTTTCTCAAGCCAACAGGTTCTCAGGCCAGCCCATCGGTCTGAGGTTGATGTCCTTACCCCACAATGAACGCACCTTTTCAAGATAGAACAGGTAGTTCTCAAGCGGCACGTTGGGGGGGACGCGGTGGTCACAGAAACCGATATAGCCGCCTTCCTCCACCAGTGGCGTTAAACGCCGCACTTCCGCTTCAATGGCTTCTTTGGACTCCGCCAAAATGTGTTTGCTAAAGCCCCCCATCATGAGCAGGTCTTTCCCGTACTGCTTGCGATATTGAACCGGGTCAGCGCCCCAGGTGCCCACCTCTACCGGGAACATGCAGTTGATGCCCGCATCGAGCCACAGCGGCATGAGTTTATCGATTTTGCCGTCGCAGTCCAGCCAGAGCACATCCACGCCGTGGGAGCGCGCCAGATCGCTGATACGCCGGTAATGAGGCACCAGATAGTGTTTAAAGTGTTTCGGGCTGAGAAGGGGACCGGCGTTATAGCACATGTCCTCCCACATCGAGACGCCGTCGAAATGCCCTCCCGTTTCGAGGATGCGGGTCATCACACCGATGATGCAATCCGCAATGGTCGTGACCATCTCCTCGAAAAAAGCCGGGTCGTCATAGACGAGCAATGAGACGTTTTCCATGCCCATCCAGTCCCGAATCCACCCGTAGAGACTGCCTCCCGGCAAAGCGACCACGTTCGGGCGGTTCGGATCGCGCCAGTTCTTGACCCGCGCCTCCCAATCCGCCGGGTAGCGTGTGGGCGTGGTCGGGTCGAGGCGAGGCGCGAAATGCTTCCGCCAGCTCTTGCGGTCAACGAGCAAATGCGCCTGGGGCTGTGGGATTGACCGCATGAACTTCTGGCGCAGTACGCGCACACCGTCCTCTTGCTGCACAATTTCGTAGTCGCCACGATCTTCAAGCACGATCTCCTCAAAAGGAGGTTCGAGATCGATGTTGACGCCAGCGCCGATCCAGTCGAGGCCGAAGTCCATGCCAAAGAAGGCGTCGCTGTTGGTGTGCATGACATTCCTGGGCAAGCCCTGGTCGTACCAGAGGACAAGTGTTTCCTCCCAGAAGCCGAAATCGCAGATGGGCGAGCGGTCGCGGGGCTGGTAGTGCATGGTGGCATTGAAGCGCTCACGGTCGTTCATGGATTTCTCCTTATGTTATGAGGTTGGGGTTCGCTGTTCCCTGCGGCGATGGCTCAAGCGACGTAGCGTTCGCCAGAGTCGATAGCCCTCGTGTGAAAAACGTCGTGGACAGCGGGCTAAATCCCCCCCATCCC
>DAOTXU010000287.1:0-1682 GCA_034435135.1 Anaerolineae bacterium | reverse complement strand
CCCCGCCCACGGCCTGATCTGGCGCGCGGACGAGCACGGCGAAAGCTTCTACTACTTCGTCATCAGCGCCGACGGGATTTTCTCCGCCGGCTACTGCGTCAACCTGTGCGCGGGCGAAGAGCGCAACCTGACGCAGGGCTGGCTCTCGAACGAGGCGATCCGCGTCGGCCTCGGCGTGACCAACACCATCGCCGTCCGCGCGGCAGGACCGCACTTTACCTTCTACGTCAACGGCGAGGAAATCTGGCAGGCGAGCGACCCCAAGTTCGCCGAGGGCGACTTCGGCCTCATCCTAGAAACCTACGACGACGGCGACGCGCTGGTCAGTTTCGACAACTTCACCGTCGAGCCGCTGGATTAGCTCGCCAGCCGGTCACGAAACACCATAATCTGCGCGCAGTGCTCGCGCTTGTGGCCGTAGAATGCGTAGACGATGTAGTCGTCCAGCGCGTACTCCATCCCGTACCAGGGGAGCGTCCCGGCCTGGCGGAGCGTTTCCGGCGGGATTTGCACGATCAGCGCCATCGTGCGCGCCTGCGTCTCGGTATACTCATCCATCACCTCTTGCGCGCTCTGATGTTGGCGCTTCTCGACCTCGATGTCATTAAACGCCAGTCCGCCAACTTCGCTCATCTCGTTTAGGTACGGCGTGGGGCCGCCGCCCAGGAAGCCATTCAAAACCTCGACCAATAAGTGCTCGTAGGAGGCCAGGTGGGCGATGATCTCCCTAACGGACCACACCCCGCAAACTCCGCCGGTTTCCCATGCCGGCCTCGGCAGCCCGTCGAGGGTCTTGAGCACGGTCAGATGGCCGTATTTGAGAATGTCTGTCGCGTTCACGTGCGCTCCTGCCGCGTTATTCCAGAGGATAGATGATCTCGCCGTCGTGCCACTCCGGTTCCGCCTCCATTAACGCGCGCATCTTCAGGTAGCGCGCGTGCTGTTCGGGGCTGTTGGCATTGGCGAAGTAGGTCTCCTTGTTCTCGAAGATGACCGCGATGTAGTAAGTGTTCGGGTCTGCATCCATACGATAGATGTACTGCTTGATGAGTCCCGGTATATGGGCGTCGTCTTCCTCACGAATAGCCTGCATAGCCGCGTTTTCCATGCCCGGCTTGAGCCGGACGCGCGCGATGGTGCCATACATAATAACCTCCCTGATGACAGGTCTTTCACCCGCTGTCTGGATGTATCTGTTCACCTTATGGCTCCCGCGACTAAAGTCGCGGGTGAATTCGCAATTCTGACGGCGCTATTTTGCGATTAGCCGCCGACTTTAGTTGGCGGGTTGCGAAAAACACAGTGCAGCGCCGCACAGGGCAGACAAGGTGAACAAATACGTCTGGATGCCAGCGCGCCATGTGCTGGGCACGGGTGAGTAGATAGGCTCCAACCCTGAGTCGAGTCGTTTGTGTACACGCACACCCCTCACAAGGAGCGAAAGCGAAAGGGAAGAGGCGAAATCATATAAAAATGATCTAAATTACCGCAATCATAGCACCAGATGAGTGCGGTGTCAATCACAAATCTTATTGTGAAGTGATTCAAGCTTTTGAGCCAACGACCGCGGTGCGCGTGGTGCTTGTCGTGTTGGCGGGCACCTCACCCCCTGTCCCCCTCTCCCGTCATACGGGAGAGGGGGCAAAGATACCCCAAATCTGGGTTTATAATCCCCTCTCCCC
>DAOTXU010000286.1:0-9631 GCA_034435135.1 Anaerolineae bacterium | reverse complement strand
CCCCTCTCCCGGCTACGCCGGACTATAGCCGCAAGCGGAGAGGGGGTGTCGAGCCGCAGGCGAGACGGGGGTGAGGTAGAGAAAGGCCTTAGCACGGCCACCGGTTGGCGTAAGTTTGAATCAGTTCTATGTGTAATTATCCGCAGGCGCGACGGCTTGTCAAGGGCGTGAGTTGCCTCACGCAGAACCGAACTTTAGGCCGGTCTACGCCCTCGCTTTGTGGATGAGGGGGCAGCCAGGGTTGAACCCCACCTTGAACACGTAGGTCAGGTAGGGACATGGCAACGCCATACCCCTGCAAAGCGCTTCGGGATTTCAAGGATCGCATCGAAATTACACCCGCCTGTCCGCCCTTAACCCTTGTGGAAGAGGGACCGCGTGGAGCGCGAGGGTGAGGGGAAGAGGTTTTAATACGCTGCTAGTTCAACGAGAAAGGCAGCGGATTCTCTTCGTCCCGGATGTGCAGCGCGACCATCGATTCCAGCAGGGCTACCTCGCGGCGGAACAGCGCACCCATGTCGTTGAGAAACGCTGAGGCCCGCTCGGCGGCCAAAAGCGATTGCTTTTGTTTGGCCGGTGCCTGGAGCAGCGCCGCGCTCAAGTAGCCCAGCCCTAAGGCATCGCCAGGGAGTTGACCCGCGTCGAACTGCACCAGGCCCGCTTCCGAGAGGATGTGCAGGTAGCGTTCCACCCAGGGGCGCAACCGGCGGCCGGCCTGCGCGATGGCGTTCGGGCTGTCGGCGACCATCGGGTACAGTTCCACGTTGCCGACCAGGTAGGGCTTGTCATAGTAAAGCGAGACGACCTGGAAACGCTCCTGCCCAATGGCGACGATGTTCATACGCCCCTGTTCAAGCGGCTCCACCTGGATGATCTGCGCGGTGCAGCCGATGTGATGCGGCTCAGGGAGGGGGCCAAGCGCCTCAACGCCGCGCGCGATGAGCACCACGCCGAACGGCTGGCTGGTCTCCAAGCATCGGCGGATCATCTCTTTGTAGCGTTCCTCGAAGACATGCAGGCGCAGCGGCATCCCTGGAAAGAGAACGGTATTCAGCGGGAACAGCGGCAGTTCAATCATCGGCTCGAACCTGTTTCCCAAGTTTATTCCATCACTTTCAAGCTGATTATATCCGGTCCGGCGCGCCGGACGCCATCTTGCCCAGGGTGAATGCAGGGCTTCTGCAAAGTCGGTGAGCGGTGTTAGTGTATAACTTTGCTCCTTCTTTCCCTCACCCCTAAGTCCCCTCTCCCGGCTGCGCCGGACTATAGCCCGGCTGCGCCGGACTATAGCCCACAAAGGGAGAGAGGACTTTGCAGACAAATGCGGCGGGCTTTCCCCCTCGCCCCGCTGTGGGAGAGGGGGCCAGGGGGTGAGGGGAACAAGCAGCGAGCGACTTTGCAAAAGCCCTGAGGGTGAATGCATGAACCCCTGGAAGGTAAAGTGAAATAAAGCGCTCCGGGCGGGGGACAGGCCCGGAGCGCCGCGCCGTCGCTCGCAGGGAGTGCGGCGATTGACGCCTCAGAGAGTATCCCTTACGGGATGATGAGCCGCTGCCCGACGTAGATTCGGTTCGGGTCGATGATGCCGTTGGCGGCGGCGATGGCCTGCACGGTGGTGCCGTAGTACCGCGCGATGCGGAACAGGGTCTCACCGCGCTGCACAATGTGGATGCGCTGTTGTGTGCCGTCGGTGACGGGCAGGTTGTAGATCGGGTAGCTGGTGGCGATGTAGTAACCGTTCACCCAGCCGCGGATGATCGGCATGGTGGAGGTGCCAGGGATGGTTTCGATCTGCAACCATGTAGCGGCGGCGTTGCGCCCGACCAGCTTCACCTGCGTGCCGAAGCCTAGCGCGGTGATGATCCCGTAGCCTACACCCGGACCGGTGCGCACGTTGAGGTAGTAAGCATTTGCGATGGTGCCGGTCGCGCCGGGCGGCGGGGGTGGGGGCGGCGTGCCATCGGTGATGGGCAGGTCCCAGATGTTCATGCTGGGGGCCAGGTAGTAGGCGTTGACCCAACCCTGCCAGTAGTAGCCGTCAATCGGCTGAATCTGCACCCACGTGGCGGCGGCGTTGCGCCCGATCATCGTGACGTAAGCGCCGCGCGCCAGGACCGTCACAACGCCGTAACCCACGCCGGGGCCGGTGCGCACGTTCAGGTAATAAGCGTTGGTGACAATCGCCGTCGCGCCGCTGTTGGCGGAAGCCACCCCACTTGCCAGCACGAGGCTCAGGGTGAGGAGCGCCAGCAGGGCCGCGGCGACAACACCGCCAAGTCGGAAAGCGCGTCTTTTCAACATCGTCGATCCTCCGTGACAAACGTTTTTCTAACAAACGCTAATGAGCATCATTAAGTGAAAGTGGTTGCTTTACACCTTGATTGTTCGCGCATAGCATAACGCCCGCTTGTTACAGAGCGATGGCAGGGGTGTGACGGCTTCGCAACAGATTGTTACCGTTTTGAAACACCGGGGGGCGACACCGTTCCCGATCAGCTACACACGCCAGCCGTGACCGTCGCTAGGACTATGCATATTTCGCCGGCTGATGATACAGTAGAGGCGCATGTACATATCCTGAAAACCTGGAGTGTCCGCAATGAACCGTAAAACCCTGACAGTCGCCATTGGGAGTCTGTTAATCCTGGCCTCTGGAAGCGCGGGCGTTTCGGGCGCGCAGCCCGCAGCGCAGGTGACGCAGGACGAAGAGTCTGCGCTGATTATGGTCATGGAGGGAGACCTGTGGCTCTGGCAAGAGATGCCCGCGACGTTTGAGCAGTTGACCAGGACCGGGCATAACGCGCAACCCGTCCTCTCGCCCGACGCAAGCCGCGTCGCCTACACGTCGGTGGCCGAGATCGGTATCGCGGCGCTCGAAAGCCCAGCCGGGACCGGCGATAGCCCGCTGCCCATTGACATTGGGTTGCTGGAGATCGAGACCGGGGAGGCGACCGCCGTCGCCACCCAGCCGGCGGGCGCGTCTTTCATGACGGAAGGGACGCCCGATAACTACATCACCCGCTCCGCGCCGACCTGGTCGCCCGATGGCGCGGTGCTGGCCTGGATGGACTACAGCGTCGTCGAAGGCGCGTACCGGCTGGTCACTTACGACCTGGCGACCGGCTCCGCCAAAGCGATTGTGCCCGAACTGCCCGAACAGTCCGGCACGCCGACCATCCGGGACCCCAAGTGGGGGATCGGTGGGATTGCGCTGCACCTGCCGGTGTATAACGAGAGTAACAGCCGCTTTGAGGAGGCGTTCCTGGTCTATGACGCGGACGGGGCGCTGAAGGCTGACGTGCGCCAGAGCACCGGCGAGGGCGGGTCGGTCGTCGATTTCTTCTGGATGTCCGACGGCGCGAAGGATTACATCGGCGTGGCCTACTCCTCCGGGCGGTGGGCGTTCATCGACCCGGCGACAGGCGACAGGCAATCCCTTTCCGGCACGCCTGAGCTTTACAGCCTCGCCTACCCTGCCGAGTCAGGGAGGCTGTCCTTTATCCCGGCGTTCGACCAACAGGCAGGCTTGAGCTTCACCTGGATGTTCGTCTCCGCTGACGACCAATCCTGGGAACTCCCGTTCACCGGCGGCCCGGCGAAGGTGGCGCTGTCGTCTACGGGGCAGACGGCAGCTTACGTCGGCGACGAGGGAGTGTACATCTGGCGCGAGGGGCAGCCCGGCAAGATCGCCGGCACCGAGCCGGCGGGTGGCGACCCAGCGGCGGCGGTGGTCTGGGGGGTGACTGGCTGGCGCATGAGCGCGCAGGCGGTGGTCAGCGTCCCGACGGGCGGCCCAACCCCCACGCAGGCGCAGACTCCGGCAGCCCCGCCGTCGGACTTCGAGTGCCCCGGCGCGCCGCCGCCGCGCCTGGCCGTCGGCGCTCAGGGGCGCGTGACGCCCGGCACGCCGAACCGGATGCGCGCCGAACCCGGCGGGCGCTACCTGCGCGACATCCCCGCCGGCGGCGTCTTCGATGTGCTCGAAGGGCCGGTGTGCGAAGACGGCTTCGTGTGGTGGAAGGTCCGCTACCGGAGCGTCGAGGGCTGGACGGTCGAGGGGCGCGGCGACGAGTACTGGCTTGAGCCGGCCCAGTGAGGCGCGCCTGTCTCTTGCTGGGGTAGCGCGACAGCATAGCGTGGAGCGTCCATTCATGGGGTGCCGCGCGCGTCTTTTAGCTTGTTTCAACCCTCCGGTGGGTGGGACAAGGGGCTTAAGCCCCTTGTCCTGTTTCCAAATGGGACGGTTGCGCTGGACCACGCCATTATGTAGAGCTACCCTTGCTGGTTTGGGAGACACCTAACTGGCGCCGCCAACCCTGTTTCCGCGACGTGCGGGCGTTCGTCTCTGCTGCCCGCGCGTCTAGACGCGCCAACGTTGGTCCCGTCAGGCAAGATAGTCCTTATGCGCCGCGCGTCACCTCTTGCGTTGATCCTCCTGACCGCGCTGGCGGCATGTCAGCCCGGCTCGACGCCGGTTCCGCCATCGCCGACGGCTACTTACGCGCCGCTGCCCACCGAAACCCCGCCCGGCGGTCCGCTCATCATCTTCTGGACGATTGTCGATGCGACGGCTGAAGGGGACCGCGCCACGTACACCGTGCGCATCAACGCGAGCGGCGGCGCGCCGCCTTACGCCTACTACTCCGACGACACGCGCCTAACAGGGGCGACGTTCACGCTCACGCAGCCCTGCCCGCCGGCTGAGCCAGCGGTCTTCCGCCTCCGCGTCGAGAGCGCCGACGGCCAAACCGACGCCATGCAGGGGGCGCTGCCGGACAGGTGCCCCACACCCGCGCCGCTTGCCGATGTCACCCCCACCGTCGGCGGCGCGCCGGCCATTGCGAACCCGGAGCGCCCGCCAGCGGACCGCCCGGCCCTCTACGCGCTCACGTTCGGCGATGCGTCGGAGACGCCGGCCATGAGTCTCTTCCCCGCCGGGACGGCGCGCGTCTTCGCGCGCTGGCGCTACCAGCTCATCCCCGCGGGAGAGACCGTGCACCGGCGGCTCATGTATGCGCCCGCCCGCGCGGAGCCGACCATCGCGCGACCCTGGCGCGAGGAGTTCTTTACATGGGATAAGGGCGCGGACGGCGAGACGACGCACCTCGTCGAAACCGACACGCCCGGCGCGCCGCTCGAACCCGGCGCGTACACGCTGCGCCTCTCGCTCCAAAGCGAGCCATACCGTTTCGTCGAGGCGGCGTTTATCGTGCTGCCGCCCCCGGTCGAAATCGGCAGCGCGGCGCGTTTCGGCGTCCCGGCCACGACCGACGCGCCGCAGGCGTGCCTGCTCTGGCAGGTCGGCCCCGGCAGCGCCGACCTGGAGTATCGCCTGCTGAGCGACCCAACCGACTTGCCGGCGCGTTGGGGCGCCGAGAGTTTCGCGCCCTCTCCCGACGGCGCGCGGGTCGCCTACGTGAGCGTCTTTCCCGACCTCGGCGGCGCGCCGACGCGCCAGCCACACGTCTATACATGGGACGGCGGCGCGGACCTGGCGCTCGACCTGAAGGAGGCGGTGGGCGCGCCGGCGTGGTCGGCAGACGGCGCGCTGCTGGCGGTCGAGGAGGCGTCAGGCGTTGCCGTGTTTGACCTGGCCGGCGGCGCATCGCCGCTCATCTTGCCCGGCGCGTCGCACCCGCGCTTCGCGACCACCGATGGCCGGCTTGCCTTCGTCCGCGACCGGGCCACATTGGTCATCCGCGTCCCCGGCGGCGAGGAGCGCGCCCTGCTCACCTCGGCGTGGGAGACGCTCGGCGAAATCGCATGGGCCCACGACGGTGCGCGCCTCTACTACGTGGAGCAGGGGCCTCCGGTCCGATCGGGGCCGGGCGGGTATGTCAACGGCGTGCTCTGGACGGCAGACGCGGCGAGCGGCAAAGCGGAGCGCTGGTCGGTGAACACCTACGTCAGCCTGCGCGATTTGCTGGTCTCGCCCGGCGGGCGCTACCTGCTGGCGACGGACGGGACCGGCGCGGAGGAGGATTGCCGGATCGACGAGCGGCTGCACATCTTTGACCTGCAAGCGGAGGACCCGATGCGCCAGGACCGCACCCTGTGGGACATCAGCGGCGGGGGCGAGAGCGCGTACCTCTGGCTCTCGGATGAGGCGTTCTTGCTGGTGCGGCAGCCGCGTTGTTCGGGCCTCGCGGCGGAGTTCATCCGGGTAGAGGCCGCGAGCGGGCGCGCGACGTGGCTCGGCGGCCTGCCGGGCACCGCCGCCGGCCCGGCGTGCCGGTGATCGTTGACAGGGTAGGACCGGGGGGATAAGCGCCTTGTCCTGTGCCAGCATCACTACCCCCCACGGCGCAGGGTGTATTACCACGTTAACGTGTTAAAATGAGGCATCCTTGTCCGCCGGTAATCCATTTTCTAGAGGAGAAACCTGATGGCACGTGTCGGATATATCGGCCTCGGCATCATGGGCGCGTCGATGGCGCGCAACCTGATGAAAGCCGGCCACGCGCTCACTGTGCACAACCGCAGCCGCGCGATTGTCGCTCAACTCGCCGGCGAGGGCGCGACGCCTGCTGAGTCCCCGCGCGAAGTCGCCGAGCGAAGCGACTTCGTGTTCACCAACCTGCCCGACTCGCCCGACGTGGAGGCGGTCGTGCTGGGGCCGGGCGGGATTATTGAAGGCGCGCGGGCCGGGATGATCTACATCGACAACAGCACCATCAAGCCCGAAACCGCGCGCATGGTCGCGGCTGCGCTGGAGAAGGTCGGGGTGATGGCGCTCGACGCGCCGGTGAGCGGCGGCGACATCGGCGCGCGGCAGGGCACGCTGAGCATCATGGTCGGCGGGCCGCAGGAGGCGCTGGAAAAAGCCATGCCGCTCTTCGAGGCGATGGGCAAGACGGTCGTCTGGGTCGGCGAGAGCGGCGCGGGGCAGATCGCCAAGGCTGCTAACCAGATCGTCGTCGCCGGCACGATGGTCGCCATGTGCGAGGCGTTGGTGCTGGCGCAGAAGGCCGGCGTTGACCCGGAGCGCGTGGTGCAGGCGATCAGCCGGGGCGCGGCGCAGTGCTGGGCGCTCGACACCAAGCCGCCGCGACTCTTTAAGCGCAACCTGTCGCCGGGCTTTAAAGCGCGGATGCAGGCGAAGGACCTGAAGATTATCATCGACACCGGGCGGACTTATAACGTCCCCCTGCCGCTGACGGCGGTCGCGCACCAGCTCTACGAGGCGATGGTGAGCATGGGCAACGGCGAGTTGGACAACAGCGCGGTGATTACCGTGCTGGAGGCGCTCGCCGGCGTGGTCGTGGGCAGGGCGGAGGAGGGTTAACCCGCCAATAACGCGAATTGAGGTTCTGCATTCGCGTGATTTGCGTTATTCGCGGTTGATTTTGCTTGCGTGACGGAGGAGGTAAGCGCGCACCATGACCGACAACGCCAATCTTTTCGATCTTACCGGCAAGGCCGTCGCCATCACCGGGGGCGCGGGGGTGCTGTGCAGCGCGATGGCCCGCTTCCTGGCGGCGCACGGTGCCAATGTCGCCATCCTCGACCTGGCCGAGGACCGCGCGCAGGCGCTCGCGGATGAGATCGGCGCGCGCGCCATTGGCGTAGAGACGAATGTACTCGACCGCGCCAGCCTCGAAGAAGCTGCCGCGAAGATCGAGGCGGCGTTCGGCCCCGCCGACATCCTCATCAACGGCGCGGGGGGCAATCGCCCGCAGGCCACCACCAGCGCCGAACTGCCGTTCTTCGACCTGCCGCCGGAGGCGGCGCAGTGGGTATTCAACCTCAACTTTCTCGGCACGTTCCTGGCGTCGCAGGTGTTCGGGCGCAAGATGGCCGAGTGCGGCGCGGGCGTGATCCTCAACATCTCGTCCATGGCGGCGCTGCGCCCGCTGACGCGCGTGCCGGCCTACGCCGCCGCTAAAGCCGCCGTGAGCAACTTCACGCAATGGCTGGCCGTGCATATGGCGCAGGAGTATTCGTCTGGGGTGCGGGTGAACGCCATCGCGCCGGGGTTCTTTTTCACCAAGCAGAACCGCTACCTGCTCACCGACGCGCAGACGGGGGAACTGACCCCGCGCGGCCAACAAATCCTTGACCACACGCCGATGGGGCGCTTCGGCCTGCCGGAAGACCTGCTCGGCACAGTGTTGTGGCTGGTGTCGCCAGCCTCCGCGTTCGTGACCGGGGTGGTCGTCCCCATCGACGGGGGGTTCAGCGCTTACGGAGGAGTCTGACGATGTTGTACGCACAGGCTGTCGCCGAGAACGGGCTGCTGCCCGAAGCGACGATCCACGAGACGATCACGCGCGCGCTGGAAGGCCGCTTTAAAGGCGCGCGGCTGCTCGTGTTGATCCCCGACCACACGCGCACGCTGCCGTTGCCGCTGCTGTTCCGCATTCTGGCGGAGGTGCTGCGCGACGCCAAGCAGCTTGACTTCATGGTCGCGCTCGGCACACACCCGCCGCTGGGCGACGAGGCGCTGTGCCGTTTAGTGGGCGTCGCGCCAGCGGAGTGGGATAACGGCTACCGGCATGTGCGCCTGCTCAACCACGAGTGGGACAACCCCGGCGCGCTGCACACGCTGGGGAGGATCACTCAGGAGCAGGTGAAGGCCATCGCAGGCGCGGCCTGGCATCCGTCGCTCGGCGGCGACGTGCCCGTGCGGATTCACAAAGCGGCGGTCGAGCACGACGCCATCCTCATCGTCGGGCCGACCTTCCCGCATGAGGTCGTCGGCTTTTCGGGCGGGGCCAAGTACCTCTGGCCCGGCATCTCCGGGCCGGAGATGATTAACACCACGCACTGGCTCGGCGCGCTCATCACCATCCTGAACACCATCGGCATTGAGCGCACGCCCATGCGCGCGATGATCCACGCCGCCGCCGCGATGCTCCCCACGCCGGTGGCGCTGCTGAGCCTGGTGGTCGAGGGCGAGGGGCTGGCGGGCGTCTTCGCCGGCGACGTGCACGGGGCGTTCCACGCCGCCGCGCAGCTTTCGGCGCAGCGGCACATCACCTGGGTGGATGCGCCCTACCAGCGCGTGCTCTCGCACGCGCCGCCGATGTACGACGAGCTGTGGACCGGCGGCAAGGCGATGTACAAGCTCGAACCCGCCGTCGCCGACGGCGGCGAACTCATCATCTACGCGCCGCACCTGGGCAAGGTGAGCGACACGCACGGCAGGTACATCTATAAGGCCGGCTACCACGTGCTCGATTACTTCCTCAAGCAGTGGGACCGGTTCAAACACATCCCGCTCGGCGTGCTGGCGCACAGCACGCACGTGAAGGGCGTGGGCGCGTATGAGGCCGGCGTCGAGAAGCCGCGCATCGCGGTGACGCTCGCCAGCCGCATCCCGCCGGAGGATTGCGCGCGGCTCAATCTGGGCTACTGCGACCCGGCGCGCATCCGCGTGGAGGACTGGCAGGGCCGCGAGGCTGAGGGGGTGCTGTACGTGCCGAAGGCGGGGGAGATGCTGTATCGGGTGAAGGGGGAGCGGGGGAGCCTGGGGCAGGCATGTGAGCTTGCCCCGATTTAGTACTACAGCCGCACATCGTTGCGCAAGGGCCAGATGCGCCATTCTATGTGGAACGCCAACCCCACATATGGTGGCGCGACCCTAACAAAACCGGCTCGCAGCCGTCAACTGCGGCTGTAGTATTAGAGG
>DAOTXU010000285.1:0-15053 GCA_034435135.1 Anaerolineae bacterium | reverse complement strand
TGGTTGTCCAAGTGTCGTGGCATCTTGGTGCGTTATGAGAAAAAGTCCGAGAACTACCTGGCATTACTTCAGTTTGCCTGTGCGTTACTCTGGTATCGAAGACTGACTTACAATACCTTTTGAGATAGTTTCTAAGCCCCTTGTCCGTTAATCTTAGGAGCCTACTTCTGGCGGAAAGCGCCCGCTACCAACTCCTGGTTGAAGAAAGCGCCGGCCTCGCCCCCGGCTGCGTAGCGATACACCGCCATCGCATAGATGCCGTTCAAGGCTGCGCTGACCAGCGACAGCCCGACGAGTACCACGACATCCAGCAGCACCACCATGACGATGAGCGCGACCGAATCGAGCGACGCCGCGATGATATACAACGGCACGCTCACCAGGATCACCGCGAGCGCCAACAATACGAAGATCGCGCCGATGCTGAAGTTGCCGATGATCTGCTCACCCCAGGTCTTGCGCAGGAGCGCCCCACTGCGCTTGACCGCTTCTATCGGGCCGACATTTTCGACCACCAGCACCGGCACCGCCAGGAACGTTACCACATTCCAGGCGAAGCCGGTGATGGAACTGACAATCTGCCCCAGGATGCCGCGCTCCGCGATGGCGCGCAGGATCATGCCCACTGTGGCCGAGATCAGCGCGTACCCCAGGATGGTGGAGGTGCGCTCAAAAGCGATGCGGAAACCGTCGTTGAGCGTGGGGTCGCCCCCGTTCAAGCGGATCATCGCCGCGCCCATCAGCGCGGTGTTGCAGAAGATCACGACGAAGTACATCACCAGGTAGAACAGAAACGCCAGCGCCAGGCTCACCACCTGGCTGCCGGTGGTTTCGCCCCCTGCCAGCGCCTCAAAGAGACCGGTCGCGGCCATCGGGAAGGCGAAAACGATGGTCACGATGATGGCCCCGATCATCGAGACGATGGGGAAGACGATCAACTCCTTATCGGCGCGCAGCACGGCCCAACTGGCCTTGACCAACTCCCAGCTATTCGATAGACGCGCGAACATCGTTGCCTCCTCCCTTGCCGGGCTTTCCTGGCAGCCCCAAAACGCGACTTCTGACGACTAATTATAAAGCAGCAGCGCTCAAGCGAAACTTAAATCTTGTCGGGTTCAGCTTGCTAAAAAACAGAAAAAGCTTGTTATTTTGGAGCAATTAGATTATCATTCTCTGTAACTCAGGAATTATAACTTTGCGCGCATTTGCGCCGGTTTCAAGTCGCTCATGCGAGATACTGAAGTGATTCAAGCTTTTTTAGCCAACGACCCCGGTGCGTGTGGAGCTTGTCGTGTTGGCGGACACCTCACCCCCCGTCCCCCTCTCCGCTTGCGGAGAGGGGGTGTCGAGCCGCAGGCGAGACAGAGGTGAGGTAGAGAAAGGCCTTAGGCCAGCTATTGACGTAAGTTTGAATCAGTTCACTGTTTCATCATCAGCCAGGAGGACACATGTTACAGACAAAGTTACGCGAATTGCTCCATACGATCTTCCCTGCCGGGGGCGGTACAGGGACCCGTCGGGCGCTCAGTGAGCCAGCAAGCCGGACCGAATTGACGCCGGAAGCCAGCCAGCCGAGTGCAGACCGTGAATCTACGGATGAGTTAGCTGTACTTTCGCCCGAAGAGCAGCAGCGTCGCACAGAACAACGCCGGCAATACGAACGATTTGCCCAGCGCATGGGGCTTGTGGAGGTCGAGGATCAGGCCGACCAGGCGCGCAGGCAGTAGAGGCGATCAGGGTCTTGATGTCATTAGAATGATTCAGGCGCATCCAGAGTCACCGGATGCGCTTGATGGTTTTACGCCTTCGCGCGTAGCCCCTCCTCTTCGTGGATGAAAATCCAGCCCACGATCTCGCCCACGTCGAATGAGTGATCCGCGGCCCAGTTGCGCTCGGCGGGGAAGGCGCGCCGCCGCGCGGACGAGGTGTCTTCATCGCGGATCGCCGCGTCGATGTCGGCGATGATGATGCTCAACCGGCTCTGCCACAGCGCCATGTTGTCCGGCGTCAGGTCGATCCAGCCGGCCTCTGCCGTGTTGGACTTAACAACCGGCCCGCGCAGCATATGCCTGCCGTCCGGGAGCAGGATGGGGAGGCCGATGGAGAGGATGTGCGCGCGCAGTTGTTGGTCGCACCTGACTTCCTCCCACGCAAGTTGCGCGATGGCTTCCGGCTTCTCGGCCAGAACCGCGTCCATCGTGTGGAACCGACGTTCGAGCAGGTGCGCCTCGAACAGCAGCTTGGAAAGGCGCGGCGGCCCTAAAACCTCAAAGGCCACGCTGCGCACGCCGTGTTGTCGCTCAAGTTGGCGCATCCGCCGGAGCGCCGTGCCGCGCAGAAAGCCGGCGCGATAGGTTGGCCCCATCGCCGCGCTGTCGAGCGCTGCGATGATGTCGTGGCCGGTGTTGCCCCCCTTGATCTCCTGCACTACCGCCGCCGCGATCTCCTGCGGCGTGATGAATTCCATCTGGCCCAGCGTGGTGATCGCCGTAAACTCGTCCAGCGAGAACACGCCGTTCTCGCCGGTGTCGATGTACACCGACTCCAGTTGCCGCCCCAGCGGTTGGCCGCACGCGCTGTTCTCGGCTTGCTTCAGCGCCTCCTCAAGCGGGATCGCCGCCTCTGGCGCGCAGTCGTACAGCGCGATTGGGCGACCCCGGTCAGAAACCGGCCCGTAACCGATGCGCTTCCAGGCGATAGCCGCCGTCGGCTTGACCTCTTTCACGACGGTCGGCCCGTCGGGCGTGCGCGCGAGCAGAAAGAGCAACTGGCTGTGCGCGCCGGCCACCGCACTTTTGCTCAACAGTACACGCGAGGGCTTCTCCTCGCCGTGCGTAAAGGGGATGTTCAGACCCATGCCGCCTGTGCCGCTGGTCCCCACTTTGACGTAGGCTTCAGTCTTTACTTCTTTGGCGGCCTGATAAAGAATCTGGATGTGGCGCACCAGTTGCGGGATATACTGCGACCCGATGAGGTTCTCGGCCAACACTCTGCATTCGGCGTCGCCGGGATCGCTCAGCCCCCGGCGCAGTTCGTCGGTGCGGCGATACACGTTCTGGTAGGCGATGGCTGTCGCCGTGTTCACGCAGTCAACGACGATGTGCGCCGCCCTGCCGCCTAGCTCCTCAGCCTTACCGGTGATGAGTTGAAACAGGTTGGCAGCGTGCAGAATGTCGTCGTCCAGTGGATCGAAGATGTCCGCAATATGCCGCGCGCGCTTCGCGGGGTCGGCGAAGATTTCCGTCGGGTGCAGGTCCTTATACGCGCGGCGGACGAAAATATTGCCCCACGTAGCGATCAGCTCGGTGGGGCTGTCGGGAAACGCGGCGCGGAACACGCGCATTGCCGCCTCCGACTCTTCCCGGCGCAACGAGCCAATCACCAGCCGCGCGGGCTGCTCGGCCATCAACTCGTGGCATACCGCCTCACCGACCAGGCCATAGCCGCCAAGAACCAGGACATTCTTGCCTCGAATATCCATGTTCGCTCCTCGTGTCATTGAACCAGTTGAGTTTGGTCACCGGCATAAGAACTCGCAGGAACACAGCGCCCTCACTTTTCTGACGGATGCACGCACGCCGGCCCAGGGTCTATTGTCAGCATATATCCGAGTACGCGAATTGGGAAGAGTCAAACATCCCGTTGAGGCGGGACAAACGGCGTCATTCTGCCTCACCCAGCGCCTTGAGCAGCGCGCGCGCGTCCGAACGCAGCGCCGTCCCCCACGCTTCGTTCGCGTCGAGCCAATCCGGGTCGGCGTAGCCCGGCTCAACCGCGACCGCTTCTTGATAGCGCCCCAACCCTTCGTCTGCGAGTCCCTGAGCGAAGAGCGCCACGCCCAGACCGGCAAGCGCGCTGGCGTTGTCGGGATCGCCTTCCAGCACTGTTTCCCAGTCGGCCATGGCATCCTCAATCCGGCCCAGTTCGTAATAGCGCGCGGCGGCCTCTTTGAAGTCGTCAATGGCGGCGCGGTATTGCTCCAGCGCCACACGCACTGCGCCCCGCTGGTGGTAGGCGTCGGCCAGGGCTGCGGCGTCGTCAAGCAGCGTGATGGCCGCGCTCAGGTCGTCGGCTGCCTGCGCCTGCGCGCCGGAAAAGTAGTGCGCCAGCGCGCGCTCGTAGTAGGCCGGGCCTAACTCTGGATCGAGCGTAAGCGCCTGATCGAGATCGGCGATAGCAGCGGCGTAGTCACCCTGCTGGCGATAGACCGCCCCGCGACGGTAGTACGGCGTGGCGTCGTCGCTGCCGGCCTCAATCGCCGCCGAGAAAGCCGCCAGCGCTGCGCGCACGTCGCCGGTTTGCAGCAACGCATCGCCGCGCGCGACGAGCAGCGCCGGGTCGTCCGGTCGCTGCGCCAGGTCGAACGCGATGTCGGTCAGCGCGGCCTGCGCGCGCTGATCGGCGCTCAGCGTCGCCGTCGGCGAGAAGGTGAACTTGGGGGTGATGGTCGGCGTCGGCGGCGCGGGGGTGCGGGTCGGGCGCGGCGTCGGGCTGAGGGACGGCGTATACGTTGGCGCCGGCGAAGGGCTATGCGTGGCGGTAGGCGTGGTGGTCGGCGTCCGGGAAGGCGTAGTGGTCGAGGTAGGCGTGAGCGTCGCGGTAAGCGTCGGTGTAGGCGAAGGGTTGAGCGCGCTCTGCAACGGTCCCTTGACCAGCAGCACGCCGCCCAGCGTGAGCAGCGCCAGCGCGTTCAGGGCGACCAGCACGGCCCGGCAGCCGCGCCGTCTCTTTCGATGCGCGCGTTTCGCTTTGACCGCCGGGGTGGACTTGACCGGCGTAACCTCTTCTTCAAAAGGCGACTCGCCCTGCAAGTACACCTGGCTGATCGGCGGGGTCGGCGTCGATTGGGCCGTGTCGAGCAGCCAGTCGGGCAGTTCGTTGTCGGCGTCGCGCAGCCAGTCAGGGAGTTCGGCGTCGGTTCCCAACGGGGGGGTTTCGTTATTCCGGTCGGGCATCGACGGCTCCTGTCACCGCGAAAACACTCTACTTGCATTATCGGTGATTTTACCGGTCTGCGCCAGCCGCCGGACCGGTGTTGATGCGCGCCCACCTGACATCTAGCTGTACGGAAACGCTAACGCCAGGCTGGCTCATGGGCTGGGCCGGTTGACGCTCTCGGCGGCGGCGGTTGCCGCCTCCTCCGCTGAAAGCCGCCCCAGGAGCACATTGCGCAGCGCTTCCTGCAACGCGCGCGCGGTCGTCATGTCGGCGGCGCTGCTGGGGCGGAGCACAGCGTTCTCTAGCAAGGCCTCTGCGAAGGCGCTGTACGGTTCGTCGCCCCAGATTTGCAGCGCGGTCCGCTGCGCCGGCAACACCCGCGAGGCGCGGCTGAACGCGCCCAGGTTTTCGGGGCGCATCAACCAGTTGAGGAGTTCCAAGACTAATACTTGCCGGTCCGGGTCGGTCGTCACCATCGCCCACGACCAGCCGGCGACGACGGTAACGCCGGGACCCTGTGCAGCCGGTATCAGGGCGATGCCGGTGCTGGGCATCTCCCCACGTCGCTTGAGGTAAGTTGAAGCATTCATATGGACCAGGCTGCTCATCCCGCTGAGGAAATCCTGCACATAGCCGTCCGCGTTTTCGTATTCGAGCACCGTCAGCGGCACGACGTTCTCTTGTACTGCGCGCTCGTAGAACTGGAGCGCTTCCAACAGCGGCTCCCGGTCGAGGACAGCCTGCCCGTTTTCGCTGAGCTGACCGCCGCCGGCCAGGTACTGGCCGACGATGCTGTCGCTGCTGCCGGCGGGGAATAGGTAAGGCGGCGGGGCGTCCAGCACATCCTCAAGGCGCGCCGGCGGCACCTCAATGGCGGTTTTGCGGTAGGCGAGGTGTTGTGCGTCGAGCACGTAGGGCGCGCCGTAGAGTTCCCCGTTCACTATGCCCATTTCCCTGGCGACCGAGAACCAGTCGTTGAGGATTTCTCCCGGCAGCCGGCCCTCTAGCTTCTGGATCAGGCCGCTGCCGGCGGCGCTGACCAAATCGACTCGTTTCAGCAACACCAGATCGGGGAGGGCGCGCGGGGCCACAGCGAGCGCACTGCGCAGCACTTCCAGCACGCCGTCCGTGCCGTCGGGCAGTTTTACCCGCACGTCGAAGATAACGGCAGGGTTCAGGGCGCGGAACGCCTCCAATTGTTCGAGCAGCACCTCCGGCGCAGCGCCGCCCGGCGCGAGCGGCTCCACCAACCACAGGCGCAGCGTGACCCGGCTCACCGTCGGCTCCGGCGTCTCGGACGGCACGGGGGTCAGCGTGGCGAGCGGTGAGGTGGGTCTGGGGGCTACGGTCAGCGTGACCGTCGGAGAGGAGACGCCAGGTGCAGGGGTGCATCCCGCCACCAGGGCGAGCGAGGCCACGAGACTCAACCGAAGAACGAGCACCGACAGTGGGCTTAAGCCCATTGTCCGGGCAACAAATCGCACAACTGGCACGCATGACGTAGACAACATGCGGCAGCGGTCGCTAAACCTCAAAGGGCTTGCTCAGAACGGCGACCAGCAGGTCTACGCACGCGCTCACGTCGTTGATGTCCACCGTCTCGGAGACGGTGTGCAGGTAGCGCGTCGGGATGGAGATGCACCCCGACGGCACGCCCTCCCGGCTGAGCTGGATGCCGGCGGCGTCGGTTGTGCCGCCGCCCAGGACCTCCAACTGGTGCGCGATGCCAGCTTCCTCGGCGCGCTTCACCATCAGGTTTTTGATGGCTGGCGGGACGATGTGGCCGCCGTCACGCACCTTGATGGCCGCGCCCTTGCCCAGTTCCACCGCCATCTTGAGACCTTTGGGCGTGTCGCCGCTGGCGGTCACGTCCAGCGAAATGCCGAAGTCCGGCTCCAGGCCGAAAGCCGCCGGGCGCGCGCCGCGCAGGCCGACTTCCTCCTGCACCGTGAACACGAAGTATACCTCGTGGTCGGTCTTTCTTAGCTTGCGCATGGCCTCAATGCCCACCGCGCACCCGATGCGGTCGTCCATACTCTTGGCGATGATCCGGTTGCCGCGCACTTCCATCTCGCGCCAGAAGGCCGCCGCGTCGCCCACGCCGACGCCGGCGTCTGTATCTGCGCCGGTGCTCACGTCGATATAGCAGTCGTCCAGCTTCGGGGCCTTGTCCCACTCCGTCCCGTCCGCGCTGATCGTGCCGAGCACGCCGTTCTCGAAGCGCACGCGGTTGGCGAAGAGCGCTTTGGGCATCAGGCCGCCGATGCTGGTGAAGCGCAGAAACCCCTTTTCATCGACGTGCGTGACCATCAGGCCGATCTCGTCCATGTGCGCCGCGATCATAATCCTGGTCCCGCCGCTGCCCATGCGGCAGATCAGGTTGCCCAGCGCGTCAACGCGGATTTCGTCGGCCAGCCCCTTGACTTCCTCGCGGATCAGGGCGCGCACCTCGTGCTCAAACCCGGAAGGTCCCCAGGCTTCTACCAGTTTCTTGATCGTGTCTTTCACGGTCTACCTCTCGTTTTTCAGAATGGACGGTTCCAGGCTCAGCAACGCCTGCCGCATGAGTTTCACGGCGTTATCATAGTCCGCCAGGCTCATAATGGCCGCCGGGCCGTGAATGTACCGGCACGGCACCGAAACCACCGCCGAGGGCACTCCCGCGCGCGCGGTGTGAATCGCGCCCGCGTCGGTGCCGCCCGCGCCGGGCGTCTTGAACTGGTACGGGATGCCGTGCGTTTTCGCCGTGCCCACCAGGTGATCGACCAGGCGGCGGTCGGCGATCACGGTGCGGTCCATGACCGAGATGGCGGGGCCGTGCCCCAGCCGGGTGACGGGAGGCCGGTCCTTGTCCGGTTCCTGGGGCAGATCGTTGCAGATGGTGCCCTCCAGGGCAAAGGCCACGTCCGGCTCAAGCGCGAAAGCCGCCACCTGCGCTCCCCGGAAACCAACCTCCTCCTGCACGGTGAAGGCCGCGTACAGGTCGAAGGGGAACGGGTCGCCGGTGAACAGGTCAACCAGCACGGCGCATCCCACCCGGTCATCGAAAGCCTTGCCGCGCACAGTGGGGCCGAGTTCGGTGAAGCGGGTGTCGAAGGTCATAAACGTCCCCAGCGGCGCTTTGCGCTTGGCTGCGTCCTTGTTGCTGACGCCGATGTCCACGCGCAAGGCGTTGATTTCGACGACCTTGCCGAAGTTGGAATCGCGCGCCAGGTGGATCGGCGACATACCGATCACGCCGGGAATCTTCTTCGGCCCGACCACCACGCGCGTGCCCGGCGTCACGTTAGGATGAACTCCGCCCACCGCGCGGAACTTGAGCAGGCCGTCGCTGTCGTGGCCGACCACCATAAACCCCACCTCGTCCATGTGGGCGGTCACCATCACGCGAAGGTTCACCTTGCCGGCGCCGCGCCGGGTAGCAAGCACGT
The DNA here is from genome assembly GCA_034435135.1 of Anaerolineae bacterium. GTDB lineage: Bacteria > Chloroflexota > Anaerolineae > Aggregatilineales > JAFGMM01 > JAOSJO01. Next base: position 6,684 of record DAOTXU010000285.1, on the reverse strand, counting down.
TACCGAGCGCGTCGATCTTGACTTCATCGGCGTGGTCGCGGATGCGGCACATGATGGCCTGGCGCACTTCGTCTTCCGCGCCGGAGACGCCGAAGGCTTCGGAGAGTTCTTTCAGGATCATGTCTCGTCTTCCCCCTCCGCCTCATCGCCTTCATCTTCGCATTCTTCCATATCCCAGGTCAGCGTGTCCAGGAAATCGGCCTGCATCTCGGCGATGAACTCAGCTATCAGGCGACCTGCCCGTTCCACGTCCTTCACGTCCACCACTTCGACGGGTGTGTGCATGTTGCGCAGCGGCAGGCCGATCTGCCCGGTGGGGATCCCCTCGCGGCTGACCTGGATCGACCAGGCGTCGGTCCCACCCGGATAGGGTTCTGGCTCCGGGTGGACTTTCATTTCCAGGCGCTCGGCGGTCTTGGTGAGCGCTTTATACATCTTAGGATGGAAGTTCGGCCCCAGCGCCAGGGTTGGGCCGGCGCCCAACTCGCAGGTCACGTCGTTCACGCCGGGCTGGTTGGCGAACGTCACGTCGAGGACAATCGCCGCATCGGGGCGGTACTGGAACGCCGTCGCGCGCGCGCCGTGTGTGCCGACTTCCTCGCGTGTGGTCGCTACCGCCAGCACATCCCACACGTGATCCCGGCCTTGCAGCAGGTCCAGGCACACGGTGATCGCCGCCACCGCCGCGCGGTTGTCTATCGACTTGGCCGCCAGCCGGCTCCCTTGCAGTTCTACCGGGGGCGCGTCGAAGCTCACTACATCGCCCACGCGCACCAGGCCGGCCACTTCCTCAGCAGGCAGGCCCAGGTCAACCACTAATTCCTCGAATTCCGGGTATTGCTCGCGCTGTTCGGGCGACAGGAGGTGCGGCGGCACGTTGCCGATGTAGCCGGGCAATTCGCGCCTGCCGAACACCGTGACAAACTGGCCCGGCAGGACGCGCCGGTCCATGCCGGCCATCTGGCCGATGCGCAGGAACGCGCCATCGATTTTGGTGACGATCAAGGCGATCTCGTCCATGTGGCCGGCGAGCATGATCTTCCGGCGCGGCTCTGCGCCGCTCCCGCGCTTGATGCCGATCACGTCGCCCATACGCCCGACTTCCATGGCGTCGGTGAGCGGTTCCCAGGTTCGGCGCACCACATCGGCCACCTGGCTTTCGTAGCCGGGCGGCCCTTTGGCGCTACAGAGCGCCTTGAGGGTTTCCTTAACGTCGATCATCAGTGGTGTGGTCTCCTCTGTGTGTGCTATACGGGCTTATTCACCAGGTGAGGATTCTGGTGGTGTCGAGGTCGCCGTCTCTACGGGAAGCGCGTCGGGAGCCGAGGCGGTGGGCGTCCAGGTGGGTGTATCCGTAGGTGTCCAGGTCGGCGACGGAGGCGTGGGCGAGGGCGTGTCGGTGGGCGTCCAGGTGGGCGAGAGCGGCGTGGGCGTCAGCGAAGGCGTAAGCGTGTTGGTAGGGATCACCGGCACGAACGTGGGCGTGAAGGTTGGCGTCCGGGTGGGTGTGAAGGTCAGCGTCGAAGTGGGCAGAATCGGCGGGAGCGTCGTGACGACAGGCGGCGGGATGTACGGCGAGGTACTCGTCGCGTATTGGGTCGGGGTGAAGAAGAGCGTCGGGGTGAGGGTAGCAGTCAACAAACCGGTCGCGCCGGGGAAGATCACCGTCGGCGATTGGCCGGGCGTCGGTGTTGTTGCTTCGCCGGGCCAGAGCGCAATTAACAGACATCCCACACAATAGCAGGGTACAGTGGCGATAATGATAAACGTGAGGGCCATATACAGGCTGCGTCGGTGCCCCTCGCTCGTATCTATCATTCGTGGTTCCCCCGCAAAAACGCGCCGCGCCCGGCAAGGGGCAATTGAGCCAGGCACCAATGGTTGATGCTAGCTTGATTGCCAATAGATGTCAAGCCGTTGCGGGCGCAAGAGGTGCGGCAGGGGTTAAGTGCGGACAGCGGGATTCAGCCTGCTGCCCGAAAGATCAGCGCGGTTGGCTGGTGCGGTTGCGCCTAACCCTTACTCGACATAAATCTCGAACCGCTCACCGCTCTCGTGATTCACCGCGTCCAGGATTTTGCCCTCCGCGCCTTCGCGGATGCGTTGGATCACCTCCTGGACGTTTACATTGTGCATTTCGGGCACGAAGCGCGCGCCCATCTTGAGGCCCACCTGCACCAGGCTTAACGGGACGTTGACGCTGAACCTGGCCGCGCCCGTCGTCGCATCGGTGACGCGCAGCCGAAACCAGCGCTTATCCGCGGCGGCGCTGCGCGCGCTTTCGCCGCCTGTGCCCTCATGCAGGGTTTGCAGAAGCTTTTCGCCCTCGCCAACGCTGATCTTGCCCTCGGCAATCATCTGCAAAATGCGCATTCGTTCTTCTGCTGTTGTCATCACATTGTCTCCATTTCCTCACACAGGCCAGTCATCCAATGTAAACCTGCACGTGGTTGCCGGACTCCGTGTCGTGGACCTCGGCGTAGAACGGATTCTCCGGCGACACGTCGCCGTCCAACGACAGGGTGAGCGCGTCCAGGTCGGCGTCTTTGAACCTCTCGCCCATGAAAGGCCGCGCCGCGCGCAAGCCCCACGCCGCCAACCGGATAGGCGTCGGCAGGCTGAGGCGGTAATCCCTTTCGCCGTTGCGCACACGGAGGTGCATCCAGGGTGCGCCGCGCGACCACAGACTCAGCCCCGCCAAGATGGCCGCGCCGACAAATACGCCCCACAAGCACACGAACGTCGGTGTGATGAAGCCGAAGTTGTCGTAATTGGACACCATCCCCAGCGCCACCGCGCCCATCACGATCAGGCTGACGCCGAACGGGAAGCGCCAGAACTCGCGGAGGCGCGCCAGGTCTTCGGCCACGCCTGGCGGGCCGGGCGGCGCGTCGCCCGTGTGTGTCGCGTTGGGGGTTGGCGCCAGCGGCGCGATTCCCGCTGCGCCGGCTGGCTCGATGTGCGGCCTATGTAGCGTCACGGCACCGGTCGCGTCTTCGAGCGCCTCAGCAACGGTCGCCCCGGCTTCTTCAGCGATTCCCTGGTCGGACAGGGGACTTAAGCTCCCTGCCCGTGCCATTTCGATTGCCACGGTTTCGCCCATCGCGTTGAGCAGGCGGGCGGCCTCGTCAGCCGTGATGACTCCGTTGTGTAACATCTGTAGCACTTGTCGCGTGGCCTCGTTCATCCAACGGCCTCCTTCTGCTCACCGTACTTTCCGTCTAAAGCCGGTTTCAACCCAGATCGTGGCGCATGACCATGAGCGTCTGTCGCCGCGCGAAGTCCAGCGTCGCCAGCGCCGCTGAGCCGGCCTTGTCATCGTGCGGGTGCTCGATGGCGACGGCTCGTTGCCGACCACGCAGCCGGTGCAGCGCGTATTCCAGCAACGGGCGCTCCAGTTCGCCGCTTCGGTCGGGATGCACCATGAGGGTGAGCACATCCTGACCGCTGACGAGCGGCATAGAGATCGTCAACGCCGCTGCAACCGCGTCGCCTGCGCGCACTACGTAACGCTCGACGGCCTTTCCGCTCAAGAAATCGCCGAGCGCGCTCCAGAAACCTGGCCGGAAAGCGCCCGCATCCGCGGCGCGCATCCAACCCAGCCCGGTGGAACGGGTCAGTTGAGCGAGATGGTAGATGGCGCGCCAGTCGTCGCTGCGCGCCAGATCGACCGGGGCGCGCGCGCCGAACGGCGTCGGCAGGTAGGCGGACCGTCGCCAGGTGACCCACGTGCGCACAGGGCAAAAGCCCAGACTGCGATACAGCGTGATCGCCCCGTCGTTGTCGTGCATCACCTGCAACACCACCGTGCGCGCGCCGCGCGCGCGCAACAGGTCCAGACTGCACCGCATCAGCTCGCGGGCGATGCCGCGCCGCCGGTAGTCAGGGTGCACGGCGACGTTGGCGATGACCCAGCCCCATGCGCGCAGGTCGGCGCGGTAGATGGACACGTTGCCCACCAACCGCCCCTCGTCGATCCAGACGAACCCGTTAGCGATGCCGCGCGACGCGCTGTTGAGGCCGCTCAGCAGCCACAAGAGCGGGCCGGTCCGGCTCATGGCGCGCATCTCGCGCACCGCCGCCCGGCCCTGGGCGTCCATCTGGTCGGCGAAGCAGATTTCGATCAGGTCCGCGATGGCGCCCAGGTCGGTGCGCAGGTTGACGGGGCGCGGGCCGCTGAGCGGGGTGTTCCGCGCCAGGGCGGCGGCGCTCATTTGGCGCGGCCCTCTAGCGCGGCCAGCAGCCGCTCCGCCTCTTCGACGCTGATCTGCTTGTTCTCCACCATGCGCAGGATCAGCAGGCGCTCCTCGTCGCTGACCGGGTCGGCGCGCGGGGTCGTCGGGGTGGGCGGCGTGGGCGGGTGTGGCGGCGTCGATCCCCAGGAGAAGGAGAACCGCCGGGCGCGCCGTTCGGCGGCGCGTTGCAGCCGTTCGGCCTGCTTCTCGGCCTGCTTGCGCAGGCGCTCGGCTTCTTTTTCGACCCTTGCCGCCTGCCGCTCGATGTTGACGCGCAGGCGCTCGTCCAACCCGGAAAGCTTCTCCGCCAGGATGCGCTCCATATCGGTAAGTTTCTCCTCCAGGTTGCCGAAGCCAAAATCGCCCAAGTCGATGTCAAAGTCGCCGACGATGCTGATGCCGGGTTCTTCTTCCGGCTCGCTCACCAGGCGCACCTCGCTGCCGGCTTCGATGAACACCTCAGCCTCGCCTGCGCCGAAAGTGACGATCTGGCGTTCCCCTTCCTGGACGATGGCGGCGTCTTCGTCTGCAACCTTGACCTCGTTGGGCGCGGAGACGATAAAGCGGGCGCTGATCCCCGGTGGGACGCGACACACCACGTCGGAGCCGGCGCGGAAGCGGTAGGCGTTGCCGGGGAAGAACGGCATACTCAGCACCAGGTCGGAGCCGACGTGATCGACGGTGCAACTGCTCTCCACGTCGCTGACGTAGAGGTCGGCGCCCACGTGGCTGATATGCACCTCGCCGCTCACCTCGCGCACGGTGGCGTCGGCGCCCACGTTGCCGATGTTCACGTCGCCCTCCACGCGCCGGATGCGCAGATCAGCCGACACATTGGGAATCTGGACCGCCCCCACGTCGCGCAGGATCAGGTCGCCAGCCACATGGTCAAGCACCAGCGCCCCCCCGATGCCGGTAATGCGCGCGTCGCCGGCCACGTTGTGAATCAGCAGCGACGCCCGCGCCGGCAGGTTGAGGCGGCAGTCGCCGTTACACCGGACGACCACGCGCCCGTCGTCGTGCTGTTGCAGGGTGACGCGGTCGCCGTCTCCGCCGATCTCGTCGCGCTCCCACGCGCTGACGCGCAAGTCGCCGCTGACATCTTCAAGGACGACCTCCAGTTTGAGTTCGGGCGGCACGGTCAGTTTCAGTTTTCCCATTGAATTTCCTCCACATGGATGGGTTTTAAGATTGCGCCGGTCGGCCGGTCACGCGCCTTCGGGGACCGCGCCGTATCGCGCTTGCAGGCGTTGTCCCCACGCCGTCATCCAGCGGCCCAACCGGGTCAACAACGACCGGTAGAGTCGCGCCCAGGGCGAGTAATCATGCCTGGACGCCCAGTAAAGCCAGTTTTCCGCGTTCTCTTTGTGATATTGCCTGACAACATCATACCAGGTTATAGGGCCGGATTGGCGACTATTGTCACGCTCAGGCACATGGAAAGGCCACACGTTTGCGACACTCTGCTCTTTTGCTGTGATGGCCCTGGCTAGCCGGCGACTTTGGGCTTTGTTTATCAGCTCTCTCTGTCGGTGTTTCATCAACTCCTGGGTCTTGAACGGTTCAAAGTCCAACATGTTGGCCTCCCCTATTCGATTTCCTTGTCAGCCGCTTGCACACCCGGCTCACTCTGTGCGCAGGCGAGCGATCGCCTCCGCCGAGGTGATGCGCCCTGCGGCCAGGTCATCCAGAATGCGGCGTCGTTCCTCATCGGAGACAAAGGTTGCTTCTTCCTCCTCGGCTTCGTCCTCCTCATCGCCGGGCTGGTATCCGAGCGCCAGGATCACGTCGTCGAGGCGGGCGCGCACCGTAGGGTAGGAGAGGTTCAATTCCTTTTCAACGCGCGTGATCTTGCCTTCGCAGCGGATAAAGGTCTCGATAAACACCCACTGTTCGGGCGTGAGCCGCGTGATCGGGCCGAGCGAGAAGGCCCCCTCAATGCTCACGTCGCAATTGTGGCACTTGAGCCGGGTGACCGTGAGTTCACCGCCGCACACCGGGCACTGAATGGGTATGGGATACATGGCCCTTGTCCTTTCAGGTTTTAATGTCACCCTCAATTTCGTTGAAGATCATAGCATTAGAATTGAATTTTGTCAAGTACAATGTTGTAATTTTTGATACTCAAATCAAGAATCTGAAGATGAATAGCTCCCAAAAGCTCAAATGTTGAGGAGAGGCAGCCGCGTCGCCGCAAGTTTCCTTGTCTTCGTGGCGTTACCCAGTGTCTCGAACATCTTAGAAAGTGTTTGAAAAGCTCCCTCACCCCCTGTCCCCCTCTCCCGTATAACGGGAGAGGGGGCAAAGATACCCCAAATCTGGGTTTATAATCCCCTCTCCCCTTGTGGGAGAGGGGATTTAGAAACTATCTCAAAAGGTATTGTAAGTCAGTCTTCGATACCAGAGTAACGCACAGGCAAACTGAAGTAATGCCAGGTAGTTCTCGGAC
>DAOTXU010000284.1:0-10009 GCA_034435135.1 Anaerolineae bacterium | reverse complement strand
GTACGGGCCGTGCCGCAGGCCGCTGAGCGTCTCCGCGCCGAAGAAGCCAAGCGCCGCGCGCGCGAAGGGGTAGTTCATCTGCGCGTCGAACTGGTCGCCTCCCAGCCAGCGTTGCGCCTCGTCCCACAGCTCGCCGACGATGTACGCTTCAGGATTAACCGCCTTCACGCGCCGCCGAAACTCCCGCCAGAAAGCGTCGTCGTCGATCTCGAAGGGCCCATCCAGCCGCCAGCCGTCGATGCCGAAGCGCACCCAGTGCTCCGCGACGCCGAAGATGAACGCGCGGACGGCGGGGGTGTTCGTGTTGAGCTTGGGTAGCGCGAACAGGTTCCACCACGCCTTATAGTTCGGCTTCTTCGCCTTCGGATCGTAAGCGTTCACCGGCCACTCGTTGACCGTGAACCAGTCCACGTAGGGCGAGGACGGGCCGCATTCGAGCAGGTGGTTGAACTGAAAGAACCCCCGGCTCGCGTGGTTGAACACGCCATCTAGCACGATCTTGATGCCGCGCGCGTGCGCCGCGTCGAGCAGCGTCCGCAGCGCGGCGTCGCCGCCGAGGATCGGGTCTACGCGGGTGTAATCGTGTGTGTGGTAGCGGTGATTCGACGCCGATTGGAACACCGGCGTGAAGTAAATCGCGTCGATCCCCAGGTCTTGCAGATAGTCGAGGTGCTCCGCCACACCGACCAGGTCGCCGCCTTTGAAGCCATGCGGCGTGGGGGGCGCGTCCCACGCTTCGAGATTCGTCGGCTTGGGGACCGCGTTGCTCCTGGCGAAACGGTCGGGGAAGATCTGGTAAAAGACGGCGTCCTTGACCCATTCGGGCGTATTGACAGCCATGCGGCGCTCCTCGTGCGTGGACGCGAGAAGCGAGAAGCTGGTATGTCTTTGGGATCGACCAGCTTCCAGCTTCATTCATGCGTTGGGTTCGATGACCGCCTTAATCACTTCGTCGGCGTAGACGGACACCAGGTCGAACGCCTTGCCTCCCTGTTCGAGCGGGAAGGTGTGCGTGACGATGGCGCGCACGTTGATCTTGCCGCTCTCCACCAGGTGAATAGCGCGCGGGTAGGTGTGCTTCATGCGCCGGACCAGCTTGATCGTCAGGCCCTTGCGCCGCGAAGAGGTCGCCCCAAACATGATGTAGTCCTTCGGCGGGATGCCGGCATATATCACGCGCGCGCCGCGCCGGGCCATCTCTACTGCGTCGCGCATGGCGTCGTTGTCGCCCGCCGCCTCGAAGACCACGTCCGCGCCGCGCCCCTTCGTCCAGTCGAGCACACTCTCGATGTGCGTGTCGCCAGTCACGAGCAGCGTGTCGTCCGCGCCCAGGTCGCGCGCTGCCTTCAGGCGATAGGCCAGTTTGTCGAGCGCGATAATCCGTCCCGCCCCCGCCAGGCGTGCACATTGAAGTGTCAGCAGGCCAATCGGCCCGCAGCCGATCACCACCACCGTGTCGTCGAGCTTCACCTTGCCCAGGTCTGAAGCGAACAGCGCCACGCCCAGCGGCTCCAGCATGGCGGCGTCGGCGTCGCTGATCGCGTCGGGAATCGCAAAGCAACACTTCGCCGGCCACGCGATATACTGGCGCAGCGCGCCGTCCTCGTCCGGGGGCTGGCCGGCGAACCGCAGGTTGAGGCACAGGTTGGGGTGGCCCGCGAGGCAGAACTCGCACTTCTCGCACGAGACCGCCGGGTCAGCCGCGACGCGCTCGCCCAGGCGGAAGTCGCGCGCGCTCACGCCAGGCCCCAGCGCTTCGATCACGCCGGCGAACTCGTGCCCCATGATGAAGTCATCGCGCACTACCGCATCGCCAATGGCCCCTTCTTTATAATAATGCATATCTGACCCGCACACCCCCACCGCTGTGACGCGCAGCAGCACCTCGCCGGGGCCGGGTTCGGGTTCGGGCGCGTCGATCACGCGCAGGTTGTGGGTTCCGTGAAGTCCTAGCGCTTTCATGCCCCTGGTCCTTGTGCAACAACTGTGTGCTAAAATTACCGCTCCAGAATCGCCGGGCGTTCGATGACCTGCCCGTCAACTTTAATTGGCAGCGTCGGCCAGCCGTCGATGGCCGTCAACACTTCGTTCTTCTCCGGCCCGACGAGAATAGTATCCTCGCTCTTCGCGCCGGTGATCGACGGGTTCCAGGCGTAGGCTTCACCGGCGCGGACGACGTGCTTGACTGTCGGCGTGGCGACCCACTCGCGCGGCGCATAGCCCGCCGGCCCGCCCTGGTGGTGCAGCATCCACTCGTCGGCGAAACCGGCGCTGGCGTAGGCCTCGACCGCGCGCTCGAAGATCCGATTGACCTGCGCCCCTGGTCGCGTCGCGCCGATGAACGTCGCATCTACGAGCGCGACCGCTCCCATCTTCTCGCGCAGCCCTTCAGGGAGCGCGCCGTAGTGCACCAGCCGCGTGATCGAACACACCAGGCCCCACTTGCGCCCGCAAAGCACGAGCATCGCGTACCGGTCCATCCTCTTGTCGGTGGGCAGAGGATGGCGGAAATCGAAAATGCGCGTGTCGGTGGCGATGAGGTTGACCACCGGCAGCACGCCCCGGCGGTAGGCCTCGTCGGCGAGCGCCCCCGCGATTTCGTACTCGGTCATGCCAGGCTTCACGCGGTCGATAGCGGCTTTCATCGCCCCGGCGCACAGCCTGCCCAAGTCGCGGAAGCGCTGCTGCTCCGGCTCGGTGAGCAGCATACGCTCGGCGGCGAGCTTTGCGGAAAGGTCAATCGCGCCGGGATAGGGCGCGTCGGCAGCGAGCTTAAGCCCTGGCGCGGGGTTGCCGCTGCCCTCATGCCACGGCTCCTCTTTGAAACCGAAGCCCACCTCTTCGAGTTCTTCTTCGGCGCGCAAGCGGGTCGACTCGATGTTGTTGGTCAACACAAAGCGCCCCTTCGGCGTGAACAGCAGGCCCGCCGCGCCGGCGTCGGCGGCGATGTGGATGTAACTGGACGCGCCGCCCGTCAGCCACGCGAAGTTCGCCGCCTGTTGCACCAGCAACGCCTCGGCCCCTGCCGCTGCGAGCAACGCCCGCACGCGCTGCTCCTTGTGAGCCAGTTCCGCACGCAGGTCCATGTCTCTTGTCCTTTCTCGGTATTCGGCGCTCGTCGCTCGGTTCTCGGCGCTCGCAACGCGACGCCCGGCGCGGCTCTCGCCGGCGATGCGCCGTGAACGCAGGGCGCAAGAGACGAGCACCGGGCCGCGAACGCCGTGGGACGCGCAGATTATAGCTTTAAACCGGTTTTTGACTCAATAACAGCAGTTTGCGCCACAATGTCGAAAGCATCACCGCCCAGTGCCATGCACGCGGACAGCCCTCACAAATCCGCTCAGGGATCGACGTCTTCATCCACCGCCGCTACCTGCTCGCCCTCAGCGACCTGAACGCCGAAATGCGCAATGTCAAGCAGGAGCACCTGTTCCAGCGCGTGCATGATGGCTTCCAGCGACCCCTCGCGCACGATGAGCGTGTCCAGGTCCACGAAGCTGAGCCAGCCGTTTTGCGCCATCAGGCGCTCGAGCTGCGCCGGGGTATACGCGGTGAAGCTGAAGGCGCGCCCATCGCCCAACTTTACGTAGAACTCGATCCCGTCGTCCCTATCGGGGGGCGGGACGGAGGTAAAGGTGATGGCCTCGATTTTGCTGTGTTCAACGTCGTAGGTGTCGGTTTCGGGTCGGGTCATGAGACTCCCTCTGAGGTGAGAAAAGCGGCGCTAGAGCGGTTCAAGATGCGCCTCGGCCCAGGCGTCGTAGCGCTGGCGTAGCGCGGCGCTCACAGGGCCGGGGCGTCCGTCGCCGACGGGGTGCCTGTCGATGCGGGCGATGGGGACCACGCCCCGGCTGCTGCTGGTGAGGAGCGCTTCATCGAGGTGGGGCAGATCGGCCAGGGTGACCGGCTGCATCCTGACCTGTAGCACCTCCGGCGCGACTTCGAGCAACACCGCGCGCGCGGTCCCGCCGAGGACGCCCTCGCCGGCGGTGCGCAGTTCGCCGCCCAGCACGGCATAGAAATTGCTGCTCATCCCTTCGAGGATGGCCCCGCCCATGCCGACCAGCAGCCCTTCGTAAGCATCAGCAGGGAGGGATTGGCGCGCCTCGCGGCGTCGGGCGATCCACCGCGTTGACTTGGCGTGCGGCGTCTGCCGCTTGGCGCACACCGTGTAGACCGTCACCCCCTCGCGCAGGACGGTTTCCGGCAAGGGCGCGAGCGGTTCAAAGGCCAGGTAAAAGACATCGGGTTGCGCGCCGGAGACGCTGATGCAGAAGCGCGTCTCCGGGTAGGCCAGCTCACGCACGCACGCGCGCAGCGCCGCGCGCAGCCACCTGTGATCGAACGCCAGCCGGATGCCGGCGGCCCGCGCCGACTCTTCCAGCCGGGCCAGGTGGAGATCAAATCGCAACACCCGGTCGCCGTGATAGGTGCGCGTGATGGTGTACACCCCGGGCTGCTGCTCGGCGACGTCGGTCAACGCGCGGGCGTCAACGGACAGGCGCGTAAGCGCCTCTCCGGCGAGTTGATAGACGGGGATGCAGTTGTCGATCATGCGCTCTATTGTAAGGCAAACGCGCACTGACGCCACAACTTGGAGAAGCTTCCCGAAAGGGGGTGTGGAGCGTCTGCGAGACGCTCAGCGCGCGCGAGGGAGGGAACCCCCGCTTACGGCAATTGGACCGGGTAGGCGATGTCCACGAAGATGAGCACGACCATCAGGCCGAGCAGGAACATCAGCCCGATCAGATGAATCATGCCCTCGCGGGCCGGGTCCATCGGCTTGCCCCGGATCATCTCAATCAGCACGAACAGGATGCGACCTCCATCGAAGGCGGGGAGCGGCAGGAGGTTGGTCAACCCCAGCGCCACGCTGATCGCGGCGGCGAATTGCAGAAACGGCGTAGGGGTGCCGACTTCCACGCTCTCTTGAATGAACTGGCCGCCCAACTGGCTGATCCCCACAACGCTGACCGGGCGGGCCTCCTCGGTGGAGATTTCGCCCCGGATAAGCATTACCGGCGCGCGGATCACCGTGCCGATCAGGCCGATGGTCCGTCCCACGCTGGTGATGAGCGCATCGCCGAAGGCCTCCCGCTCAATCGCGGTGGGGTAGATGGTCTCGATGGTGGTGCCGGTCGCGCCTTCACCAGGGGGCGGGTTATCTCGCGTCCCGGAGGTGAGCAGGCGCAGCGTGCCACCGCGCGCCACACGAAACGTGACCGGCACCCCGGCCCACGACCGGACATAGGCGGCGAGGTCGCCGGCGGTGTGCACAGCGGTGTAGTCGAGGTCGCGCACCGCGGGGGCGTTGGGGTTGCCGACGCGGGCGACGCCGAGGCTGGACGTCGGGCGCGGCAGTTCAGGGGCGGCGGCGAGCACGATGTCGCCCGCCTCGATGCCGGCTGCCTCTGCGGGGGAGCCGGCGCTCACGGCGTTGATGCTCACCGGGCCGCTGTCAACGACCCAGGCCGAGAGATCGTCGCCGGCTATGAAGGTGAAATCAAGCTGCTGGCCGTCGCGCTCAACCGCCAGTGTGATCGGCTCGCCAGTATGAAGGGCCAGGTACTCGTCCAACTCCCTGGCGAAGTCGAGCGGCTGTCCATCGACGGCGCGAATGACGTCGCCGGGACGGACGCCGGCGCGCAGCGCGAGCGAGTCCCAGGCCAGGCTGACGACCGTGATGTCCGAGTGATCGATGACGGGAGAGCCGGCGGTCAGCGCAAAGGTGAACAGGAGCACGGCGAGCAGGAGGTTGAAAAGCGCGCCGCCGGCCATGAACAGAATCCGCCTGAGGGGGGACACGTCGTTGACGGCGACGCCGCGCGCGGGGACTTCCTCACGGCGCTGCTTTTCGAGCTTTTCCTTGTCGACCGGGCCGACCATGTCCTCGCCGAGGGGGCGCACGAAGCCCCCGAGCGGAATCCAGTTAAGGGTGTACTGGGTGTCGCCGCGCTTGAAGAGCACCGCTGCGCGCGGCGGAAAGCCGATGCCAAACTCCAGCACGGTGATGCCCACGAGCTTTGCCATGAGGAAGTGCCCCAGCTCGTGAACAAAGATTAAGGGCACCAACACAACCACAAAGGAAACAATAAGAAGCGGGAGATCGGTTCCCATGCTGCTCCACAATCCATGAATAATGGGGCGCATAGAGCGCCCCTTTTGCCATTGCCCCGATTATATCCCCAGCCGGTCGGGGTCGGCAAACGACCTTTTGATTGCCGTGTCGCGTCAACGGCCTGTCCCATCGATCCGGTAAGCTATGGCCGGCTCCCCCTCCGGCGGTGAGAAGATCGCGTTCTGCTGGCGGATCGCGTCGTACAGCCCGGCCTCGAAATACGCGCCGGCGTCTGGGCCGCCCGGCATGGCAATCCTTTGCATGTAAAGCTGGCCGACGATCCAGTCATAGCCCGGCGTCGCCTCGCCGCTGTAGACCCCCAACCGGCGCCCACTCTCGTCAAAGACGTGGACGAACGGCCCCAGCAGCCATTCGGCGTAGTCACGCGGCAGGGCGTCCACCCGCCACCCGGTGACGAGCGTCTCGCGCTCCCAGACCCACCACGCCAGGGTCAGGCCCCGGTCCGTCGGCCACTCGACGCGCTGCCCGCCGTCGGGGAACCACGCCGGGTCGCGGCCTGCCCGCTCGTGGCGATAGAACCAGATCACCGTCCCGTCTGCCAGCTGGAGCGTCGCCGCGTCTAGCCGGTCCGCGCCGACCGGTCCCATCGGCGGTTGGCCGCCGGCGCTGAAGATCGCCGTCACCCCGCCCGGCCAGGGGAACACGCGCGTCAACGTCGGGAAGCGCTGGTCGCGCGCAACGCGGGTGAGTCGTCCGCTCAGGCTGCTGACGATCTCGGCGTCAATGTCGATTGACAGCAAACGCGGCCCCTCGCCCAGCAGGTCGTTGATCGTCGCGCCCAGGCGCAGCCCGTCGCTCAGAGGCAGCGCGCTCAGCGCGTGCGCGCCGGGGATGGCGCGCGTCTCTTGATAGTAGCGCGCGCTGTTGATCCCGCACAGGAGCGCCAGCGCTACGCCGCAGACCGCCAATACAAGAGCCTGTAGGGGCACGGTACGCCGTGCCCTCCCCTCACCCCCTGCCCCCCTCTCCCATAAAGGTAGAGGGGGAGGCTGTGTGCGGCTAAGGAAGTCTCCTTTCCCCTTGGGGGCTGAAGTCCGGCGAAGCCGGGAAAGGGGATTTAGGGGTGAGGGGAGACGGAGGGGAAGGCCTATTCCCATCGCCGCGAGCAGGTAACCCGCCGGGAGCGTCACAAGCAGGTAGAAGGGATGCACCGGCTGCGCCACCACCGTCATCAGCAGCGGCGGGATGATAAACCACACCAGGGCAATCACCCCGGCCTCCCACCCCTCCCGGCGCTGCCACGCGCGCGCGACCGCCAGCGCCGCGCCTGCCGCCAGCGCGAGGGTCAGCGCCAGGCCGGCGGCTTGCGAGAGGCTCTGCCGGACCTCCACATCTCTGATCGGTGCCGATGTTCCGCGCGCGATGGCGTAGTCGTCGCCGCTGACGAGGCGGATCGCGTGCCACCACGCCTCGTCGCGGAAGCCGGGCGCGCCGCCGCCGTTCAGGAACACATCGAGCTTGGCCTGTGTGCGCTCCCAGTTCGCCAGCAGGCCCGCTCCATAGAGCGCCAGCGCCGCCGCAAAGATCAACCCGCCGGCCAGCGCCGCGCGCCAGGGGACGCGCTTGCGGAAGATCAGCAGCAGCGCCGCGACCTGAACCACCGCCACAAACGCCGGCAGGTAGGTCTGCGTGAGCAGGGTCAGCGCGACGAGCGCGGCAACGAGGTCACGCGCGGGACGCTTCGCTTTTCCCGCCAATGCCGGAAACAGCCAGTAGGCCGTCAGGCACGCGAAGAAGGGGACCAACCCCTGCACCCATGTCGCGCGGCTGTACTCGATGGCCCAGGGGTTGACCGCCATCAGCCCCGCTGCGATCCACGCGCGCGCCTCGCCGAGCAGGGCGCGCGCGGTCCGGTAAACGAGACACACCGCGAGCGTGTTCACGCCGATGACCAGCAAGTACACGGCTACCGGCGAGCGCCACAGCGCCAATACAGGGACGTAGAGGTAGCCGGTCAGCGGCGGGTTGGCGAAGAGCACACTGGTCTCCTGCCCGACCAGCGGCAGGTAGCCTTCGTCAAGCGTGCGCAACGCCTGGTGAATTGGGAAGGCATGGTCGATGTTGTGCTCAATCGCGTCCAGGTACCAGAAGCGCAGCAGCGCCGCCACACCTAGAATCAACGCGGGCGCGATCTTCTCTGGCCGCAACAACGCTCTTGCGTTCATGGCGTCTTCGCTCCCAGGGAGCTTATCCTCTGTGGTTATGGCAGGTTGATCGGCCCCAGCCCGATCTGGTCGTCGGGCGGCACGCCGGGCGTGAGCACCGGCAGGCGCTCGCCCGTGTCGTAGTCGAAAACCGAGACGCTGGCCCATATGCTTTCAGAAGCCAGCCCCTCCAGCGGGATTTGCACTGTGTACTGCACCGCCTGGCCCGGCTCCCAGCACGTGGTCGGCGGCAGGTCATAGAGCGCCGAGGGCCAGTCCAGCTTGCCCCCGACCGTCCCATCCGGCCCCACCAGCAGCGCCGAGAACCAGTAGTGCTTGCCTATGCGTTCCCGGCCTTCCCAGCGGAGGGTCAGGTGCACCTGATCGTCGCGCACCTCCCCGGCGAAGGCGCGCAGGGTCATCACGTCGCCGAAGTTAACGTCCACAGCCTGCGCGTTCAGGGGCAGATCGCCCGGCGGCGGGTAGATCGGCGGGGGCTGGAGATCGACGCCGCTCATCGGGCGCAGGAACGCCGCCAGCATAAGCAGGATGATCGCCCCCGCCGCTGTGATGGCCGCATAGGATCCGCGCCGGCTTTGCCGGACCTTCGGCGCGGCGGACGCCGCCGCCACTAACACATACGGAACAAACAGCAGCCAGATGCGGCCCGTCTCGCCGCGCGCCATGTGGGTCAGGTCTGCAACGAGGATGGTCAGCGCCAGCGAGACGCCCAACGCGCCAGCCTGTCTGCGCCGCGCCTCGCTTGCGGCGCGCCACAGCGCCAGCGCAATGAACGGCAGCCCGGCGAAGAGCACGAAGTCATAGACGTGCAGCCAGACCCAGGGCCAGTAAGGCCGGTCGAACCCCAGATGCAGCCCCATGATCGCCGCCACGATGTCCACCGGCGTCACGCCGCTGACCGCCCAGTACAGCGCCCAGGGGATCGCTCCGCCCAGCCCAAACCACAGCCCGGCCTTGACCGACTCGCGCCACGAGACGCGCCGGATCAGCAGGTCGTCGAGCAGCACATAGAGTCCCAGGAAGAGCAGGACGGGCATGAGCGCAAAGGTCAGAAACATGCCGACGCCCATCAGCAAGCCGGCCAGGAAGCCGCGCCGGGGCGTGCGCGCCTGCCCTGGAACCATCAGCCAGAGCGCACACGCCGCGATGAGCGGGAAGAACGTGTTCCACGTGGGCGTGAACAGCGCCATCCCCGGCACCAGCGGCCACCACGCCGCCGCGCAGACGCCGGCCTCATGTCCGCCCAGCCGCCGCCCGATGCCATAAATCGGCCACACCGTCAGCGCCGCCCAGGCTGGCATGAGCACGCCCAGCCAGGCGCTCGCTATCTGCGCGTCGGTATAGGCCATCATCGCCAGGTTGTGACACTGGTACGGGCGCAGCGCCATGCTCAGCGTGTGCGCCGCGCTGGGCGCGGTTCCGAGCAGCGCACTCGCCCCCAGGTAGAGCAGCGGCAAGCCTGGCGGCGCTACCGCAACGTGGATCAACCGCCCCCAGTAGCTCTCCAGCAGCGCCGGCCACTGGCGCAGCGCCGCGCCCACGTCTGGCGCGATCTCGACCGCCGCCATGTGCGGCCCGGTGGACGCGCCGGAGACGGTGTTCGCAAACAGCGCGAAGAGCACGTCATCCTCACCCACCCAGGCCGTCGCCAGGATAATCAGCACTGCGCAGAGCGTCGCCCAGGTGGGCAATATCCACCAACGCC
>DAOTXU010000283.1:0-9962 GCA_034435135.1 Anaerolineae bacterium | reverse complement strand
CCGGCCCGCCGGGGGGGGGGGGACGGGACATCACGGTGAGGCGAATGAGGATGACTGAGGGTTATTTTGAGGGCCGGCAGCTTTCATGCTTCGACTTGCTGACGCCGACCCCCAGGGCCGACGCCCTCACTGCCACGGAGGTCGATGCATTGCTGGGCCACATCCTGCGCGCGTGCGCCGAGCCAGAGGGGATGCAGCACCTGCGCGCGATCCGGGACATGGTCCCGAGGCGTGGAGCAGCGTTGTGCGGGCTGCGGCCCACACTCCCCGACCTGGACGTGGCGTACTGGCGCGCCCCAGACGCACATCCCGGCATGGATAGCCTGTGTCCTGACTGCGTGGCCGAGTTACGCCGCCGTCTGGATACGTTGGGTATCGCGGTTGACCTGAGAGAGGTGGCAACACCGGACGCGAGGTGAGTCGCATGAACGCAGTGGAGCCTTTCTGGGCGATGGACTTCCGGCTGCGCGTGGGCTACGCCGCGTCGCTGATCGGGTGGGAGACGATCCGGCTCAAGGACGCCGTCCCACAGGGACGCTTCGCAGACGGGAAGCGGCGCGAGCACAAGCGCCCGGACGCCGCAGACGGCAGGCCGGATACGAAGACGCGCGTGGCCATCGCCTGGGTGCTGGAGCGCGCCGGGCGCATCCTGGAGGCAGCGAAGTGCTGCACAAGCAGCCACGGGCCGCCGCCCGCCGATACGCTGGCGCTGCTGGGCGGACAGTACGTCCGCACTATAGACCGGTGCATTGCACTGCTCCAGGATTTCGACTTATGGCCGGCAGGCTGGCCGGTTCCGGCGGAAGCGGCAAAGGAGCGTATCGCATGAGCGAGAGGGCGTTCGCGCGCCAGCGGCTGGGACAGCTCGCCTCGCACCTGCGCGAGGTCGAGCCGATAGTGCGCCTGGCGTTTGCGATGCTCGTCCTGGTTGCCGACGACGCTGGGGACGACAGCAATCTGGTGCAGCGCGACGAGGCGCAGGCATGGCTGGATACGACCGGCGCGCAGTGGCGCGAGGCGCTGCAGGCGCCCGAACCGCTATGGAGTTAAGGATCGGAACGCATGGAGCCAACCCAGATCGCCGACCCGTCGCGGGTGCAGCTGGAGGCGCAGCTCGACCGGAGCCTCGCGGCGCTGGCGCGCTACAAGGCGCTGCTGGCGACGCTGCCCGCCGATTTACCGGGCGCGTGGGGCGTCGATTCCGCCGAACAGGAAGTGGTCGTCGGCGTGCTGTTGCAGGATAGGCAAGACCTGGATGCCTGGCGCGCCTGTTTGCACAACCCCGACGACTGGCAGGTCGCTACGCTCAACATCGCGTGCGACGACGCCAGGTTCGTCCGCTACCGGCTCGTGGTGAACGGCGCGCGGCTCAACCTGATCGCGCCGAAGTCGCCCCCGCCGCCGGATGAAGCGTGTGCGCCGCCCGGCGGGGACGTGTGGACCCGGTTCGTCGAGAGCCTGGATTTCAGCGGATTGGAGGCCTGATCGTGACGACGCTCGACGCCATCGTGCGTGCGGTCACTTTCCGCGCCGAGAGCGGCTTCACCGTGTTGAGCGTGGACGCCATCGCTCGCGACGCAGACAGTTCCCCGACAGTGCGTCGGGGCGGGCTGTCCGCGCAGGCTGGCGATGGTCAGCCGGCCCTGCTCCAGCCCGAACCGGAGCGCGTGGCCGCCGTTGGGATCTTGCTGGTCGAGCCGTACCCCGGCGAGGCACTGACCCTGCACGGCGCGTGGGCAGTGCACGAGAAGTACGGCCGGCAGTTCAGGATTGAGCGCGTCGAGCGCGCCGCCAGGCCGCTGGCCGGCGAGAGCCTGGTCGCATACCTGGGCAGCGGCGTCTTCCCGCACGTCGGCGAGGCGACCGCGCGCCGCATCGTGGCGCGCTTCGGCGACGAGACTGAAGCGGCCATGGCCGACCCCGCCCGCCTGGATGAGGTGCCGGGGATCACACGCGCGAAGGCGGAGCGCATCGCCGAGGTCTGGAGGACCGAGGCCGAGGCGCGCGCGACAATGGTGTTCCTGAGCAACCTTGGGATCTCAGCGCGGATTGCACGGCGCATCTGGGAGCAGTACGGGAGCGAAACCGAGGCGGTCCTCAACGCGAATCCCTACCGGCTTGCCTGGGATGTGGACGGCATCGGCTTCCAGCGCGCGGACCAGATCGCGCGCGCGTGGGGGTTCGGCGACACCTCGCCGCACCGCGTGGAGGCGGGGGTGATCTACGCGCTGGAGCAGGCGCGGATGGAAGGACACGCCTACCTGCCGCGCGAGGCGCTGGTCGCGGCGGCGCTGGAGACGCTGCGCCTGCCGGAGCGCGAAGCGCCGCTGGTGGAACAAGCCATCGAATGGCAGCAGATGCGCGAGGACAACAGCGCGCTGGTCGTGGACGCGGACGCGGTGTACCTGCCGGCGCTGCACTGGGCGGAGGTGGGCAGCGCGGCGCGGCTGCGCGCGCTGCTGAATGAGCCTGTATCCAGGGTGCTCACGTCACCGGTCGGCGGCACTCCGTTGAGCACGCAGTTTGCCAGCATACACGCGAAGACCGGGACGATTCTCAACCAGGCGCAGCGGCGCGCCATCGAAAACGCTCTCGTATCGAAGATAAGTATCCTCACCGGCGGACCCGGAACGGGCAAGACCACTACATTGCAGGCGTTAGTCGCCCTATGCCATGCCCACGACCTGGCCTTCACGCTGTGCGCACCGACGGGCAGGGCGGCGAAGCGCATGAGCGAAGCTACCGGCGCGCCCGCGGCGACGATCCACCGGACACTCGAATACCGGCATGGTGAAGGCTTCACGCGCGACGAGGACAACCCGCTCGACGGCGACCTGGTCGTCGCCGACGAGGCGAGCATGATCGATATCGGTCTCTTCTACGCGCTCGTGCGCGCGGTGCGCCCTGGCGCACACCTGCTCCTGGTGGGCGACGCCGACCAGCTGCCCAGCGTCGGCCCCGGCGATGTGCTGCGCGACCTGATCGCCAGTGAGGTCATCCCCACGACACGGCTCAACGTGATCTACCGCCAGAGCGACCGGAGCGCGATTGTGCCGGCGGCGCACGCGGTCAACCGGGGGCAAACGCCGGCGTTTAAGAATGCGCGCGGCGAACACTTCGATGATCTGTTCTTCTCGATCAAGGAGGACTTCGCCGAAGCCGCCACCGAGGTGGTGGACCTGGCAGCGCGGCGCCTCCCGGAGCGGTTCGGCATCTCGCCCTGGGAGGTGCAGGTGCTCAGCCCATCATACAAGGGCGAGGCGGGGGTGGACGCGCTCAACCGGGCGTTGCAGGACGCGCTCAACCCGCACGGGCAACGGATACGAGGGACGGGCTTCCGGGTGGGCGATCGCGTGATGCATGTGAAGAACGACTACGACAAGGGCGTGTTCAACGGCGACGTGGGGCGGATCACGGCGCTGAAAGAGGATGGGACGCTCCAGGCCGTGATGGACGGGTATGACCGGCTGATCGAATACGCGCCGGCGGACCTGGACGAGCTGCGCCTGGGGTATGCCTGTACGGTACACAAATCGCAAGGCAATGAATTCACTGCGGTGGTTATAGCGTGCACGACGCAGCACGCCTTCATGTGGTCGCGCAATCTGCTCTACACTGCGCTGACGCGGGCGCGCGAGGTGGCGGTGCTGGTGGGGACGAAAAAGGCTTTGTGGTTGGCGGTGAACAACGACCGGGTGCAGCGCCGGTACACGAGACTGGCGGAGCGGGTGCGCGGATGACGCCATATCGTGTGCTTTCTTGGGGCTGTGGCCTGCAATCGACGACCCTGCTCGCCATGAGCGCGCTGGGCGAGATCGACCCATTGGATGTCGCCATCCACATCGACCTTCATTGGGAGAAGCGGCGCACCATCCAGACCCGCGACTGGTATACCGCCTGGGCGCGGGAGCGCGGTGTGCGCGTGGAGATCATCGACGCCGGCGACATTCACGCGCTCGGCGCCGCCGAGCACGTCCACATGCCTTTCTGGACTGCTACCGGCGGTCCGCTCCAACGCCAGTGCACGCAGAACTTCAAAGTCAAACCCGCGAGGAGACGCATCCGCGAGCTGCTGGGATATCACGCCAGCAAGCCGCCGCATCCGAGGCCGGGCGCGGTCGAGCAATGGATCGGATTCAGTCTCGACGAGTGGGAGCGGATGAAAGCGAGCGGGGTGAAATTCATCGTGAACCGCTTTCCGCTTATCGAGCGCCGTCTGACGCGACAAGACTGCGCGACGTGGCTGCGCGCGCACGACTTGCCCGTGCCGGTCAAGTCGGGGTGCATTGGCTGCCCGTACACGTCGGCGTCGGAGTGGCTGGACCTGCGCGCGCACGAGCCGGAATCGTGGCAGGAGGCGGTGGCGTTCGACGAGGCTAACCGCCACAACCCGCTCGCCAAGCGAAATGGCGGGAACAGCACGGCGGACGCGCTCTACGTATGGCAGGAAGCAACACCGCTAGCTGAGGCGGACCTGGAAGCGGCGGCACGGCGGGAGTGGAGGGCGAAGCAATTGCCGCTGCTGATGTGCAACGAGGCCGGCTGCATGATGTAGCCAGCTTGCAAATGGGAGACCTCTCCCGCGTCGGCGGGGGAGGCGAGCGATGCATAATCGCGCCAATTGTGTAGCAGGGTCGGTTCCATCGAATTAGGAACCGGAACAGATGGGATATATGACAGTCCTACATTTTGAAACTGAAGAGCAGGTATATAAATTCCTGCGATCACCCAAGCGCAAGCGAAACCCTGGTTACATTTATGTTGTATATGCGCCTTACAGCGGCCTATTCAAAATTGGACAGACAAGGAATTTGGACCAGCGAAAAAGGAGTTTTGAGACTTCTGTGCCGGGAAGTATCGAGCTCGTTCATTGGTTCCCAACTGATGATATGGACGGTGCAGAAGCCTATTACCATATGCTGTTTAGAGCTAAGCATACCAATGGCGAATGGTTTCGGCTATCGCCCGCTGAAGATGATCTGCACTTGTTACAGTCATAAGGTCCGTGGGAGACAGAGAAAGAAATCAACGAACTTGAAGAATGGTTTGATGCTCTCGCTTTCTGGAAAAAGCGCCCACAAGCGTTTAAGGACATAGTTGCATACTTTGAATCCAATGACCAAGGGGTGCAAAGATGAGTGATCAGAATAAGGAATCAGCCTGGAGCTTCGAGGGCATTTCCAAACCTGGATGGTCCCAAATCCCCAACGAACTCTACGACGAGATCCAGCCGAACATCGATCCGTTTACCTTCTCGATTGTGTCGGCCATCTTCCGCGAATATTTCGGCTGGCACGCGAATGCCCCTAAGCCGCTGAGCTTGAGTGAGCTGATGATGCGCACCGGGCTGACCCGTCCTACGGTCGTGAAGTGTCTCAAAGTAGCAATCAAGAAAGGAATCATTGTCTGTGTTCCCGGAGACCGCACACACAAAAGCTGTTATGCACCACACATGAAGGAAGAGGTGGTTTATAGCGTTTACCACGATCCTGCCCAGGATCCTGCCCAGGTAGTAAACGGCATGAACCAGGGGGTGGTTAACGGTATTGACCACAAGCCTGCCCAGGTAGTAAACGGCATGAACCAGGGGGTGGTTAATGGTATTGACCACCAGCCTGCCCAGGTAGTAAACGGCATGAACCAGGGGGTGGTTAATGGCGTTAACTCTCTCAAAGAAACAGAGAAAGATAAAACTCAGAGAAAGAAAAGAGAGAGAAGCGGCGCAAGCGCCGCCGCGTCGCCCAATCCCATTGCCAGTGTCCATGAGCTGCCTGAGTCAGAGCCGGAACTGCCGGCGCGCTCACGACGGCTCAAGGCCGGCGCGAAATCGTCGCCGCGCCACACCACGGACGGCGACCGCGAGCGGGACCCACTATTGGATCACCCCGCAATAATGACGTACCGCCAAATCGTGCGACGACACATGCCGGTTGCGGTGCGACCGTTGGTTGCTGAAAAGGTCCCACCGGACGAGGCGTCGATTGCGCGCTGGCGCACGACGGTACTGGACTGGCTTGCGACCAGCGGCAACTGGCAAAACATCACCGGGATGCTCGACTGCTTTGAGCGGCACGTACTGTTGAGCGAGCAGTATCGGCGTCGCGCTAATGGGCGAAGTGCAAGCCCGAGCACGAGTGAGACCCTGATGCGCCAGAACGGGGTGTACACGCTGCCGAACGGGGAGACCTTCACCCTCCCCGGCGACAACACCTGGACCGGGGAGGACGAGGCTGTATCCGCGTCTGGTGACGGCGGGTATCAGCCCATTGCTCAAGACGAAGGCGAAGATGCAACCCGCCGGTGACATCGCCGAAACCCTGCTGAACCACGTCGGGACGCTCGGCGAGTCGCCTGCCAGCGTGCCGGGGGCAGACCGCGCGACGGGGTTCATGGACCTCAGCTATGAGCAGATCCAGGCGCGGATCGCTGCCGAACCCTGCGCGTGCGGGGGCGTCGGCCACGTCCGCGTAGAAGGGCTGCCGGTCGGCCACCCCGCATTTGGGCGAGCGTTCCTGTGCGCGTGCCGCTATGCGCAGACGCAGCAGCAGCGCACCGCGCGCCTGTTCGAGAACGCCGGCATCCCGGAGCGCTATCGGCGGCTGACGTTCGACACGTTCGCGCGCCTGCCCAGGCTGTCGCGGCAGCAGCGGCGCGCGCTCGACCTGGCGCGGCAGTTCGCCGACGTGAAGCGCTTCGAGCGCGCCGGTGGGCTGGCGATCGGCAACGAGGTCAGGCCGGGGCTGGCGCTGTATGGCCCGGTGGGGTGCGGCAAGACCGGGCTGACGGTGGCGGTGTTCCGCGCCTGGCTGGAGGCGGAGCGAGCAGGGCTGTGGATTACCTGGCATGAGCTGATTCGCGCCATCCAGGACACCTACGGCGACGCCGAGGCGGACACGAACGCGCACGTGCGCGCGGCGCAGACCGCGCCGATCCTGGTGCTTGACGACCTGGGCGACGCGGTGCGCGGGGGCGGGCCGGCGAACCCGGCGCGGTTTCAGACCACCGACGACCGGCGCGACATCACGTATGCGGTGATCGACTACCGGCACAAGAACTTCCTGCCCACGCTCGTCACGAGCAACCTGGCGCCCGACGAGCGGCGGGTGCAGTTCGGCGCGCGGGTAGACGATCGGATCCGCGAGCTGTGCCATGCAGTGCGCGTCGATGGGCCGAACCTGCGCGACGGCGCGCTATCGGATTGAGGATCGGAACGCAAGGAGATAACCATGACTATCACGCTTGGCGAATACCAGGCGCGGGCGATGGAGACCGCGATTTACCCGCGTGAATATGCGCTGGTCTATCCCGCGCTGAAACTGGCCGGCGAGGCAGGGGAGATCGCCGGCAAGATCGCCGACGCGCTGGCGCTGGCGTGGCGGTATTTCCAGGCATTGGCGGCGCAGTTTGATCTGGGCGAAGCTGGCAGACGGGCGGCGCGCGACGCACTCGGCGGCGACGGCGACGCGCGTTAGGGATGCACGTGACGTGGGCCGGCGGCACCAGACGGGGCTCCTCCGCACCTCCCCTGCGGCCTGGATCGCACTGCTCTGCGCCCTCGCCCTCTTTGCGCTGGGATTGGCCCTGCCTGCGGGCATCGACTGGCGGCTCGTGTTCCGCCCCGCCGCGCGCGCGATGCTGACCGGCGGCTCGCCCTACGCCGTCCCCGGCTTCTACAACCCGCCCTGGGCGCTGCTCCCGCTCCTGCCGCTGGCGTTGCTGCCGGACCCGCTCGACCACGCGGTTGGGTTTGCGCTCGGCGCGGCGGTCTTCGCATTTGTCGTCTACCGCCTGCGCGGGACGCCTATCGCGGCGGGATTGGTGCTGCTCTCGCCCAGTGCGCTTCAGTGCCTGTACAACGGCAACATCGATTGGATGGCGCTCCTGGGCTTCGTCCTGCCGCCGCGCTGGGGGCTGTTCCTGCTTGCCGTCAAGCCGCAGATCGGCGCGGCGCTGGCGCTCTACTGGTTGGTCGAGGCGTGGCGCGAAGGGCGGCTGCGCGCCGTCTGGCGGCTGCTCTGGCCGGTCGCGGCGGCGGCGGCGCTGGCGTTGCTCATCTTCGGCTTCTGGCCGGCAGCCTGGCGCGAGACCGGGGCGATGCGCTGGAACGCCTCGCTCTGGCCGGCGAGTCTGCCCATCGGCCTGTGGATGCTGGCCGCGGCGCTGCGCCGGCGCGAGGTGCGCCTGGCGATGGCGGCGACGCCGTTCCTGTCACCGTATGTGCTGCTGGGAAGCTGGGCCGGCGTGCTGGTCGCGGCGGTCGGGGCGACCGGGGAACTGGCCGCCATTGTCGTCGGCCAGTGGGTGCTGGTCGCGCTGGTGGCTTTGGGCGTGAGCTGATGCGCCAGGAGGCATAAGCGATACAGTATTATCGCCGTGATTTTCCCATGATGCGGTTGCTACGCACATTCCGGCGGGGCAAGAACTGATGACAACCGTTTCCCGCGACGATGCAGCGCTGCTTTCTGAACCAGCGCTGGATACACAGATTCGCACGCTATGGTGGGAGGGCTTTTCGCTGCGCAAGATCGCCGACAGGCTGGGCGTGTCGCACGAGACGGTGCGCCAGCGCCTGCTGGCCTTGCTGAACGAACTGTCTCCCGAGCTGTACCGGAAACGGCGCGATGGCGCGGCGCGCCTGGACGCGGTATACGACGCGCTCGTTGCCTACAAGCAGGCGCACGATGGCTGCGCGCCCGCCATCCGCGAGCTGATGGAGCTGACCAGGTATGCGTCTACGTCGGGCGTGGTCGATGCGCTGCGGCGTCTTCAGCAGCAGGGCCGGGTCCGGCTCGGTGGGGGCGCGCGGCAGATCTACGTCGTCGGGGCGGCCTGGTCGCCGCCGGATGGGGAGGTATAGGGGTTCACCATCGGATCAAGGACCGGAACGCAAGGAGCGAGGATATGGCGCAACGAACCCACATCCGCAAGCGGAGCAGCCTGCCGAACCTGTGCGGTGCAGGAGGCGAGCGCTACGTCACCGTGCGCACGGCGCAAATGCGCCGGCGCGAGGGTAGAACGGATGATCTGTGCCCGGCATATGTGGCGGCGCTTGATGATGAGCCAGACCCGCCCACCCCGACAATTCGTTGGGGCAAGCTGCTGGCCGAAATGGCGGCGCAGTCCGACGAACACGTCTAGGAGACATTTAGCGTATGACGGCAGCTCAGTCCCACGGGGCACGGTCTGGCGAAGCCGGGGACGGCCCTATGGGCCAGCCCGTTGCACTCGACGCGGCGACACTGGACCTCCTGCAGCAGGCTATCGGCGAAGGCCGTCTGTTCCTGATCGTCTTGACGCCGGAGACGCCGGCGGCAACGCTGGCCCTGCAAACGCCCAGGCCGCTCGACCCGCTCGACGAGGCAATCTTGCGCGTCGTGCGTGCGATCGTGAGGCGCACGCAGTGCCCGGCGCGGACGGACTCGATCACGGTGCAGGTGAACTGCGAGACGCAGCTCGAGCTGACCGAGGGGATGGTGCGCCGGCGGCTCCTCGACCTGGAGGCGCGCGGCCATCTTTATCGGCTAAGCCCGCGCACGGGCTGGTTGGTCAACCTCCTGTGAGAGTTGCGCAATTCGGGGCATGACTGAATCCTGACGACGTAACTGTAAGATGCTCTGTTGCGAAGATAGCGATGGGCTGGAGACACAGTCAGACATGGAGAATGTACACCAGGCCTTTAATAACGGGTTCGCGCAGTTGCAGGCGGCGCAACCGCGCGCGGATCGCATCTCCGAACTTGCGCTTGATGACCGAAATCACCGTCTCGCTCTTCCAGCGTTGCCCGAACACGCCATCCAGGCGCGCCGCCGCCACCAACTCCGCGCGCCACGCGCGCCGGGTCCACCCACGCACCGCCGCGCCGGATAGGCGGGATGAGGTCGTTCGCCTGGATCGTGGCGCCATCAAAGCCCGCGTCGGCGAGCATCATCCAGGCGCGCCGACCGTGCTGTCTGCGCCCGTAC
>DAOTXU010000282.1:0-10367 GCA_034435135.1 Anaerolineae bacterium | reverse complement strand
AATGAGGGTGAGTATCCTCTTCATGGTCTTTACCTCCTTCGAGCTTTTGTCACTATCAAAACGCTGACAGAGGTCGAAAAGTTCCGAGACGTTGGAAAGTGGGCTTAAGCCCGCTTTCCGACAAGACTTTGTCCAACAGAGAAGAAAAGCCCCGGCTGGGGAGCCGGGGCTGCTGCTTTGAACCGTGTGCAAGACGTTACTGGCCGCTGCCGGGGTCAGTCGCAACCGGCGTCGGGGTGCGCGTGTAGGTCGCGGTCGGCGTGCGGGTATTGGTAGGCGTGGCGGTTGGACCCTGCGTGGGCGTCCGGCTCGGCGTCGGCGTGATGCTCGGCGTGCGCGTGATGGTGGGCGTAGGCGTGCGGCTCGGCGTGTAGGTGTTGGTCGCCGTGTAAGTAGGCGGCGGCGTGTTGACTGGATTGATCCCACTGTAGCAGAAGTTGTCGTAGATCATGAAGGTGTTGTTGAAGTGCGACGGGTGCGCGTTGTACTCGGCTTGCAGGTTGCCGGAGGTGCCGTCGAAGTCAAGCCACATAGTGACCGTTTCGCCGGGGTTAATGGTCGGGCCGGGGTCGATCAGCCAGGTGCCGACCGCGCTGGTGTCGGTGAGCATCTGCCCGCCGCCGGCAGGCGTGCCGAAGTGGTTGCCCTGCCACACCATTCTGGATGTCGGGTCCCAGGGCGATGGACCGCCGAAGGAGATGAAGTCGAGCACCATGCTGGGGAAGTAAGACACCCAGTACATATGAATCTCGGTGACCATGACTGGGGTGCCGCCGTTGTTGGTCACCTGGAACTGCACCACGGCGTTGCTACGGAAGGCGACGAACTCCAGCACGTACCAGCCGCAGTCGGGCGGCGGGGTGTTGGTGGGCGTGTTGGTGGGCACGGCAGGCGTAGGTTCGTTAATCGTGAGCCGACAATCCCCCGGCTGGAAGTAAAAGGTAGAGCCGTTGAAGTCCCACACGTTGTAGTAGTCCGCCAACTGGAACGGGCCGTTGATGAACTCGGCGCGCCAGAGGGTGCTGCTGTGGCCGCCGACCGTGCGGTTGGCAGAGGCGTCCCACTCGCCCTCCGCTGGCGATACGTTCGCATTGGTGGGCGGGTTGATGTCTTGTCCGCGCCAGTGGACCTGCATGTTCATGTACATGCGGTTGGTGTACATGGCCGGGTACACAGGCACCTTGCGCCAGTTGAGCGACACGCCTTCCAGCGTAAAGTTGCCGTCGTTGTCATTGCGGAAAGTGACTTCCAGGCGGTTGCTGCTGAAGCCGATGCTTTGCACCGACAGCAGCGTGCACGCCGGCGTGGAGGTGGGGGTGGGGCTAGAGGTAGAAGTCGATGTCGCCGATGCTGTAAAGGTGGCCGAGGCGGTGAAGGTGGCGGAGGGTGTGAAGGTTGACGTGTTGCGCGGCGTGTTGGTCGGGGTGCTGGAGGGCGGCTGAACCACTGGCGGCACACCCAACACACGCGACGAGCGGAACGACTCGTTAATCATGGTGCGGGTGGCGCGCAGGCGCACATACTGGCTCAAGCCGAGCGGGGTGATGAGCGGGTGGTTAAAGGTCGCCACGATCTGCACAGCCTGGCCCGGCCCGCCGGGGTCTTCCTGGTTGTAGTTGCGCCACGCGGCGTTGAGTTCGTCCCCGCCGCCCGGAATGCGGTCCTCGCCCAGGCGGCACTCGACGCGCGCCGGGTCATCGGGGAAGTCGTTCGGGTTCAGGCCCCAGACCGAGTAGCGGTTGGCGTTGCTCCGGTTGTGGATTTGCAGGCGGCTGGAGCACACGGTGATGTTGAACCAGCCGGCCGCGTACCGGTTGCGCATCTCCTGCGGGCCGCCAACCGGCGGCCAGACGTCAGGGCCAGGTCCCCAGTCTTCGGCGCGGTTTTCGATGTTGCCGTCAAGGCTGTCGTTAATGGCGAGGCCGGGCGCGCCCTGCCGCCCGGCGTGCTCGATCTCCCACAGGCGGGTGTAGTCGGCGATCAGGCCCTGGTCGTCGGCGTCGGTCGGGTTGCACATGTGCCCCCAGTGATCGACGAAGAGCAGCGAGGCGTCGCCCGCCGGGTAGCTGGGGATGTGGATGCTTCTGGGGTCGCCGCAGTCCAGCGCGCGGCCCGTGCCGTCGCCCTTTTGGGAGGTGGAAATCCAGGTTGGGCAGGTCTCGCAGCGCCCGGTGACGCCGTAGCGGGCGGCGGAGCGGGCGGCGTTCTGGAGCACAATCCAGGCCTGGAAGATGCGCGCAAATTCGATGATGCCAAAGATCAGTAGCAGCACGACGGGCAGCGTGATAGCGAATTCGGCGAGGGTTTGGCCCCGGCTGCGCGCGCGTTTCGGGTGGGTGATTAGATCCTCATCGTACATGGCTTAAAGCCCCCTTTCGTAGGACTTAGCGCGCCACGCGGGTGAACATACGGCTGGCGATTTCGGAGAAGATGCTTTGCAGCCCGTTCGCGTCCGGCGCAAAGAAGTAGTTCCCGCACGACGGGTCGTGAGTAGTCGGGTAGGTGCCGTGCGGCGTGCTTTCGCACTCGGCGACGCTCGACGGGTCCGGGTCGGGGACGCCGTTTTCGGGATCGCCAGTGCCGTCGCGGTGCCCGTTGTCGCCCACGTCGGCGATGTAGCGCAGCAGCGCTTCGCCGTGCCAGGGTTCGGCGACGGGTTCGCTATCGACCACTTCGCGGCCCAGCCCAATGGCGAAGATGGCGATGAAGTCGCCCCCCTCTTCCGGCGCGAGGCCCGAAGCATCGGCCCAGTCGCGCGCGTAGTCGTCGGCGTCGTAGGCCATGTCGGTGGAGGCGTGGCGGGTCTCGCGGTAGTCGTCGCGGCACCAGGGCATCACGCCCTGCTGGCCGGGGGCGCTGGGGCTGTCGAGGAACGTGTCGGGCGGGCAATAGCCAAAGTAGCCGTACTCGCCGTAGGGCGGGAGCGGGTCGCGCGCGTCGGTGACGTTGGCCGCCCCATCGGTGAGGAGCACCATAATCCACACCGCCTCGTTGCGCACGGTGCCCATGTCCGCGCCAGTGCGCGGGTGATAGCCGCGCAGAGCGTTGTCCGCGGCGCGCACGCCGCCGCCCAGGTTCGTGTTCGGGCACGGGGCCACTTCGGCGTATTCCCACGTGTCCCCCCAGCCGGGGTCGCCGCGCGCGAGCGCCTCAGCCCACGTCCAGCAGCGGTCCCATTTGTTCAGGTTGTTCGTCGCCGGGTCGCTGCCGACCCAGGGGTTCATGTACACGCCGACCCCTCGCAGCGCCTCACGGGAGACATCGGGGAAGGGGTAGTGCACGCCATAGGGGTCGCCCAGGAGCACGGCGCGCGCCAGGCCCTCGTTGTCGATCACGGGAGGCTTGGGGCCGTCGCTGGCGCAACCCAGCGCCGGGTGCTCGCGGTCGATGAGCACGCAGTCCGGGTCGCGGATGATCGGGTCGCGGTCAAAGGTGATAATCATCACGCGGTCGCCGCGCACGAAGTCGAGCTTTTCGATGAACTTGGCGGCGGCCTCGCGCACCTGCTTGAAGGGCTGGCACACCAGGTCGTCGAAGTAGCCGTCGCCGTTGGGGTCGTTGCAATAGCGGCCCCAGTTCTGGTCGTTGTACCCCCCTAGCGAGATCGGGCCGACGAGGAAGCGGGTAAAGGTCCCATCGCCGTAGCTGGCGGGGTTGGGGGTCATACCGTTGTAGTCGTCGCCGGTGTCGCCGTCAAAGCGGGCGCCGCAGGGCACGCCCGTGTTGCCGATGCCCTGCCAACACGTCTCTTTGGACATGGACTCGGAGGTGTCGAGCACGAGCGCCACATCCACGACGGCGGCCTCGGCAGTGGCGGAGGCCTCCAGGCGCACACTGCCAAAGCCGAGAATGCTCAGGAAGGTGGTGGGCGAGTCGATCTGCGCGGTGACGCGCACAAGCTTGCGGCGCGGCACCGGGCACAGTTCTGGGTCGCCGGGGGAGGTGTCGCAGGTCTCGACGAAGATTTCGTTGATCGCGTCCACGCCGAT
The DNA here is from genome assembly GCA_034435135.1 of Anaerolineae bacterium. GTDB lineage: Bacteria > Chloroflexota > Anaerolineae > Aggregatilineales > JAFGMM01 > JAOSJO01. The sequence goes on along the minus strand of DAOTXU010000282.1, from coordinate 6,378 downwards.
GCCGTGCAGTTGGACGAACTGGTATGCGGCGGAAACAATGTCCAGATGGTCGCGGCCCTCACGCACCTGGCCGGCGGCGGCGATGGCGGCGGAGTCGACTGCGCGGCGCAGGGTGCTGTAGCGCACGAACAGCAGCGCGATGTCGGTGACCAGGCCGACGAAAGCGATCAGCGCGATCATGGCAATCGCCAGGAGCACGACGGACTGCCCGGCCTGGCTGCGCCGGGTCAGGAGACGACTAAGGTTGCGGATGGGGTGCTTCATAGGTCTGTTGCCTCCTCAACGCCGCTTACGGAACCGGGATGGGGGTGGGGGTGGGTTCGGCGGGTGAGTTCGGGAACATGATCCACACGTAGATCTCGGCTGGATTCGCTACAGAGCTAAAGAACGGCAGGCCAAGAAGCTGGTCGTGCCACCAGAAGACCTCGACCAGAACAATTCCACCGGGCGGGGAGTTCTTGTCCAGTCGGCTCTCAATTTCCATCGGGTCCCATTCCGACCCCCAACAGCCGTCAGCGCGCCGGTGGTTGGCGCACCCTTCGCCGGTCGCCGGGTCGCAGTCATTATTGCCGACTGCGGAAAGCGTAAAGCCGAGGTGGCCGGTGGTCAGGTTGGCCGGGCTGGCCGGGATGCACTGGTTGCGCTCGATGGGCCAGCGGCCGGCGGCAGGGTAGAGCGGGTCGATGCGCTCGAAGGGTTCGCGCCCCTCGACGTAGGCGGTATAGGAGAAAACGCTGACGATGACCTCGTCGCGATCCCAGTCAAACTGCAACGGCGGCAGGTTGTCGATGACGCGGCAGGCCACCGCCTCATAGTAGCCGAACGGGATTTCGTTTTCGTAGCCGTTGACCGGGTCGCGGACCATTTCGCCGACTTCGGGGCGGGTGTTCTTGACGCAGGTTTCGGGCGCGTAGCGACCGGAACAGCAGTTATGTCGGAAGACGTTGTCCGCCCACCCGAACTGCCACAGCTCAATCGGGTTGAGGTTGGCCCCGTAGCGGCCTGCCTCGCGGCTGGCGTCGAGAAGGGTGAGGTAGCTGTTGGCGTACCAGCCGATTTCGACCAGCCCGAAGAGCATGAGTAACAGAATCGGCAAGGTCAGGGTGAGTTCGACCAGGCTTTGCCCGCGCCGGCTCCGACCGTTGAGCGCGGCCCGGAGATAGCGCAATCGGGATACAGCCTGCGATGGTTGCGACCTGTCTTGCATAGCAGCCCCTCATCCATAAGCTATGCGCGGGCGTGTACGTTATGCGCAAGCAGGGATTGCCCTGCTATGTTAAAGCATACCACACCCGGCGGTTTCTCCTGTCGATAACTGTAAGGAGAAAGTAAGAATTTGTGAATGGGAACTGCCTCTTACCAACTCCCTCGCCAGGGCCGTAAGTTTATAGGGGGTTCGTGTCAGGTGCAGGGACGGTTTACTCGGCTGGGACGATATTGAGCGTGTATCCCCGCCCGTGCAAGGACAGCAAGATGGTCGGGCGCGCCGGGTCAGTTTCGATTTTGCGGCGCAGGTTGCGGACGTGCGTGCGCACCAGCGCGGGGTCGCCGGTCCCGGCGGGGTAACGCCAGACCTCCTCAAGCAGGCGCTCAGCCGGGAACAAAGCGCCGGGACGCTGGGCGAGGTATTGCAGGAGGTGCAGTTCGGTAGCGGTCAGCTCAACGGTGCGCGCGCCGACCTGGACAGCGCGCTGCTCTGGAAGGACGCGCAAGGTGGTGCCGGGCGGCATGTAGACGGATCGAACGCTACCGGCTTCGGCAGCGTCGTTCCGGGGGCGCTGCGCCCGGAAAGCGCGCCGCAACAGCGCGCGAACGCGCGCAGACAGTTCTTTGGCGGCGAAGGGCTTGCGCAAACAATCATCGCCCCCGCAGTCGAGCGCCTGAGCCAGCTCCTCTGCGCCGCTGCGCACGGTGAGGAACAGGATGGGGATGGCGGCAGTGGCGCGCGCGGCGCGGAGTTCTTGGCACAGCGTAAGGCCGTCAATGCCGGGCATAACAATGTCGAGGATAATCAGGTCTGGCGGATGCTGCACGGCATGGCTGAGCGCCTGCTCGCCGGAGGTAAAGGCGAGGATATTATGCGCTTCGCGGCTGAGCACACGGCGAACCGTGCCAAGCACCTGGACATCGTCGTCAATAACCAGAATATCCGCCATGCCGATGAACTCTGTCCGTGTCCTGATGGTAAACCTTCGCTAACAGGTTAACACGAGTTGAGGTTTATCGTTGTGAAAGACATATGAAATTAAGGTGAACAAGCCACACAGCGACGCAAGACCGCGCGACACGATCCGTTGAAAACGCCTCATTTGGTCAGTCGTCTTGTGAACCGGCAATCATGTAGCCCACGCCGTGAATGGTGCGCACGATGGAGGGGTTGTCGCTGTCATCTTCGATCTTGGCGCGCAGGTTGCGCACATGCGCGCGCACCAGGTCGGGGTCGCCGGTGTCGGGGGGATAGTCCCACACGTCTTGCAGAAGGCGCTGCGGCGAGACGGCGTGGCCGGCGTTCTCGATCAGGTAGCGCAAGAGCCGGTGTTCGGTGGCGGTGAGTTGAACCTCGCGCATCCCGTCGATGGTCACGCGGTAAGTGCCGGAGTCCAGGCGCAGGCGGTCAGCCTCAACGATTTGCTGATACTCTTCCTCCGGCTCACGCTGGCCCCGGCGGAGCAGCGCGCGTACGCGCGCGTTCAGTTCGGCCAGCTCAAAGGGTTTGGTCACGTAGTCGTCGCCGCCGGCGTCCAGGCCGGCCACGATCTCGTCGGTGCTGCCTTTGGCGGTCAGGAAGAGGATAGGCATATCGGCGTAGCGCGGGTTGACGCGCAGTTGGCGGCAGACGGTCAGCCCATCCACGCCGGGCATCATAATGTCCAGGATGAGCAGATCGGGGATGCGCCGGGAGACCGACTCCAGGCATTCCTTGCCGTCGCGCGCCTGGGCGACTTCGTATCCCTGCCGATGCAGCGCGCGCAGCAGGGTGCCGATAACTTCGGGATCGTCGTCAGTGGCGAGGATATAACTCATGGCGTCGTTCCATTCGTCTGGCTGCTGACAGGCAGAGTCACTGTGAACCGGCTGCCCTGGCCGGGTGCGCTTTCGACGCGAATGCTTCCATGACACCGGTCCACAACCTGGCGGCAGATGTATAACCCCAGCCCCGTGCCCTCGCCAGGGGCTTTGGTCGTAAAGAACGGGTCGAAGATGCGCGACTGATCCCCAGCCGGGATGCCCTGGCCGTTATCCCACACCACCACTTCGACCGCCGGGGCGTCGGCGCGCGCGGACAGGCGCGACACGACGCCGATCTCACCGCGCTGTTCGGCGACCGCGTCCCTGGCGTTGAGCAGCAGGTTCAGCCACACGTCCTCCAATTCATTGGGGACGGCGTCCACCGGGGGGAGCGCATCGCTAAGGGTGACGTGCAAGATCACCCCACTGCGCCGGAGGTGGCGTTCGGCCAGGGTCAGCACATTGCGAATAGTGGAGTTCACATCGGTAGATTTGAGGTCTTCCTCGCCGTCCCGGCGCGCCATGCCGAGCAGGCGGCGCACAACCTCATGGGCGCGCTGGCCAGCCCGGTAAACGGCGGCGGCGCTTTCGTGGCTGGGGCTTTCCGGCGGCAGGTCGTGGAGCAGGAGTTCAGCATCGCCGAGGATGGTGGTCAGCGGGTTGTTGATCTGGTGCGCGACGGCGGCGGCAAGCTCGCCCATCGCCGAGAGCCGCGCGGCGATGACCAGGCTGCTCTGCGCCTGGCGCAGGTCGGCCATGCTGCGCTCCAGCTCGCGGAACAAGCGCGCGTTCTCGATGGCGAGCGCGGCCTGGTCGGCGATGCCGCGCGCCAGCATCTCCTCGCGCCGGGTGAACTGGCGTCGGTTCAGCGTATCAATGAGCAAGAGCATCCCCGCAGTCTGGCCTTTGATCACCAGAGGAACGCCCAGGAGCGCCTGGCCGCCGGTGCGCTTAAGGAGTTGGGCCGCGGCGAAGTTGGGTTGCGCGTCGCGGGTGGTGGCGCTGATCGGGGCTTGAGCGCGCAACGCCTCGGCCAGCGTGGGGGTACTGCTCAAATCCAGCCATTGGCCCGGCTCGTCCGGCCACACCGCGCCGCCGATGGCGCACACATCCACCAGTTGGGCCAACGCCTCATTCCACCACCGCACGATGCACCAATCGGCTTCAGCAGTGCGCGCCAGGTCGCGCGTCAGCCGGAGCAGGTCGGCAGCCTTGCGGGTGTACGCGCCCGCAGCGAGGATAAAGCCGACCGGCAGCGCCTGGTTTTGGAGTTTGTTGACAAAAGCGTCATGGAAGTTTTCGCGGCGTTCGTAATAGCGGAACTCGGCCATGCCAACGGCACCCCGGTCCGCCCGGAGAGGGACGTACAGACAGGTCTGCGCACCCGGGCCGCGGCTGGGCTGAGAGTCGTCGATGTGCGCGGCGTACCACTGGCCCCGGCGCATGGCGGTGACGACGGCGGAGGTCTCGGCGGGGTCGAGGCGCGGAGCCAGGTCCGGCTCCCAGACCGCCCACTGGCGCTCCGCGAGCACGCGCAGGGTGTGGACGCCGTCCCAGTTAAAGATGATACACCAGCCCACGTTAAAGATCTGCATCACCTGGGTGGTGATGGTCTCTAACACCTGGTCGAGCGCCAGCGTGGAGCTGACCGCGCGCCCGATCTCGATCAGGGTGCGTAACTCGCGGCGGCGTTCCTCGCTTTCGCGGTAAAGGCGCGCGTTGTAGATGGCGATGGCGGCGTGGCCGGCCAGCGCCAGCAGCAGTTCCAGGTCGTGCGTGGTGAAGTTGCGGTCGGAGAGGCGGTTGTCCACGCCAAGCACGCCGATGTTCTCGCCCTGAATGGACAGCGGCACATAGAGCATCGACTTGACCAGGTATTCGGTCTTGATCTTCTGCCAGCCCTCGTGGGAGTCGATGAGCAGAGGCGCGCCGCTCTCAAACACGCGAAACGCCTGCGAGTCGGCGGACTTGACGCGGAAGCTCTCAGCGGTCTGGCTATCGACGCCTTTCTGCGCGCGCATGTAGAGTTCGCGCGTGTCCTCGTCCAGGAGCAGAAGCAGGCTTTCCTCGGCGTGGGTGAGGCTGGCGGCGGCTTCAACGACACGGGTGAGCAGGCGGTCCAGGTCCAGCTCCGACGCGAGCGACTGCCCGATGGCCGAAAGCGTGTTGAGTTCGACCAGTTGGCGGCTGAGGCGCTGATGCAGGTCGCGCTCGGCGGTCACCGAGTAGCGGATGCGGTGCAGGTCGAGCGTGTTGGCGACGCGGCGCAGCAACTCGCGCGGTTGGAAAGGTTTGCTCAAGTAGTCGTCGGCGCGGGGTTCGTCGGTGAGCAGGTGGCGCTCAATAGGCTGCGCGCCGATCAGCGCCAGCACAGGGGTGTCGGCCAGGTGCGGGTGCTCGCGGATCGCGCGCAACAGCGGCCGGCCATCCGGCAGCAGGACGCCGATGTCCGCCAACACAATCTGGAAGTTGTTCGTGGTCAGCGCTTCCAACGCGCGCTGGCCGCTGACGACCGTCTTAACCTGGTAGCCGGCGCCGGTCAGGGTGGACACAGCCAATACAGCCACCTCCGGGTCGCTGTCTACGACCAGAACGTGCGTCGTTTGATCCGCCGGCACCGTGTTGTTCCTGTGACCCCTGAACCGCGAAACTGGCTTGATTATTATATGAACTGATTCAAACTTACGCCAACAGCTGGCCGCGCTAAGGCCTTTCTCTACCTCACCCCCGTCTCGCCTGCGGCTCGACACCCCCTCTCCGCTTGCGGCTATAGTCCGGAGTAGCCGGGAGAGGGGGACGGGGGGTGAGGTGTCCGCAAACACGACAAGCACCACGCGCACCGCGGTCGTTGGCTCAAAAGCTTGAATCACTTCTATGCCAGCGATGGCCCAGACTCAAGCGGTCGCATTCATTCGAGAGCATGGCAAAGTCCGGGGAAGCGAAATCGAGCGTGATGCGCCTATCTGCGGCAGCGCCCCGCTTGCGTCCAGCGCGTTTGGGTATAGAATAGAAGTAACTGAGACATAGCAGCGAGATCCGCGCATATCTTGTGCTGATTTCTAGAGTACACAGCAGGGATATCCTCTTCCAACAGTCGCCTTACAGCCTCAGTTTCCTCAACCCCAATCGCTACTCCCTGGCAGTACGCAAACAGAGATGATGGACAAATGCGTAGGATGCTCGACCGCTCAAGGGACTAGCGGACACTGAACGCGTGTTCGAGAAAAAGGCTCTTGTATTGAACTGATTCAAACTTACGCCAACAGCTGGCCGCGCTAAGGCCTTTCTCTACCTCACCCCCGTCTCGCCTGCGGCTCGACACCCCCTCTCCGCTTGCGGCTATAGTCCGGCGTAGCCGGGAGAGGGGGA
>DAOTXU010000281.1:0-7690 GCA_034435135.1 Anaerolineae bacterium | reverse complement strand
CCTCTCCGCTTGCGGAGAGGGGGTGTCGAGCCGCAGGCGAGACGGGGGTGAGGTAGAGAAAGGCCTTAGCACGGCCAGCGGTTGACGTAAGTTTGAATCAGTTCTATGTTATCAATAATAAGGGGCGATCCGCAGATCGCCCCTTTGCTCCTAACTGACCGGCTCCATCGGCGTGGGATAGTGGCCGAAATTGACCTTTGGGCCGCCGCTCGGCGCAGCCCAGCGGGCAGCGTTGGCGATCACGCGCAGCACCTCAGGTTGGTAGTAAATTGGATAGGTTTCGTGGCCGGGACGGAAGTAAAATATCTTGCCTCGTCCCCGGTGGAAACAGCACCCGCTGCGGAAGACCTCGCCGCCCTGGAACCAACTGATGAACACGAGCGTGTCGGGCGCGGGGATGTCGAAATGCTCGCCGTACATCTCGGCGTGCGGAATCTCGAAATACTCGCCCAGGCCCTCGGCGATGGGGTGCCCCGGCGCGACCACCCACAGACGCTCCTTTTCGCCGATCTCGCGCCACTTGAGATTACAAGAGGTGCCCATCAGCGCCCTGAAGATTTTCGAGAAGTGCCCGGAGTGCAGCACGATCAGGCCCATGCCGTCCTCGAGGATGCAGCGCTTGACGCGCGCCACGATCTCGTCGCTCACCTTGTCGTGCGCCATGTGCCCCCACCAGACGAGCACGTCGGTCTCGGCGAGCGCCGCCTCGATGAGGCCGTGCTCCGGCTCGTCGAGGGTGGCGGTGCGCACGGCGAAGCCGTCGGCGCGGAGATGTTTGGCGATGGCTTCGTGGATGCCGTCCGGGTAAACGGCGGCGACTTCGGGGTGCACCTTTTCGTGCTGGAACTCGTTCCACACGGTTACGCGGATTGTGTCGGCCATGTTTCGTCTTGCTCCTTGTGATTGTCTGCCAGCAGGGGCGCCGCGCGCTGCGCCCCCTACAACACACGCACCGGAACGCCATTCTGCGCCGCCGACGCCTGGATCGCATCCCACAGGCGCGACATGCGCAGGCCCACTTCTGGCGGGCACGGGTTGGGGATGCGCTTTGCACGCACCGCCAGGAATTGCTCCCACACGCCCAGCGACGGCGCGACCTTGACGGGCGTCATCTCGCGTTCACCCTCGCGCTGAAGCTCCAGGTAGCCGCCCCACACGCCAGTGCGCAGGATGCCCTCGGTGCCGAACACGCGCACATCCGACGTGCACACGCTGCGGATGGTCTTGCCGCAGGCGTGCATCGTCACCAGCGCGCCCGATTGCAGGCGGCCCATCACCACGCCGAGAATGTCTACCTGCCGGCCGCAGTGGTCCAGCCACGCCGCGACCTCGGTGAAGTCCTCGCCGGCCAGGTCCGCGACGGTGTTGAGCATGTGCGCGCCCGTGTCGAACAGGAAGCCGCCGCCGGACAGCTCCGGGTCCTGTCGCCACGCGCCGACTGTGCCGGCATCCCAACCCTGCCACACGGTCGCGCTGATGGTGAGGAGTTGTCCTAATTCCCCGGCGCGCAGCATCTCGATTGCTTTGCGGATCTCCGGGGAGAGGCTGCCGGGGAAGGCTACCACCAGCAGCCGGCCCGTGCGGTCGCGGGTTTCGATCAGGCTGCGCGCTTCGTCGGCGTTGACCACCATCGGCTTTTCGAGCAGCACGTCCAGGCCGGCCTCCAGGCAGGCTTTGGCCTGGTCGTGATGGAAGGCGTGCGGCGTGATGATGAACGCCGCGTCGAGTTGGCCGGCGTAGTCGGCGAGCAGGCGGCCCAGGTCGGGCTGGTTGGGCGGCGGCTCGTGTCCGGCCTCCTCGAACAGGGCGACGGTGGCGGCGTACTGCTCCGGCGAGGGTTCGCACACTGCCAGGATTTCGGTCGCGTTAGGCATCTGGAACATCCGGCGCAGGTGGTGGCGCGCCATGCCGCCGCAGCCGATCAGGGTTGTCCGAACGGGTTTGGTTTTCTTCTTGGGCATAAAGTCAGTTCTCCAGAGAGGGCAGCCAGGATAGCGCCCCGATTATAGCGCGGCAATCGTTCGCCCAGCGTACACATTTGCCAGCATATCGCCATGATATTGTGCACGAGTTCTCAACGATTCTGCCCACGCGGCGCAGGGTCAAGGTAGTTATCGAGTCGAATACACGTCCATCGAGGAAAGTGATCTCTCCTTTCCAGAAACCCTGACTTTACAAACACTTTCTCACTTCTTTGCGCGTCGGTCCACTCAGCAGGGGAATCCTTGCAAAAAAAGTGGGGACACCCGTACGGTGTCCCCACTCGCGTCGCACCTGCAAGCCGCTAGAATATCTGCTCCCCAATCTCCACCCGCAGGAGGCTGCGCACGTTCTCAATCTGGTTGACGATGGTCGCTTGTGAAGAGCCGGCGAACAGCAGCCCAACAGCGATGTCGTCCAGCGTGGTCACCAGCGAGCCGGAGTCGCCGCCGGCGGAGATGTTGGTCGTGACAATCTGGTCCTTGAACCGCGCCACCCTGCCGCCGCCGTAGTTCACATCGACGGTCGCGCCAATCGCGGTGATGCGGCCCGTCGTGTAGTTGGTGGTGCGACCGGTTTTCTGCACGATCAGGCCGACCCGCACCCCTGACTTGCGCATCCAGCCGCGCACGTAGCCGATCCAGTAGATTTCCCGGTCGCCGTCGTGGAACTGGACTTCGGCGAGAGCGGCGTCCACCCGGTTGTTGTGCAGCGCGCGCGGCACCGGCGGCTCGAAAGTGATGGAGACGAACCGGTTCAAGGCCCCAATACGGTCGGCTGGGTCGGTCCCACCGTCGAAGGGGCCGGGTTGGAGAATCGCATCGCCCGGCATGGCGTTGTTGCTGTTGGCGAGGACGTGATTGTTGCTCAGAATGTAAAACCTGGGCGGAATGCCGATCCCCACACGCGGCGGGCTGATCGAGCCGCCCGGCAGGATGTCGTAGACGCAGGTGGCGATGGTGCCGGCGGTGATGTTAACGTGCCCCACGCTGTAGCCGCCTTCCGCGGGGCGGAGGCGCCGGGCGAGCGTCTGCACGCCCGCTCCCATCGCCTCTCCGCCGCCGGCGAAAAGCTCGCCCACCGCCATGACATCAGTCTGCATGTCTTTCAGTTTCGAGGGTACCCTGTCAGCCCGGCTGACCTGGTCATTCTCCAGCTTCTGAGTCACCAGTACAACCAGCGCCGGCTCGCCGGTGGGTTGCCCGCCCGTCCACTTGACGCCGACACCCAGGCCAACGACATTGGCGCGGGGCTTGCCGGGATCGAGGAAGTCATCAACGGCGGCGGCGTGCGCTGTCTGCGCCTCGGCTACAGCAGCTTCCGCTAGCATCATCTTGTTCTGGTCGAGAGCCATCACACATCTCCTTTGGGTTATTCGGCTTGCGCCGAGACGAAGCCGGTTTCTTCCACATCAGTCTCAAACCCCTCTAGGGTCTTTGGTACGATTTGGTGAGCCTGCAACGCAGAAGCCGGCACTTTGTGAGTCACGAATACCATAATCACCTCCTTTCCGTCTTTCTCCCCGATGCCTACCCCGACGACATTGGGCAGGTTCATGAGTTGATCCTCATATTTCTGCCGCACGACCTCGATGTCCATGATTGTCTCCTTTTTGGACCCGCTTAGTCAGTATAGCGGGAACTAGCTACTTGTATTATAGCCATTTGGTACTGAATAAACTTGCGCTGATGGGCTGAGCGTGTTTGCAGAAAAATAAACGCCGAAAGCATACCCGCGCCTGCGCACAGACACTCCCGGCAGCTACGAACAGGCTTGTTTGGCTTCCGCCGTTTCGACTGCTTCAACAATCATTTTGCTACGTATTATATCACAAAACTATGAGATGAGGGTTGAGGATTCGTGTAGCGTTGCCAACGAACCTGCCCATGCGGACGCTTGCCGGATAGTCGCTGCACAGCTCAGACTAGTCGCCCGCGTCTACCACCACCCACGCCCCCCGCGCCGGCGCGCTGACGATATAGCTCCCCCCAATCTCACCTAACAGCCGATCCAACTCGCCCTCAAGCTGGGGCTGGTTCGCGCCCTCGCAGAGCAGGTGCACGTTCGCGCCGGCGTCAATGGTGAAGTACACCTCCAGCCCGTCGCGCCGCCACGCCTGGCACGCCTGGATGGCGCGCACCGTGCCCGGCCCCCAGTAATAAATGCCGCTCAACCAGGGGCGGTCCGGCACCACCGAGGTCATCCCGATCACGTGCAGCGAGATTGCCTCGCGCTCGGCGGCCATGCCCATCGCGCGGAAATCGCGCTCTAGCAGGCTCCGGCGCACCGTCTCCAGCGTGCGCGGCAGTTCATCCTGCCGCGCGCGGTAAAAAGGACTCGTGTGCGCCAGGCGGTGCCCCTCCGCCGAGCCGATTTCCTTCGGCTCCACGTCGAGGATGACGGTGGTGATCTTCAGGTCCCAATGCTCCGGCGGCGCAATCTGGACAGCATACGAAGTCTCATCGCTGCCGCCGGCCAGCCACTCCGCCCAACCGTCGGGGATCGACCGGCTCGCGGAGCCAGAGCCGCGCCGCGCCAGCCGCGAGAGCGCCGCCGCGTCCAGGTCCAGGCCGGCGGCCTGGCTCGCCGCCAGCGAGAGCGCCGCAAACGCCGACGCCGACGACGCGATCCCTGCCGAGGCGGGGAAGTCGTTGCGCGAGTCGACGCGCGCGCGCGTGTCAACCCCGGCCAGGTGGCGCACGCGGTCCAGGTGGCGCACCACGCGGTGGTAAGCTTTGCCGCCGGCCTCGCGCCCGTCGATGCGCACCACGTCCGCGCCCAGAGCCGCGTCGAAAGCCACGGTTGTGGTGGTCGTCGCGCCGCCCAGGTTGACCGAGATCGAGTTGTTCATAGGGATGTTGAGCGCATGATCAGCGTTGCCCCAGTACTTGACCAGGGCCAGGTTGGGATGCGCCGCCGCCGTCACTCTGAGAGCCATCCGCCCTCCTCGCGTCATGCAGCGTTATTGCCGGTCTTGGCGAGGGGCAGAGTAAACCAGAATATCGACCCCTGGCCGGGCGTGCTAATCACGCCGATTTCGCCCTTGTGCGCTTCAACGATCCGTCGGCAGATTGCCAACCCCAGGCCCGTGCTGGCCTCGCCGCCGGTCGGTCGCGTCGAGAGCCGGCTGAAGTCCTGGAACAGGCGGGGGTGCTCCTCTGGCGGGATGCCCGGCCCCTGGTCTCTGACCGCGACGCGCGCGTGACCGTCGTGATGGTCGGCGCTGACCGTGACCGTGCTGCCGGGCGGCGAGTATTTGACGGCGTTGTCGATCAGGTTGTCGATCACCTGGCCGATGCGGTTGGCGTCGGCGTGCACGACCAGCGGTTCGGTCTTGCCGCTGACCACCGTGATCGCTTTGCGCGCGGCCAACGCGGTGTGCATCGAAATTGCGTCGTGCAGAAGCGGCTCCAGCGCCACGTCGTCCAGGGTCAACTCCAGACGCCCGGTTTCAATCTTATGCACGTCCAGCAAGTCGTTGAGCAGCGTGATCATCCGCTTGCTGCAAAGGTTGATAATCGAAGCCAGGTGGTGTTGGTCCTCGTTGAGCGGGCCGCTGGACTCGTCCAACAAATACTCGCTGGCGCTCAACACGACCGAGAGCGGATTGCGCATGTCATGTGCGGCCATGCCCAGGAACCGGTTTTTCATCTCGTTGAGTTCTTGAAGCTGCTGGTTCTGCTCTTCGACGGCGGCGTGTTCCTGCAACAACCGGTTGACCAGATGGCCCTTCTCGACGATGAGCGCAAGCTCGCCGGCGATTTGCCGGAAGATGTGGACATGGCCCTGTTGATAGGTGTTCGGGTGCACGCTGGAGAAGAACATGAAGCCGATGCACACGCCGTTGGCGATCAGCGGGCAGGTCAGACTGGAGCGGACACCCTCCTGCAAGATCAAGCGCGTTGCTTCGGAGGTCGGGTGCTCCCGGTAGTAGGCCTCCAGGTCGTTGAGGATTCGCGGCTCGCCGGTGACGGCGATGTGATGCAGGCTGCTGCCCTCCAGCGGGGCCTCATAGCCGACACCCAGCATGATCTCAGGCTGGTCGGTCTTGGCCCAACGCGCGCGCACGAGGGTCTGCCCGTCCTCCTCAACCAACAACGAAAATCCGATCCGGTTGTAGGGGATTACCTCGCGGAAGGTGAAATATACCTGTTCCAGGATGTCCTCCAGCACGATGCCGGCGTTAAGCTGCTCGGTGATTCTCCCCAGGTTTTCGAGTTCGCGTCGCTGCCGGGCCAGGCCGCGCGCCAGGGCTTGCAGGCCTCGTCCTAACGCGCCCAAAGGGTCGTCGGCGGAGGCGTCCAGGTTCAGGTCGTATTCCCCACGCGCCATGCGCTCGACCACCTGTATATAGTGGCGGATTCGCGGATCGGTAGAGCCGCCCTGCGTGTTTTCGCGCAACGCTGTCCCCCACCTCTTTCGTTGACGAAGAGTAGTTTTTGAGTTGACAGATTGATTATCAACCGAAGCGGGCGCGCTGTCAAGTAAGAGTAAGGTGAGAAAGCGCTAATCGAAATGGAAGACGCTACTGGCTGCCCTGGAAAGCCGCCAGCGCAGCGAAGTCTTCGCGCAGGTGGTCGTACACCGATTGGAACTGCGCGAACAGCGCGCGATAGACGGCGTGGCGTTCCATGTTGGGCCGCGCGCCCTCCCCCACCCGGACCAGACGCGCAGTCTCAGCAAGCGTCTCAACCATGCCCAACGCCGCCATCGCCATGAAGGCTGCGCCAACGCTCGACATCTCCTGTGTGTCGGGCAGCACGATCTCCCGGCCAAACACGTCGGCCACGACCTGCAACCACAGCGGCGAGCGGATAAACCCGCCGGAGGCGCGAATCTCTGTAACGTGAGCGAGTTCGGTCAGCGCGTTGAAGACGCTGTAGATGCGAAACGCCACACCCTCCATGATGGCGCGTACCAGGTGCGCGCGCCCGTGCCGCAGCGACAGGCCGAAGATCACCCCGCGCGCGTCGGCGTTCCAGTTGGGGCAGCGCTCGCCGCTCAGGTAGGGCAGGAAGAGCAGCCCCTCCGCGCCCGGCGGCAGCGCGGCGGCCTGCGCCTGCTCGTCCGCGACGTGTGAGAACGTGTCGTGAAACCAGTTGAAGACGATGCCGCCGTTGTTGATCGCCCCGCCGACCAGGTACGCCCCGCGCGTGACCAGATAGCACCACGTGTGCTCCTTCGGGTGCGCCAGCGGCTCTGGGCCGACCAGGCGGATCGCGCCGCTGCTGCCGATGGTCAGCGCCGCACACCCTGGCGCCACTGCGCCCGCGCCCAGGTTCGCCAGCGCGCCGTCGCTGCCGCCGAGCACAAGCGCCACATCGGCGGGGACGCCGAGGCTTTCGGCGGCTTCGGGGCGCAACCCTTCGACGCGTGTCTCCGGCGGGAGCAGTTCGGGCAGTTGTGCATCGGTGATCCCCGCCAACGCGAGCGCGCCAGCGTCCCAACGCAGCCTGGCGATGTCCATACAGCCGGTGGCAGAGGCAGTGGAGTACTCGGTAAGGAAGCGCCCGGTCAGCTTGTAAAGGATATAGTCCTTGATACCGAGGAAGGTCCGCGCCTGGTTGAAGACCACCGGCTGCTCCTCACGAAACCAGACCAGCTTGGAGAGCGGGTATAGGGGCTGGACGGGGCAGCCCGTGCGCCGGTACAGGGCGGCGGCGTCCGCCTCGGCGCGGAGGCGGCGCGCTTGCGGCGCGCTGCGCGCGTC
>DAOTXU010000280.1:0-5527 GCA_034435135.1 Anaerolineae bacterium | reverse complement strand
GCACCACACGCACCGCGGTCGTTGGCTCAAAAGCTTGAATCACTTCATTTTTTATTCTTGGATAGACTTTGTCAAGCTGCGCCGAATCTGGCTCAAAGCGTGCTGCCTAACAAAACTTATTTGATGAGGTGCTAGGTTAAGCGGAAAGTAGATGAATTGCAGGTGAGTGTGGGGGCCTCCGGGCGGCGCTAACCCCTATATCCAGCCCAGCCGCGCCAGCAGCGGCGGCCCCATCACCAGCAGCCCCACCAGCGCCGCGACCACCGCCGCCACCAGCGACGCCCCGGCGGCCACGTCCTTGCTGATGCGCGCCATCGGGTGAAGCGTCGGGCTTGCCAGGTTGACCGCCGCCTCCAGCGCTGCGTTGATAAACTCGATGAGGAAGTTCACGCCGATGACCGTCACCAGCAGCGCCCATTCGAGCGCACCGAGGCTCAGCCACAGGCCCAGCGCCGCCACCGCCGCCGTCGCCGCCAGTTGGATGCGGATGTTCTTCTGGTGGCGGAACATATAGACGCAGCCGGCCACCGCGTACAGAAAACTGTCCCGCCGGCTGCGGCTGACGACAGGGCTGTAGTCTTCCGGGTTGATGCGCTGCGTTTCTTCAACCAGGTCGCTCAGACGGGGAGAGTCTTTCTGCGCGTTCATGGCTCTTCTGCCGGGCCGGTAATCGGCGCGCCGACCGCTTTGAGCGCGGCGGCCTGCGCCACCCACATCGCGGCGCGCGCCGCGTCGGTGTCGTGGTCGAAGCCCAAGAGGTGAAGGGTCCCGTGCACCACCAGCAGCAGCAATTCCGCCTCGGTGGAGTGACCGGCCTCGCCCGCCTGGGCGCTGGCGCGCGGATAGGCGATAACAATGTCGCCCAAGTAGGGATAAGGCTCGGCTTCGGGTACGAGAGGCGGGTCGCTGGGGAAAGAGAGCACATCGGTGGGCGCGTCCTCGCCGCGAAAGCGCCGGTTGAGGTCGCGCACGGCTTCGTCGCTGGTCACGACCACCGTCAGGCCGCTGCCCTCAGGCGCGCCTTGCGCGCGCAGCGCCGCCTCCGCCGCCGCGCGGAGCGCTGCCGCAGGCACGGGATAAACCGGGTCGGGCTGCACCTCAACGTGGTAGACGATAGGGGCTTCGCTCACGACTTCGCTTCAGACGAGGCCGACTCGGATAAGGGCGGCATGGAGGCGGCGCTGCTCTGAGCGCCGCCGTCGGCAGGCACGCGCGGGCCGTTGCCCATGAACGCCTGGTGGAAACTGGCGGATGGCCTGGAGCTGCCCGGCAACATCGGCCTGGTCGAGGCAGCGTCGATGGCCGCTGGGTTGCTCTCCGGCGCTAATTCCTTCTGAGGGTACACGACGCGGGGATGAAAAACACCCTTCAGCGCCGTGACGACCGCCTCGCGGATCCGATTCAGGTCGTTGAGGGTCAGGCCGCACTCGTCAAGCTGGCCGGCGTTGACCTTCTCTTGAACAATCCGGTTCACCAGGTCTCGAAGCGACTCCTCGTCGGTGGGCCGGTCGGCGCGCAGCGCGCTCTCGCAACTGTCCGCCAGCATCAGGATGGCCGTCTCGCGCGATTGTGGCTTGGGGCCGGGATAAGTGAAATCCGCCAGGTTGACTGCGCCCTCGTCGCCGCCGGCCTGCTCGATGGCTTTGTGGAGAAAGAACCATACCGTCGTCGTGCCGTGATGCTGCCAGATAAAGTTGCGCACTGACGCCGGTAGGCGATGCTTGCGCGCCAGTCTGTCGCCTTCGGGCACGTGCCGGATGATGTACTGCGCGCTCAAGGCGGGGTCAAGCCGCTCGTGGATGTTATCGCCGCCGTAGGGCTGATTCTCCACGAAGATGGCCGGGTTGTACATCTTGCCCACGTCGTGGTACATGGAACCAACGCGCACCAGAAGCTCGTCCGCGCCAATGGCCTCGGCGGCGTTCTCGGCCAGGTTGGCGATCAAGAGGCTGTGTTGGTAAGTGCCCGGAACCTTGCGCATCAGGCTTTGTTGCAAAGGGTGATCTGCACGGGCCAGTTCGGTCAGCAGCAGCCCGGTAGCGACGTTAAACACGCTGCCCAACAGGAAAAGCCCTGCCAACGCCAGCGCCGCCGACAGGACGCCGTTCATCAAGCCCACGCCGGTCCGGATCAGCAAGTACCCGTCCACGCTGAAGCCGGTCACGCCAAACGCCAGGATCACACCCGCGTTGGCGACGCCGGCCTTGACCCCTGCAACGAAAAAGGTGTTCATGCGCGCGCTGCACCGCAGGCTCAACGCTCCGACGACGCTCCCAACCGCCACCAGCGCGACCATCTCGACGCTGCCGGCGATAACCCCGGTCAGCAGCGCCAGTACAGTCGAGATCAAAATCGCCAGTTGCGGCCCCATCACTGCCGTGACCACGAGCGACAACGCGACTGCCGGGTAAAAGTAAGCGATGACCCCTTGCGCGGGCGGCACAATCATCAGGCGCGCCAGCGCAAGAAAGGCGAGGAAGAACAGGCCGGTCAACGCGACCACGCGGAGTTCCTCGGCGTTGCGCAGGTGGAAGCGATTAAGGTACAGCCCGATCACCACCACGCCCAACAGCACGGCCATGAACGCGGCGGCTAACTGAGGCGTGTTGTTCTGCCCAGCATGGAGCAGACCAAGCTGAACCAGCGCCTCCATGTCCGCCTCCGTGATGACCTGGCCGCCGCCCACAACCACCTGACCCTGCCGGAACGAGCGCACTACGGGCGGAACGCTCGTTCTGGCGGCATCCCGCGCTAACTGTGTCGCTTCGGGATCGATGAACGTGTTGGCGCGCATGAGTTGGGTGACCAGGCTGGTCACCACTGCTTCTTGCTCCTCCGGCAAGAAGATGCTGCGGCGCGGCACGGTCTGACGAATCGCCTCGATATTGTCCTCGCGTACTTCGCCGCTCATGACGTTGCTGAGCACAGCAACGACCTGATCGCCCACCTGTTTCCACTCGGTGTCGCTGAAGGAGAGCAGCCGGGCAATGGCCACGTTTTCCAGGGTCAGGCCATCGATGGCAGTAAGATCAGCCTCTTTCTGGGCGAGGCTCGCAAAAGGATCATAACGCACATGCCCAATGTAATCGATCACCAGCCGGGAACGATTCACCTGGCGGCGGGCGACATCGTTGTCTGTCCCGTAGACGTTGCGCACGACGTTGGCGTTTTCCTGGCGTTGTTGTTCGGTGAGCACGACGCTTTCGAAGCTGCTGTCGCGGGGCGCAACGATGTCAAAGGGAGCGACATCCCCCACCGAGAGATCGTCGAGGTTGAGATTGCCATTGAGGGTAAGGTCACGGGAACCGACGATGATCGTCGCAAGCCCAAGAAAGATGGATAGCGCCAGGACTACAGCAACAATATGAGCCGGTGTCGGGACTCCCCGCCGGTCCCGGCTGTTTGCTATCTCCATTAACCACTCCCTGGAGCGCACAGCGTCTGATGGCTCTCGCTGTCTGCCCCGTCTCCGGTCGTCTGCCCCATACCGTCCCAAACGCGCTTCAGGCCAGCAACTCCTTCACCACTTCGTTAACCAGACGACCATCGGCCCGTCCTTTGACGCGCGGCATCAACACGCGCATGACGTTGCCCAAATCCTTCAGGCTGGCGGCGCCCACCTCGTTGATCGCCGCCTTCGCCTCGGCGACGATCTCCTCCCGGCTGAGCGGCTGGGGGAGGTAAGTCTCCAGGATCGCCAGCTCGCGGCGTTCCTGCTCGGCCAGTTCAGCGCGACCGGCGCTTTCCATCTCGGCGATGCTCTCGCGCCGCTTCTTCGCTTCCCCGCTCAAGACTGCCATCGCCTCGTCTTCGGAGAGCGCGCGGTTCTTCTCGACCTCGGCGTTCCTGAGCGCCGCCATCGCCATGCGGATGACGCTCCGGCGGTCGCTGTCGCCGGTCTTCATGGCCGCTTTTAAGTCTTCTTGAAGTTGCGCCTTCGGATGCATGACACTCTCCGCACAATTCGGCACAATGCTAAAGGTCAACGCCAATCAACAGAGAGGGATTATAACGACGCTCTACCCCTTGTCAATTAAGGCCAGGTTTCACCATGCGTGGGCATGGTCTGAAAGTCGCGGACCGGTTCGCCGCGCAATCCGCCGTCATCCAGGTCAACGAGGCGGACGGGCGTGATGGTGTTGGTGAGCACGCGCGGCGCGTCGAGCCACACGCGGAGGTAGTTGTCGGTCAGGCCGGTGTTGCGCCATGTGCGCCCGTTAGCGCCCTCCACCGACTCCCAGAGCACCGGCATCACCCGCCCAATAAACCGCGACCGAAAACGCGCCCCACCCGCGTCCGAGAGCGCCTGCATCTGGAGGCTGCGCGCGCGCTTGGTCGCCTCGTCCACATGGCCGGGCATGGCGGCGGCAGCGGTGCCCGCGCGGGGCGAGTAGCGGAACACGTGCAACCTGGCGAAGTCCATCGCGCGGACGAAAGCCATGCTTTCCTGAAATTCGGCCTCGGTCTCGCCGGGGAAGCCGACGATGATATCGGTGGTCAGCGCCAGGTCGGGGATATGGGCGCGCGCGGCCTCGATGAGGGCCGCGTATGAAGCCGGCGTGGTGCGCCGCGCCATGCGGCGGAGCGTCCGCGCCGCGCCGCTTTGCAGCGGCAGGTGCAGTTGGCGGCACAGGCGCGGGTCCTCCCACAGCGCAAAGAAGTCGGGCGCGAGGTCCCACGGCTCCAGCGACGACAGGCGCACGCGCGGGATGTCCGTCTGGTCGAGCACGGCGCGCACCAGCGCGCGCAGGTCGGTCCCCAGGTCGCGGCCATACGCACCCAGGTGCACGCCGGTCAGCACGGCTTCTTTGAAGCCGCCGCGGGCGAGCGCGCTGATCTCACCGATGATCGCGTTCGACGGGCGGCTGCGGCTCTCTCCGCGCGCGAGGGTGGTCACGCAGAACGTGCAGCGGTTTTCGCAGCCGTCCTGCACTTTGATAAAGGCGCGCGTCCGGCCCAGCGCACCGGGCATGAGCAACGCATCGCCGTTGTCGGGCTGCGGCGCAATGGCTTCTTTTTGGTCATTAGGGACCACGCGGGCCACGCCGGGCAGGCGCGCGGCGGCGTGCGGTTCCAGTTGCGCGTAGCACCCCGTCACGGTAATGGACAGCGCCGGGTTGATACGGTGCAAATGGCGGATCAACTGGCGGCTCTTGCGCGCGGCCTCAAGGGTGACCGCGCACGTGTTGACCACGCAGGCGTCGGCCAGGGCCGGATCGACAACGACTTCGTGGCCGGCGGCGGCGTAGCGCCGCGCCATACTCTCTATTTCGGCTTGGTTGAGCCGGCAACCCAATGTGTCCAGGTAGACTCGCATTTTGACCCAAAGACGACTCGTATTATCTTAATTATAGTCTCAATGGGCGTAGCAGGCCATGCCCCAGTAACGACCATCTGAAGTTGTCTGCGAAACACTTTGCGGGTATCTGTTCACCTTGTCTGCCCTGTGCGGCGCTGCACTGTGTTTTTCGCAACTCGCCGACTAAAGTCGGCGGCTAATCGCAAAATAGCGCCTTCAGAATTGCGA
>DAOTXU010000279.1:0-1865 GCA_034435135.1 Anaerolineae bacterium | reverse complement strand
GCCTGCGGCTCGACACCCCCTCTCCGCTTGCGGCTATAGTCCGGCGTAGCCGGGAGAGGGGGACGGGGGGTGAGGTGCCCGCCAACACGACAAGCACCACACGCACCGCGGTCGTTGGCTCAAAAGCTTGAATCACTTCATTGTGAAGAGGGGCAAACCGGAAAGCAAGCCCTCCAGGTGGAGCACGGAGGGCCGCGCCCTCCGACCATGCCGATCCCCAGGGAGCCGTTTGCGAAGCGACGGCGAGGGTGGTGAACAGCCAATGATCGAAGCGACCGGACGAAAGCCGCGCCGGATGTCGCGCCGGGCGTTTTTGCGCGCTTCAGGGATCAGCCTGCTGGGTTTTAGCGGCGCAGGGCTGGGCGGCGCGTTCTACTCCGCGCGAGTCGAGCCGGAGTGGCTCAACGTGACGCGGGTGTCATTCCCCATCCCCGATCTTCCCCCTGCTTTCGACGGCTACACCATCGCGCAGATCAGCGACATCCACCTCGGCGACTGGATGACGCGCGACCGCCTGCGTCGTGTGATCGATGCCGTCCTGAGCCTGGAGCCGGACCTGGCGGTCGTCACGGGTGATTTCGTCACCGCCATCACCGAGGCGGTCCCGGTAATCATCGCCGAAGAGTTCGCGCGCCTGCGGGGCCGGGACGGAGGCCTCGCCATTCTCGGCAACCACGACCACTGGACGCACGCGCCGACTGTCAGCGCGGCGGTGATCGCGTCGGGGCTGACGCTGCTGCGCAACGCGCACCACGTGATCCGGCGCAGCGGCGCGGCGCTGGCCGTCGCCGGGGTGGACGACGTGTGGGAGCAGCATCACGACCTGGACGCCGCGCTCGACCGGGCACCAGCAGGCGCCCCGGTGGTGCTCCTGGCGCACGAGCCAGACTACGCTGACGAAGTCGCCGCCGGCGGTCGCGTGAGCCTGCAACTTTCGGGGCACAGCCACGGCGGGCAGGTGCGCCTGCCGTTCAGGGGTGGGTTCATCTTGCCTCCCTGGGGAAAGAAATACCCGCACGGGTACTACCGCGTAGGCGCGATGCACCTGTATACCAATGTCGGCGTGGGGATGGTCCGCCCCGCCGTGCGTTTCATGTGTCGGCCAGAGATCACGCTCGCGGAACTGAAGGCGTCGTGATCGAGTCGCCCCAACAAAGGGTGCATTCGGGATTCGGGGAATGGCAGTTGGCTACTGGAGTTTTGCATGACTAACCCGCCGGCTAGAGTCAGCGGTTAACCGGGAATCCATCGATTGCAGCCTGAAATTCACCCCCTGGCTTCAGTCGGGGGACCGGAAAGATAAAACTCGTACCCATTTCCGAACGCACTCCCAACCAAGAGGGGTTGACATCGGCTTCGACATCCTTTATACTTCGTCCAAAGGACAAACGGGAGATTGACCCGCTATGCGCAGGTCCCGCTGTCAACCGAATAGGCCGCGCTAGAGCACGAAGGGACGGTCCCATCGTGCTCTTTGCTATTTAATAGCCCAAGTATGAAAGGAGCTAAACGGTGGACTACGGCATGGTCAGCAAGATCGAAAAGGCCAGGCGGTATGTGGATGAGCGCGAGGAACGCATTCAGTTCCGGAACTTCTCTGTGATCCTTAAGGGTGAAAACAGCACACATGTCGTAGCGTTTAACAACAACCGGTGGCATTGCGACTGTGACTTCTTTAAGTCGCGCGGCGTATGCAGCCACACCATGGCCCTCGAACGCATCTTGCAAGGGATGATCCCCGGCCCTGGGGAGACCGAATAGCCTAGACGCCACATCACCGGGCGGGGGCGACAGCCCCCGCCTTTTTGTTTTACCTGCGTAATACCGCCGATGAGAGGGTATAAATAAGTAGTTTGGACAGTCGG
>DAOTXU010000278.1:0-9253 GCA_034435135.1 Anaerolineae bacterium | reverse complement strand
GTAGCGCTCGTCGTACCGCTCCGAAGGCACCGGCTCGCGCCGGGTCGCTTCAGGTTTCATGCAGATTTCTCATAACGAAGTGATTCAAGCTTTTGAGCCAACGACCGCGGTGCGTGTGGTGTTTGTCGTGTTTGCGGACACCTCACCCCCCGTCCCCCTCTCCCCGCTACGCCGGACTATAGCCGCAAGCGGAGAGGGGGTGTCGAGCCGCAGGCGAGACGGGGGTGAGGTAGAGAAAGGCCTTAGCACAGCCAGCTGTTGGCGTAAGTTTGAATCAGTTCAACGTCCGATAGCGATAATATATCTGATATTGCGCCCCCTTTTCAAACCAATGTTCGCAGGGCCGCGGCGTGCCGCGCCTGGGCGAACCACCGGTTCGCCCAGGCTACCGCGACGGCAGACCCCACAACCGCACGCTGCCGTCGGCGCTGGATGTCGCCAGCAGCGTCCCGTCGGCGGTGAAAGTCACATCGATCACTGCGCCGGTGTGCGCCGTGATAAGCGACAGCCCTAGCCCGGTCGTGACATCCCACAGGCGCACGATGCCGTCCGTGCTGCCGGAGGCGAGCAGGCTCCCGTCCTTGCTGAACGCCAGGCGGCTCACCGCGCTCTCGTGGCCGGTCAACGCGAACTGCTCCTGGCCCAGCGCCGCGTTCCACAGGCGCACGACGCCCTCCGCGTCCCCGGAGGCGAGCACAGCCCCGTCGGCGCTGAACGCCAGCGCCGTGATCGCCCCGGCGTGGCCGGTCAGCGCAAACTTTTGCAGGCCGGTCGCCGTCTCCCACAAATATACCGCGCCGTCCTCGGTCCCTGACGCGAGCCGGCTCCCATCGGGGCTGAAAACGACGTTCCCCGACAGGGAGGCGGCGTGTTGCAGCACGGCCAGTTGATTCAGCGCGCCCGCGTTCGCCGCCGCGACCGCCTCGCGGCCTCCCGGCAGGGGTTCGAGCCAATACATTTCGCCTTCGCCCTCGGCGGCGTAGCCGACGCGGTTCGTGTATTCCACCTGCCACCACACCAGGTTCTCGGCGCAGAACGGCCCAGCCAGCACGCTGAAGCGCTCACCGCCCGGAATCTGGAAGAGGACATTGCTCCCCCGCGACGGCTGGGCGCGCACGTTGCTGGGAACGGTCGGGTCGGCGGTGCGGCCCTCCATGCCGGCCGCGAACCGCGTCGGCAGGTAGCCCGACCCCGCGACTGGGTCGCACGCCGCTGGCGTCCCTAGCGTTGGCGTCAGCGCAGGGGTGGGGGGCTGCGGCGGGGCCGGCGTTGAGGTGGGCGCTGCGCCGGGGGCGCCTTCGGCAGGCCGGCCATCCACGCACAGGAAGAGAATAGACCCATCGGTGTTGGCGCGATAGTCGTAAGTCGCGCCGCTGCGCACGGTGAACAAGAACTGGTAAGCGAGCGTG
Source organism: Anaerolineae bacterium (assembly GCA_034435135.1). Taxonomy (GTDB): domain Bacteria; phylum Chloroflexota; class Anaerolineae; order Aggregatilineales; family JAFGMM01; genus JAOSJO01. The sequence goes on along the minus strand of DAOTXU010000278.1, from coordinate 7,844 downwards.
CGCTCTTGCGGGTAGGTCTGGCCTGCCGCCGGGCAACCCAGGCTCGTATCCGGGTAAAACTGCGCGCTCCAGCGCCATTCCAGGAGGTTCGACCGCGTGACGGTGGTCCCTAACCGGGCGCTCAGGTCCGCCAGCGCCGTGTTGATGAGGTCGGTCGGCTCCTGCGCCAGCGCCGCCGGGACCATGAGCACGAGCAGCAACAACACCGCGAGCGTTCGCTTGAGCATTTGCGCCTCTCCTCTTACAATCAATGGGTCAGATCGATCGCCGCGCTCAGGAGGCAATCGGCCTGTTCTGGGGACAAGCGCCCCGCTTCATCTTACTGCATTTTGTCTGCATTTTATAACGAACCCTGCCGACACGAAAGGAGCCGCCGCCCGTGACCGACCTCAGCACCGAGCCAGCGCGTGAGCGCTGGTGTTTGGCTTTTTAACTTCACGGAAGGAGCGTTTTATGAACCTGGGTTGCGCCTGGTACCCTGAACACTGGGAAGAAGCCCGCTGGGCCGAAGACCTGCGCCTCATGCAGGAAGCCGGCATGAACGTCGTGCGCATCGCCGAATTCGCGTGGAGCCGCATGGAGCCGGCGGAGGGCCGGTTCGACTTCGACTGGCTGGAGCGGGCGATTGCGCTCGCGGCGGCGCACGGCCTTGTGAGCGTGGTGGGCACGCCGACCGCCGCGCCGCCAGCGTGGCTGACGCAGGCCTACCCCGACACGCTCGCGCTGCGCGAGGATGGGCGGCTCGCCCAGCACGGCAACCGCTGCCACTATTCCCCCGCCAACGCGCGCTATCGGGAGTTCTGCCGCCGCATCGCCGAGAAGATGGCCGAGCGCTTCGGCAAGAACCCGCACGTGATCGGCTGGCAGATCGACAACGAGTACAACAGCGTCTCGTATGACGACGACACGCGCCGGCAGTTTCACGCGTGGCTGAAAGGGCGCTACGCCGACCTGGATACCCTCAACCGCCGCTGGACCACCGCCTACTGGAGCCAGGAATACACCGACTGGGCGCAAATCCCGCTGCCCATCGGCGGGCACAACCCCAGCCTGATGTTGGAGTTCCGGCGCTTTATCACCCACGTGTACCGCGCGTTCCAGCGCGAGCAGATCGACGCCATCCGCCGCCACGCCGCGCCGCGCCAGTGGATCACCCACAACTTCATGGGCTGGTACGATCTCTACGACCACTACGAGCTGACCGCCGACCTCGACCTGGCGTCGTGGGACAACTACGTCGGCACGGGGCACCTGGATTACCTGAACAACGGCGCGCGCCACGACCTGACGCGCGGCTTCAAGCGCCGGAACTTCTGGCTGATGGAGACGCAGCCGGGGTCGGTGAACTGGAGTCCGCTCAACAACGCGCTCAATCGCGGCGAGGTGCGCGCGATGGCGTGGCACGCGGTCGGGCACGGCGCGGACGCGGTGCTCTACTGGCAGTGGCGCAGCGCGCTGGGCGGGCAGGAGCAGTATCACGGCACGCTGGTCGCCCCCGACGGCAGGCCGCGCCCGCTCTACCAAGAAGTGGCCCGGCTTGGCCGCGAGCTGGCCCAGGCCGCCGACGCGCTGAAGGGCACCACCCCGGTCGCGCAGGTCGCGGTCCTGCACTCGTATGACGACCGCTGGGCGATCCACTTCCAGCGCCACCACCGCGACTTCGACCCCGTGCGACACCTGGTGGACTATTACCGCCCGCTGCGCGCGCCCGGCAACGACATCGACATTGTGCATCCGCGCGCGCCGCTCGACGGCTACCGGCTGGTGGTCGCCCCCGGTCTGCACATGATGGACGAGGCGCTGGCGCAGCATCTCATCGACTATGTGCGGGCGGGCGGCCATCTGGTGTTGGGCGTGCGCTCTGGGATGAAGGACGCGCACAACGCGCTGCTGCCCCTGCGCCAGCCGGGGCTGCTCGCCGAATCGCTCGGCGCGCATGTGGAGGAGTACTACGCGCTGGAGGGGCCGATCCCGGTCGCCGGGGCGTGGGGCGAGGGGCAGGCGCACATCTGGGCGGAGTGGCTGCACCCCGACGCGCCCGATGTGGAAGTGCTGTTGCGCTACGGCCCGGCCAACGGCTGGCTCGACGGGCAGGCCGCGATGGTCACGCGCGCGGTGGGCAACGGGCGCATGACTTACGTCGGCGCGTGGCTCGACGCGGACACGATGCGCCCGGCGGCGGCGTGGATGGCCCGCGAGAGCGGCGTGGAGCCGCCGTTAGCCGCCGCGCCGGCGGGCGTGGAGATTTGCCGGCGCGCCGGCGGCGGGCGCGAGGTGTTCATCGTCATCAATCACGCGCAAGCGACCTGCGCGGTGCCCTTGCCGCGCCCGATGCGGGAGGTCCTGAGCGGCCAGGCCTACCGCTCGTCGGTGCGCCTGTCGCCGTATGGCGTGGCGGTGTTGGTGGATCAGGCGTAAGGCCGGGTGAAACAAAGCTCCCCGCGAGCCTTAAGCTCGTGGGGAGCAGCCGCCTAATCGCGCAGGCGCGCGAACACCTCGCCTACCGTCACCCGGAAGCCGGGCAGCGCCTCGCCGCCGTCGAGTGTGTCCTCGCCTTCCAGCGTGGCGACTGTTCCGTCAGGGCGATACACGTCCACAAAGCGTTCGTCTGGGTAGACGACCCATACCAGTCGAGTCCCCGCGCGCAGGTACAGCGCCGCCTTCCGGCGAATCTGGCGGGGTGAATCGAAGGGGGAGACGATCTCAACTGCCAGGTCTGGCGGCGCTTTATAATAGAACTGATTCAAACTTACGCCAACAGCTGGCCGTGCTAAGGCCTTTCTCTACCTCACCCCCGTCTCGCCTGCGGCTCGACACCCCCTCTCCGCTTGCGGATATAGTCCGGCGTAGCCGGGAGAAGGGGACGGGGGGTGAGGTGTCCGCCAACACGACAAGCACCACACGCACCGCGGTCGTTGGCTCAAAAGCTTGAATCACTTCATAGTATAGGGTTTCATCTGGCCCCTGGGTTTTGACCACGCCGGTTACACGCTTGCGTTGTCCCTGATCCAGCATCACCCCATCACCGAATCGCCCCCGCCACCATCGCCAGCGCAAGCGGCAGCCGATCGCGCACATCGCCCGCCGTGACACTCGCGGGCGTCAGCATCTCTTCCGCCGCTTCGACGCCGGCCAGCCCGTGCACATACGCGCCGGCTACCGCCGCCTCGAACGACTCCAGCCCTTGCGCACGGAAGCCCACGATTGCGCCGGCCAGCACGTCGCCGGTGCCGGCCTTCGCCAGCGCAGAGGTGGCGAACGGCATCACGCTGACGCGGCCATTCGGCGCGGCGATCACCGTGTGTGCGCCTTTGAGCACGACCACGCACTTCCACTTCGCGGCCTGTTTCTGCGCCAGGCCCACGCGGTCGGCCTGCACCCTTTCGCTGTCCAGGCCGCACAGGCGCGCCATCTCGCCGGGGTGCGGCGTCAGGATCGCGCCCGCCGGCAACAGCGACGGCCAGTCCTCCAGCTTCGCCAGCAGGTTCAGCCCGTCGGCGTCGATCACCAGCGGCGGCAGCGAGGGTTTCTCTTTGGCCTCTTCGGCGGTCTTGTCATGGATGAAGCCAATCGCGCGCTTGCCCTTCGGCCCCTCCGGTTGGAGCAGTTCGCGCAGGAACTCCTCCGTCGATTTCTCCTGCCCCCAGCCCGGCCCCAGCAGCATCGCCGAGTACGGTTCAAGCTCCTTGCGCAGCACCTCGACGGCCTCTGGCGCCAGCACGCCCATGTCGTGCGGCAGGTAGAGCCACGTCGCCTCGGTGACGCGCGACGCGAGCATGGGAACTACCGGCTGCGGCGCAGCTACCGTCACCCAACCGACGCCCACGCGGTATGCGGAGGTCGCCGCCAGCGCCGCCGCGCCGACGTAGTTGACCGAACCGGCCACCACCAGCGCCTTGCCGAACGTGCCTTTGTGCCCGTCGAGCGGGCGCGCCGGCAGGAGCCGCCGCACGGTCGGGCCGTCGGCCAGCTCGAGGTCGATCTTGTGCAGCGCCTTCAAATTGGGGGGCGTGCCGATGTCGGCCACGTGCAGGCGGCCCAGCATCTCCGCGCCGGGGAAGCGCACCTGTCCCACTTTGACCGCCGCGAACGTCACGGTATCGTCGGCCTTCAGCGCCGCCGGGTCGATCTCGCCCGTGTCGCAGTCCAGCCCGCTGGGGCAGTCAACGGCGACCACCCAGGGCGCCTGGCCGTCCCAGGCGACGCGCGGCTCGGTCGGCGTGCCATAGGTGAGCGCATCGCTCTCGGCTGTGCGCCGCGCCGCCATCACTTCCTTGACCTTGTTCAATAACTCAGCCAACTTCCCCTTGACCGGCAATTGCGCGCCCGTGCCCAGCAGCGCATCGACCACCACGTCCGCATCGGCGATCAATTCGCGCAGGTTGGACCAGTTCTTGTCATGCGTCGCCTCGGTGACCGGGAGCCTGGCCTTTTGGACTTTGGCAAAGTTCGCGTCATCGTCCTCGCGCGCCTTCAGGAGATAGAAGTGAACCTGCGCATCGGTTTCTTCTGCGATCAGCCGCCCCGCTACCAGGCCATCCCCGCCGTTGTTGCCGGGTCCCACCAGCGCCACCACCTTCGCGTTCTCCACGCCCTTCACGCGCTCGACAATCAAATCGGCCACCGCGCGCCCGGCCCGGTCCATCATCTCGGCGTAGCTCACGCCGGCGGCGTCGGTCGCCGCCTCGATAGCGCGCATCTCTTTTACGGTCACGATCTTGGGCACCGTTTTTCCTCCCTCGGACTCGGAAAACAGACCACGAATAACGCGAATAAGAGGCCGTTTGAAAAGGGTTCCCCTGGCTGAAGCCGGGGGTGAATTCCCCACCGTGCCGTGGCTTTCCGGCGATGAGCCGCCGACTTTAGTCGGCGGAACCTGAAGAAACTTCCATGGCCGGACTTCTCAAATGGCCTCTAAAGGATTGAGATCAGCATCATTCGCGTTATTCGCGGTTTAATTCTTTACTGCGTCTAGTGATTATAGCGCGGCGCGGAGTCGCGCTCAACTGACCGGCGTGGGCCGGCGGCCCGCCAGGCTCGCTATCAGCGACAGCGCGCGCCAGCGCCGCCGCAGCAAGCCCATCTCCTGGTACCACGCCAGGGTGCGCCGCACGCCCTCGCGGAACGGCGTGGGCGTGAACCCCAGCTCGCCCCGCGCCTTCTCGCTGGAGACGCGCCAGTCGTAGAACACGTAGGAATACATGTTGATCGGGTAGTACGGCTCCCGGCCCGTGAGCCACGAGAGCCGCGTCATGACGGAAGCGAGCGCCACCAGCGCCCACTCCGGCGCATTGACCCGCAACCTGGTGATGCCGGCCTCTTCGCTCACGATGGCGTTGGCCTCTCTGTGCGTCAGGCAGTCGCCGCAGAGGTTGTAAATCTCGCCGGGGCGCGCGCGCGTCAGCGCCAGGATGATGCCCTGCGCCACGTCCTCGATGTAAGCAGGGAAGGTGTGCAGCCGCCCGCCCTTCACCTGCACCAGGTTGCCCTTGAGCGGGTCCTCGAAGAACAGGCGGTTGAAGGCGTAGCGCCCCCATGGCCCGTAGAACGCGCCCGGTCGCAGGATCACCACCGGCAGCCCCTCGCGCGCGTAGAAGGCACGCGCCGCCTCCTCGCCGAGCACCTTCGTCCGCTGGTACAGATCGACCGGGTTGACCGGGTGCGTCTCGTCGATGAGGCGACCGGGCAGGGGCTTGCCGACCACAACCACGGTCGAGATGTGGAGGAACTTCTCGACCCCCTCGCGGGCGGCGGCGCCCATGACGTTGCACGCGCCCAGCACGTTAGGCTGCTCGAACTGGTCGAACCGGCCCCAGAAGCGGAAGCGCCCCGCCGCGTGCACCACATACCGGCAGCCGGCCATCGCCCGTGATACCGCCTCCTCGTCTTCGACGACACCGGGCGCGATCTCCACGCCGAGTGGGAGCATCCATTCGGCGCGCTCTGGGCGGCGGACCAGCGCGCGCACGCGATAACCTTCGCGCACGAGGGCGGGGATAAGGTTGTGACCGAGGAAGCCGGTCCCGCCGGTGACAAGGATCATTGCAGCGACCTTTCGGCACGTTCAAGAGCGTGTGCGTTAATTATACCGTATCGCAGCCTTTATTCTTCAACCAGATGTGCCGCTGCCGGCCAAACCGGGTATACTTTGCCCCTGTTGGCTATTCTAGCGAGGTCCGCCCGTGAAGCTCTCCGACTACCAGTGGTCGCGCAACCCGCGCGGCCTGCACAACAAGAACGCCTACACCCCGCTCGACGTGAGCCGCTACACGCAGATGCGCCTGGGCTGGGCCAAGATCGTGTGCGGCGGCGCGGAGTTCGTGCGCGAGGCGCAGGCGCTCGTCGCCGCCGGCATCACGCCGATTGTGCGCATCTGGCGCGACCACTACGGCGCGACCTACCCCGACGCCGGCATGTTCGACTCGTGGCGCGCGTACATGGGCGCGGGCGTGAAGTGGTTCGAGCTGTACAACGAGCCGAACCTCGACGGCGAGTGGCCCTGGCCCGACGGCAGAGGCCCGGCGTTTGAGGTCAGCTACGCGAACACGGCGCAGGTCATCGGCCCGCTCATGGATAGCTGGCTCCGCTGGGCGGAGTGGGTGGTCTCGATGGGGTGCTACCCCGGCCTGCCCGCGCTCACCGAGAGCCAGGATCACCGCCACGCCTCCACGCGCTGGGCCGAGGCGATGATCGCGTACCTGGCGAGCGCCTACCATGACCGCTTCCGCTACGTGGTCGCCAACGGCCTGTGGCTCGCGGTGCACCCGTACCTCGCCAACCACTTCTATCAAGAGGTCCCCGGCCAGCCGGCGCGCGCGCGCCCTCCCGGCGAACAGACCGCTGACCAGGGCGGCTGGCACTTCGAGTACCCGTATGACCCCATCTGCCAGGCGCACGACCCCGGTCGCACCGTGTGGGGCGGCACGGCGCTCACCCCCAACGGCGACCCCAACGGCCTGACGGCGATGGGCACGGCGTTCAACGAACTGCTGGCGCGCTACGTCAACGGCGGGCCGGTGCCGGTGGTGGGCACAGAGGGCGGCATCTGGCGCATCCCGGAGCCGGGCGACGCGCCGCACGTGATCGACGACCGCTACCCCGGCTACACGTGGTACAGCCACCCGGAGGCCACGCTCGCCATGTTCGAGTGGATCGCGCGCGAAGGGCCGCCCTGGATGTTCGGGCTGACGCTCTGGAAGGAAGAGGACTACTACGAGCACCACCACTACGGCCAGGCGCTCGCGGTGGACCGGCTGGGGGGGCGCGCGCCGGTCCTCAAAGATGTGCCGCCCACCGAGACCATCCGGGGCGAATTGGTGTCCACGCCGGTTATCCCTGGGCCGGGGCCGGTGCATGGACTGCCGGACTATCACTTCCTGGTGCTCGCGCCGGGCTTGCAGGCCGACTGGTTCTTCGAGGCGGCGGCGCGCTATTGGCAGACCTTCCGCCCGGTGATCGTGACCAACCTCGATTTGATCCGTTACATCCCTTCTGACCGCAGCGTGGCGATCACGGTGCTGGCGCGCAGCGACACGATCGGCTATATGGACCAGGAAATCCGCGACGCCTGGCCTAACGTGTGGTACGACCCGGTGGTCTCCGACACGCTGGAGGGCATGGCGCAGGTGCTGGACTGGCGCGCCGACGCCGGGACGCCGTTCGGCTCTGCGCCTGCGCGCATCGAGCTGCCGGGAGGGGGCCAATGAAGTGATTCAAGCTTTTGAGCCAACGACCCCGGTGCTTGTGGTGCTTGTCGTGTTGGCGGGCGACCTCACCCCCCTCCCCCTCTCCCGGCTACGCCGGACTATAGCCGCAAGCGGAGAGGAGATGTCGAGCCGCAGGCG
>DAOTXU010000277.1:0-16456 GCA_034435135.1 Anaerolineae bacterium | reverse complement strand
AGTGTTGCGGCGTTGCCGGGACGTATGGCTACAAGGTCGAGAAGTACGCCATCGGCCAGGCGGTGGGCAAGCCGCTCTTCGAGCAGATCGCCGCGCTCAAGCCGGCGGTGGTCGTGTGCGACAGCGAGACCTGCCGCTGGTGGATCGAGGCTACGACGGGCGTGAAGGCGGTTCACCCGGTGGAGGTCTACGCCGCCGCGTATGGAATGATCGAACTGGGCGAGCGGATGCGCTAATCTCTGGGCTTTCTGCCAAGCGAGTAAGGAGCGTGCGGTAGCATGGAAATGGCAACGCTGGGCAACACCGGCCTGAAGGTCAGCCGTCTTGGGGCCGGGCTGTCCGAGATACGGTCGATCACGGATGAGCGGGAGGCGAGCCTGCTGCTCAACGCGGCGCTCGACGGGGGGATCAACTTCCTGGACACCGCCGCCTGTTACGGCGACAGCGAGGCATGGATTGGCCGCACCATCGCACATCGCCGGCAGGAATATATTCTGGCAACCAAGGCCGGCCATGTGACGGGTGGGTACGAGGGCGAGGAGTGGACGGCGCAGACGATCATGGACAGCATCGACCGCAGCCTTGTCCGCATGAGGACCGATGACGTGGACCTGGTGCAGCTCCACTCGTGCGGCGTCGATATTCTGGAGCGAGGAGAGGTCGTCCAGGCGCTGTGGGATGCCAAACAGGCCGGCAAGACGCGGTTCATCGGCTACAGCGGCGACCACGAGGCCGCGCGGTGGGCCATCGCCAGCGGCCAATTCGACACCCTGCAAACCACCTTCAACCTGGTGGACCAGCGCTCCCTCAAAGCAGTGCTGCCTGAGGCGGAGGCCGCCGGGATGGGCATCATCGTCAAACGCCCCATTGCCAACGCCGCATGGACCGCTCCGCCGGGTACCGATCGTGTGCTGGACTGGTATCAGCAACGGTTGCAGGAAATAGGGTCGATGGGACCTATCCCCGGCGCGCCTGACGATCCGGTGCTGTTGTCCCTGGGGTTCACGCTCGCGCATGATCTGGTGGACACGGCCATCGTGGGCACGCGCAATCTAGAACACATGAAGGCCAACATTGCGTTGGTCGAGAGCCAACTGCCTATCTCAGCCGAGGTTGTTGAGGAGCTACATCGCCGCTTTGACCCGTTTGCGCAGTGGTGAAACCTGCGGGCGGCGTGCGCGAGCGCGCCGGTGGCGCTTCCGCTGACCTTTACGCGAGGCGATTTCGCCTGCTTCATCGGCTCACTTAAAGGGAGAAATCAGAATGACCAACGCGGTGATTGACTGCCTGCTGAATCACCGGTCGATCCGCAAGTTCACCGCGCAGCCGATTGACGAGGGTACGCTGGACCTGCTCTTGCGCGCGGGAATCCGCGCGCCGACGGCGGGGTGTCTGCAACACTACACGCTCATCGTCGTTGACGACCTCGTGAAACAGGAGGCCTTGCTCAAAGAGCAGTTGTTCGGCGCGCCCATCGTGATGGTCGCGGTCGTCGATGAATACCGTATGAAGCGGTGGCTTGAACTGAACGACGCGCCTTTCTACAACAACCAGCCGGTCAATGTGTTTATCGCGTTTTGGGACGCAGTGATCGCGCTGCACAACATCGTCATCGCCGCCGAAAGTCTGGGTCTTGGCACGGTATACATCGGCAACGTGCTCTCACTCGACCTGTCGGCCATTCTGGGAACCCCGGAGTACGTCATCCCGGCGGGGATGGTGTGCATCGGCTACCCGGACGAAGCGCCGCCGTTGCGCCCTCGGCTGCCCATGGAGGCAGTCGTGCATCGCAATTGTTACCGGATACCCACCGACGACGAAATCCGGGCATATCACCGGGAGCGGGACGAACACTGGAATACACTGCCTGAGGAGCGGCGACAGGCGCTCCTGGCGCGTGGCATCACCAACACGGCGCAGCGCGTGACGCTTGGGCACTACACCGAGGCGTTCATCGAAGGCGAGAGCAGGGCCATCCTCGAAAACCTCAGACAGGCGCGGTTCAGGCTGACCGGGGTGGGGTACCCCGAAGAGAGCGAGCCGTGAACGAGCGCGAGCGCCACAACGCCGCCCTGTGCTTTGGCAACCCCGATAAGGTCCCGCTCCAACCCGGACACCCGCGCGAGTCCACGCTAGCGGCGTGGCATCAACAGGGGCTACCGGCGGGCGTGGACTGGTACGCCTACCTGATGGATACGCTCGGCATCGACTACACGCCGCCGGATGAGCGCATCGACCTGGGCGTGACGTTCCACATCCGGCCTACGTTTGAGGAGAAGGTGCTCGAACACCGCGATGGGCATTACATCATCCAGGACTGGATGGGCGCGATCACCGAAATCTCCGACCAGTACGACTACACCTACATCCGCGCCGCGAAGGACTTCGTGACGCGCAAGTGGCATCGCTTTCCGGTGCAGAGCCGCGCGGACTGGAAGGAGCGGATCCAATGGCGCTACACGCTCGACCACCCCGAACGCTTCCCCGCTGACTTCGACGCGCGCTGTGCGCGGCTCCGCGACCGCGACACTGTGCTGGGGCTGGACATCCCCGGCCCGTTCTGGCAACTGCGCGAGTGGGTCGGTTTCGAGAACCTGTGCGTGCTTATGGCCGAGGCCCCGGACTTTGTGCAGGAGATGGCCGAGTTTTGGGCGAGCTTCGTGCTGGACATGCTGGCGCGCATTCTGTCGAAGGTGACGCCCGACCTCATTCAAGTCTCGGAAGACATGGCGTACAAGATGCACAGCATGATCTCGCCGGCCATGACGCGGCGCTTCCTGATGCCCGCATGGAAAGCATGGATTGGCGCCATGAAAGCTGCTGACGTGCCGGTGCGCCTGGTTGACTCGGATGGGTATGTCGGCGAGTTGCTGCCGCTGTTTATCGAGGCGGGCTTTAACTGCAACTTCCCGGTCGAGGCGGCGGCGGGCAACGACATCGTGGCGTACCGGCGGCAGTACAGCAGGCAGATGGCCTACCTGGGCGGCATCGACAAACGCGCGTTAGCGTCGGGTGGCGCGGCGATGCGCGCGGAGGTGCTGCGCGTCGTGCCGCCGCTGCTTGAGGAGGGCGGCTTCATCCCAGGGTGCGATCACGGCGTGCCGCCGGACATCTCGTGGCCCGATTTTGTCGAATATGCGCGTCTGCTGGCGCAGCTTACTGGCTGGCTGTGAAGGAAAAAGAGTCCTGAACCGCGCGCCCCTACTCAGCGATGCACACCCCGGATCATGGTTCCAACGAGGTGAAATATGCGCGGATGACGCCGCGCAACCCCAGCGGGATGCGCCCGCTTTCCAGCGCGCCATCGACGGCGTTGGCGTAGTCGCCGAAGACTTCACTATAGGGCACAAAGCTCTGGCCGCTTTCCGGTTCGACAAGCCGGCCCGGTTGCCACGGCAACCCTTCCAGGTCTTCCGGGTTGAGGGGCAGGTTCATCGCATCCGGCCCCTGCCCGCCGATGCGGGAGGGCGCGAGGATCGGCTCGTACTCGCGCACGCCCATGCCGCCCGGCAGGTTGTCTGTGTCCATCGGCTCGTCGGCGCTGCCGCCGGCCCCGGCGTTCTCGCCAAAGCCCGCCATGCCCTCGCCCGCGCCGCGCCCGCCCTGTTGTTCGCTCATCGGCTGGCTCAGGTTGACGCCGCCCTGGGCCTCGCCTTCCTGAAAGCCCAGGATTTCGCTCTGGCCCGGCTGGTTGCCCTCGCCCAACTCCTCGCCCTGGCCTTCAGCCATGCCAAGTTGACCTGCCTGGCTCTGACCTTCCTGCCCCGGTTGCCCTTGTTGCCCCTGCTGGCCCTGTTGCTGCCCCTGCTGGCCCGGCTGTCCCTCCTCGCCTTGCTGTGGCATCTGGCCTTGCTGCGCCTGTTGGCTCTGCTGATCTTGCCGTTGGCCTAGCTGAGACATCTGCTGTTGACCCTGCTGCATGTGCTCGGACATGCGCTCCATCAGTTGTTGCGCGCTCTGCTGCTGCTGGGCTTGCTGGCCCTGCTGCTGCAACTGCTCGGCGATTTCCTCCATGGCCTGCTGTGCGCGCTCCAGGTCGCCCTCGCGGAGCGCTTCGGCGGCCTCGCGCATAAGTTCGGCCAGTTCGGGGTTGCTCTCTTCCAACACTTCGGCGGCCTGCTCAAGCTGCTCTGCCAGCGCCTCGCGCTGCGCCTGCGATAGCGCCTCAAGCCGGTTCGCCAGGTCTTGCATGTTCTGCGCCGCGCCTTGCATATCACCCTGCTGCATCGCTTCGCCCAGTTCCCGCGACGGCTCATCGTTGAAGGCCTCTCCCGCCTCGCGCAAGTCGTCCATCTGGCGTTCCAGGTCGCGCTCCTCGGCCAGATCGCGCAGCTTCTCCCCTGCCTCGGAAAGAGTCGCCACCGCCTCTTCGCGCGTGATTTCCGGCTGTTCCAACGTCTCGATGGTCTCGTCCAGGGTTTGCAGAAGGGCCTCGCGCTCCTCCTCGGTCAGGTTGGTATCAGAGAGGACTTCCTCGCGCAGGTCGCGGAGGTCGCTGACCTGGCCCTCGATGGCCTGCTCAAAAGCCTGCTGCGCGGCAGCGGCCTCGGCCTGCGGGTTGGGTAGCCACCAGAGGAGCAGGAACGCCGCCAGCAACATCCCGGCGATGGCCCAGTCCTGCCACCGGAATCGGAGCGGGATGCGCTCGCGGTAATCGACCCGGCGCGCGCTTTGCACGGCGTCGTCCAGTTGCAGCGCGGCGATCTCGCCGTGCACCGCGACGAGCCGCCCGGCAGCCAGTTCGAGCGCGGTGCTCAGGCGTTCCTTGAGGCCGAACAGCAGATCATACCGGCGCGCATAGGCGAGCGTCGGGCGCGGCCACACCCACACGACCGCGCCGGCGACCAGCCCGCCGGCTGCCATCGCGCCCAGGCCGATGAGGAGCACCTGCTCCCGCAACAGAATCGGCTGGTAGCGCGCGAGTAGGGCGACGACGACCCCCACTGCCAACCCTGCCGACAGGCCGCGCGGCAGCCAGATCAACGCCTGCTGAAGCCGCAGACGCACGTTCCACTGGCCGATGAGCCGGGCAATGTCCTGACTTGCTGCCTGCTGAATCATGGTGCACCTGCCCAATCCTTCATAGAGCGGGTCAGGCAGAGAGCTTAAGCCCCGGTCTGCCCGCGTTTCCGTTCATTCATCCGCCTGTTTCCTGACCTGCCGCACCGACAGCCAGAGGAGCAACACCGACGTAAGGACGGCGAAAATCGTGTACGGAATCCAGGGCGAGATAATCGGCACCTGCTGGCCCGTCGTCAACGTGAACTGGAACGCGCCGATCTCGTTCCGCTCGGCGATGAACGTCTGTGTGACGAGCATGGTCGCAATCGGGTTGGTGCAGACCACCAGGCCGGTGGCGTAGAGCGCCGCCGCCTGCACCGCCGACGAGTTAATCATGCGCACCAGCGGCGTGAAGATAGGGAGAAAGATCGCCAGGAAAATCGGCAGGCCGATAGTGCTGAAGAGCGCGTAGCTATAAGTCAGCACGCTGGCGGGCAGCGTCCGTTGCATGATGGCTGAGAAGTACAGCCCCACCGTGCCGAATTGCAGCGTAGTGGCGAGCAGAATCACCAGACCCAGCACCAACTCCTCGACGCTGACGCCGCCGAACAGGAAGGCGATGGCCTGCAATGGGATGGCTGTGAACAGCAGCAACACCACATACGAAAGCGCCGAGACCATCTTGCCGAAGATCAACGCGCGCGCCGAGAGCAGCGTGGTGCGCAGCAGTTCATAGGTACGGTGTTCGCGCTCGCCGCTGATGGCGCTGGCGGTGAAGGCTGGCCCGATGAACGTCACCAGGAAAAGCTCGATGGCGACCACACCGTAGAACAGCACGCCCCCAATGTCGCTGCCGGTGGGGGTGGAGGTGCGGTTGATGGCCTCCGCCTGCAACACATAGAGCAGCACCATCATGCCGCTGGTCAGCCCCAGGTACACGGTCAACACGACGAACGCGCGCGGGCCGCGCATCCGACCGCGCAGTTCTTTGAGCGCCACCGGGTTGCCGCGTAAGCGCTCGAACACCCCCCGGCGCAGATGGCGGGCAGTCTGGGCGGTCACGACACAATCCCTTTCGTGGCGCGCATAAACACCGACTCCAGGTCTTTGGTCTCCTCGGCGAAGTTGACCACCGGCACGCCGGCGTTGGTGAGCGACTGCAAAAGCGCAGTCACCCCGACGTCCTCGCCGACGTACTTGACGCGCAAGCGCTGGCGGCCTTCATACGGAGGCAGATCGGCGACTTCCTCGACGCCCTCGATGGCGGAGAGGGCGGATTTTGCCTCCTCGACCCCGCTCAGCATCGTGATGGTGATCTCACGGTGGGGGATCAGCGCGCGGCGCATCTCGGCCATGCTGCCCTGCGCCACCATCTCGCCGGCCTCGATGATGCCGATGTGCGTGCAAATCTCGGCCACGTCGGCCAGAATGTGCGACGAGAAAAAGATCGTCTTGCCCATGCGCGCCAGCTCGACGAGCAGCTCGCGGATTTCGATGCGCGCGCGCGGGTCGAGGCCAGAGGCCGGCTCGTCCAGGATAAGCACCTGGGGATCGTGCGCCAGGGTGCGCGCCAGGCACAGGCGTTGCTTCATGCCGCGCGAGAGCGTGTCCACCATATCCTCGCGCCGATGGGTCAGGTCCACCAGGTCAAGCAGGTCGTTGATGAGGCCGGGGCGCTCGCGTTCGGGGATTTCGTAACACGCCGCGAAGAAGTCCAGGTACTCCCACACCTTCATGTCGTCGTAGACGCCGAAGAAGTCGGGCATGTAACCGATGGCGCGGCGCACCGCGCGCGGCTCCTTGGTGACTGAGTGGCCCGCCACATGAGCATGACCGCCGGAAGGCCGCAGCAGGGTGGTGAGGATGCGCATGGTGGTTGTCTTGCCGGCGCCATTCGGCCCGACGAAGCCGTAAATCGCGCCCTCCTCCACTTTTAGCGAGAGGTTATTCACAGCGACCAGCCTGCCGTAGCGCTTCACCAGGTCGTGACTTTCGATAATCAATCCCATCTTGCGCGTCCCCTCGGAACCCCCGAATCGCCCCGGACAAGGGGCTTAAGCCCCCTGTCTGAGGTTCCTGGGATAACTCTCATAGCACCCCAACCAACGTTACCTCCACACGCACGAGCGACACTGGCGTCGAATCGGTAGGGTTGAAGACAAGCACTTCCACCGCGCCGGCCGGCCCCACGTAACGGTCCGGTTCGGCGATGATATTCTCACCCCACTCCACCGGCACCACCTGCCAGTCGCCGCGCGCCCAGTCCCAAAGCGCCACACCGGGGACGGTCGCGCCGCTATACTGCTCCAGGTTCAAAATCAGCCGGTTGACCTGGCGGGGGGCCATTCCCGGCAACGGTGTGAAACGGAAACCCACCCGCTCGTCGATCCCCAACATAAAGTTGCCGCCGTAGCCGTAGCCGCTGCGCGAGAGCGGGGTCAGGTCGCGGCGGGTGCTGGCATCCGAAAGGGACCAACTCATCAGGTGCGGGCTGATGACCACCGGCTCTTCCGGCGCTTCGAGCGTGGCCGGCAACTGAAAGAGGTAAAGGGTGCTGTCAACGGTTGTGTAGGCTGCGCCGGTCAGCGCCACGTCGATGGGGGCCTGCCTGGCCCAGGCGGCTATATAGATGTTGTTGCCGCGCCCGGTGGTCACGTGCAGGTCGTCGATCAGGGCGGTCAGCAGCATATAGCGCCGCCGTAACTCGCGGTCCCGATCCGACGCGATGGGCCGGAAGAGCAGGTCGTTGGGCGCGTTCAGGATGTTCTGAACCGTGAGCGCTCCGCCCCTGGGATGGCCATAACCGTAATAATAACCGCCGCGCAGGTCATAACGGTAATCCAGGCCGAGCGGGGCCGGCGGCGGCCCGCTTGGGTCGCCGTAGTTGTAGCCCGCCAATTCCAGAGCGAAGCGCTTGTTGACGCCCGGCTCCAGCGTGCCGAGCGGCCAGGAGTTGCCCCGGGCCAGCACGACTGCGTCGTCCAGTGCGAAGTTGCCGAGGTTGGTGACCTCGCCCTCGGCGGTAGCCGCGTCGCTGAAGCGCTGCAACTTCACCGTCGCGGTGCCATCGAGCGCGGGCGGGTTGTTCACAAAACCCTGCGTGATAAATCCCTGCACCGACCCGATGTTGACCGCGATGTCCCGGACGGTGAAGGTCGCGTTCTCTTCAACCCGGCTGATGTTCAATCCTGGCAGCGCGCCGCCGGTAGGGACGGGTTGCAGGGTGTAGCCCTCCGGCACGGAGAGGGTGTAGGTGGTGCGGAAGGGCGACCACAAGCCGATCAACCCGTCCACCACGGCGCGGTCTGCGCCGGGCCACACGCGCACCACGCTCAACCGGTTGACAATGGCCTGGGTGCCGCGCAGCCCGAAGCCGGTCACATAAGCAAGAATGCCGAACAGCACGATCAAGATCGGGATGGTAATCCAGGCCAGTTCGCGCCGCTTGAGTCGCTTGAGCACCAGGTAGTTGAGCGGGCCGATCAGCAGCACGTAGACGATCAGGAAGCCGGCGATCACGCTCGAAGACGGCAGGGCGAAGGGGATAATTTCGGCGGCGTCCTGCGCCGCTGCCCAACTGTTCTCGGCGATGCCGAAGCCGCCCCACCAGCTTGGGCGCTGGTCCGCCGAGGTGAGCAGGGTAGTCCACAACCCCGCCGTGTTCGCCCACGAGGCCAACGGCTCGGTGGTGGGGTCGGCCCCCAGGTAATCGACTACACCCTGGCCGTACCGTCCGCGCACTAGCAGCGGGATGTCTGCGCCGTCGTCCGCCTCCGGGAGCGCGAGCAAAACCTCCGCCCCGGCCTTGACCGCCCCGGTCGTGACGATGGTTGAGGCGCGGCTCAGAAAACCGAGACGACCGAGATATTGCTCCAGTGGGGCGAGGCCCTCCACGGTCGTCGCGCCGTCGATTTCGACCGGCAGGAGGTCGCCCAGGCCCGCAATGGTGCGTTGCCACGCCGCCCCGCCGCCGACGATCAGGTGCCCACCCGCCAGCACCCAGTCGGCGAGGGCCTGGCGCTGTGCGGGCGTCAGCCGCCCGGTGTCGGCGTCGCCGAGATACAGCGCGTCCAGCGCGCGGAGCGCCTCGGCCTGCGCGGGCAACTGTTCGACGCCCAGGTTGGCCTGGTAGGCGTCGCCGATGAACGGGCGCACCCGGTCCAGGTTCACGCTGCCGGAGGTCGAGTCGGTGACCACGCCGTAGAGCACGTCCGGCTGTTGCACCAGGCGGACGCCGCTGCCGACCTGCGTCACCGCCACGTTGTTATGCGTTAATTCGACCTGCACACCCTGTTCTGTGCTGTCGAGCGCGATGTAGAGGACGATCTGCTTGCGCGATTGCGTGGGCAACTCGATGGACGTTGTGAAAACGACGCCGCGCATGGGCGTGCGCACGCGCAACTCGCCGGTGATGTCCGGGCCGTCGTTGCTCACGTTGACAAAGACGGGCGCCCAGGCGGTGTCTCGATAATAGCCGTCGAAACCGACCTCGACGCTCAGTTGCACCATCGAACTGCTCTGCAGGGGCGGTGTAAAGCCCAGCGAAAGGAGCAGCCCTAATGTAAACAACAGGGTCGAAATCGCCTTCACAACGCGCTCCGCTGACGAACCCTTCGCTACCAATGATAACGAACCATGCGGCGCACCGGTTCCCCTGTGTCTTATTGTATCAAAGAAACAGCACGCGCCGACCTCCGGCCCCCCATCCGGCCTGGCGATCCCGCGCGTCTCTTGGATGTAAGGAGTCTAGCCTGAATCCCGCAAAGCGGCAACCGTTTCTGACCATGATTGTCCATTCAAGCAATAGGCTGATGGGTCAATGCCCCGCGCAAGCAGGGAGGGCCGATCCCAACGCAATACGTGCTATACTATACACGTCAATGAGAGAATAAACCGCTCAGAGTCAAAGGGGTATGTGTGCGATGGTCGTTACCGAGAAACTGCTCACGGTTGAGGAATTCTGGGCGCAATATGCGGACACGCGCTACGAGCTGGTGAAAGGGGTCCCGGTCGAGATGCCGCCTGTGAGTTCAGAACATGGCGATATTGCCGCAACGATTGCTGCGCTTTTGTTCTCTTATCTGCGGGAACATGGTCTTGGGCGTGTAAAGGTCGAAACAGGTTATCGCTTGGAAGAAGACACGCTGCGTGGACCGGATATATCCTTCGTCAGCAGAGAACGGGAGGCGCAAATCGCCGATCCGAGAAAATACGTTCCGTTTGCGCCCGATCTGGCTGTCGAGGTCGTCTCGCCCGACGAGTCGGCGGCGACGGTTCACGACAAAATCGACGACTATATCCGGGCGGGCGTGTGCCTGATCTGGGTGATCTATCCCAGCCGCCGGCAGATCGTCGTGCATCACCCCGACCGCACCGCGCAAATCCTCACCGCTGAGGACACGCTCACCGGCGGCGAGGTCATCCCCGGCTTTGCGATTCCTGTCAAGGCCGTGTTCGGCGAAGAATAAGGACTATGCGCGGTTTGGCCGCTCCCTTTCTGCCGCCATCCCCGCCCGCAACACCTCAATAATCCGGTCCACGTCGTAAATGCAGCCGGCCCACGTCCCACCGCTGGCCTCTTGCAACGCCGCCCACAGGCGCGTATCCGCCGGCAGGCGCGGATGCGGCGCGAGGTCCGGGTGCGGCGGGCGCGACTCCAGCAGGCGCGCGGCTGCGTCGGGCGTCAGGTCGCCGTCAGCCGTACCCACCAAATTAACCTGCCCCTCCAGCGTGTTCCGGTCGATGACGATCTCGATCACGTCGCCGTCGCGCACCTTGCCGACCGGGCCGCCCGCCAGCGCCTCCGGGCCGACGTGGCCGATACACGCGCCGGTGCTCACGCCGGAGAAGCGCCCGTCGGTGAGCACGGGCACGTTCTTGCCCCAGGGGAGGAACTTCAGCGCCGCGGTGATCTGGTATGTCTCCTCCATGCCGGTGCCCATCGGCCCCACGCCGATCAGCACCAGCACGTCGCCCGGTTCGATTGCGCGCTCGCTCCGGCCCTTAATCGCAGCGATGGCGGCGCGCTGCGAGGTGAACACGCGCGCCCGCCCCCGGTGGCGATAGATGTCGTCCTTTACGACGGAGGGGTCAATCGCCGTCGCCTTAATCACCGACCCCTGCGGCGCCAGGTTCCCGGTGGGGAACACGACGGTGCTGCTCAACCCTTCGCGGCGGGCGGCGTCCGGGTTCATAATCACGCGGTCGGGATCAATGCCGTCGGCTTCGCGCAGACGCGCCCGCGCCTCCCGGCGGCACGCGCTGCCCTCCCACCAGTCGAGGACCGCGCCGAGCTTCTCCCCACTGACAGTGAGCGCGTCCAGGTTCAGTAAACCCAACGCGCGCAGGTGGAGCATCACCTCCGGCACGCCGCCGGCCATGAACACCTGTACCGTCGGGTGGTTGCGCGGGCCGTTCGGGAGCACGTCGACCAGGCGCGGCGTGCTGCGGTTGACGCGAATCCAATCCTGCACGGTCGGCGCGGCCAGCCCCGCCGCGCGCGCGATGGCGGGGATGTGCAGCAGCAGGTTGGTCGAGCCGCCGAACGCCGCGTGCACGAGCATGGCGTTCTCCAATGCAGCCGGCGTGAGAATCGTCGAGAGCGGGGTCTCTGCCGCGACCAGACGCATCAGCGCGAGCGCCGACCGCCGCGCCATATCCAGCCAGACCGGCTCGCCGGAGGGGCTGAGCGCGCTGTGCGGCAGCGACAGACCCAGCGCCTCCCCTACTACCTGCGAAGTCGCCGCCGTGCCGAGGAACTGGCATCCCCCGCCCGATGAGCCGCACGACCGGCAGGCCATCTCGGCGGCATAGTCCAGGTCGATAACCCCGTGCGCAAAGCGGGCGCCGAGGCTCTGTATCGCGCCGGCGTCCTCGGCGTCAACCGCCGGCAGCGTCACCCCGCCGGGGACCAGCGCGCCTGGCAGGTCGGCGCAGCCGGCGAGCGCCATCATCATCGCCGGGAGGCCCTTGTCGCACGTCGCCACGCCGAGCACCCCGACCCGTGTCGGCAGCGAGCGGATCAGGCGGCGCATCACGGTCGCGGCGTCGTTGCGATAAGGCAGGCTGTCCATCATGCCCTCGGTGCCCTGGGTGCGACCGTCGCAGGGATCGGTGCAATACGCGGCAAAGGGTAGGGCGCCGCGCTCGCGCAGGGTTTCCGCCGCGGCGCGCACGAGCAGGTTGACTTCCCAGTGCCCGGTGTGATAGCCCAGCGCGAGGGGCCGCCCATCCTCGGCGCGCAGGCCGCCGTGCGTGCTGAGGATCAGGTAAGGCGCGCGCCCGACCTCGGCGGGGTCCCAGCCCATGCCGGCGTTCTGTGTCAGTGCGAAGAGGTTGCCGCTCGGCTCGTCGAGCAGCATCGCCTCGGTGATGGACAGGCGACCGGTGGGGCCTTCGCCGCGCGTGCGGGTGTCGTGGAGGGGAGGTGCGTCGCCGAGGATTTCTGCCAGGGCGGGTGACGGCGCGCTTTCAGAATTCATCCGCGTCCTCCCACTCTTCGCCTTCCAGATCGTCGTCCCAGCCCTCTTCGTCCCATTCTTCGTCGTCTTCTTCGTCCCAGGCGGGGTACTGCGGAGGCGCTTCGCCCACCTCCTCAACGATGAGGGGGTAATCGGCGTCGGGCGCGTCGGGGTCGATGGCATGGACGCGCACCTTAAAGCGCCACTCGTCGCCGTAGTCGAAGAGGTACATGAACTCCTGTTTGCGCTTCAGGTTCAGGTCTTCCAGCTTCGTCGTGCGGACGTCGCCAGGCTCCCCCCAGTTCGCTTCTTCTGATATGAACCCCTCAATGTCTTCGATAGAGACCTGATCCACCAAAGTCTGGGCCAGTTTGAGCATATTATCGAGCGCCTGCGCGTCTTGGGGTGAAATGGTTTCGGCAGTCTCGCCGGCGAGCCGGAGCGCCTCCGCCTTGATCTCCTCGGCTGACTTGCCCTCCTTCATCAAATTCATGATGGTGAAGGCAAATTCCTGCGGGCTTATCCTGGGGCGTGCTTCGGCGATGATTTCTTCGCTCTCTGCCAATTCGTCTCCGTCCTCACCTTCGTCCCATTCCTCCGCGTCATCGAAGATGGGAAAGCCGTAGGGATCAAGGCCTTCGGGGAGGCAGTACTCGGTGTCTTTGTCCCAGGCCTTGCCGCTCATGAAAAACGAGTACAGGTGGTCGGCGTCGAAGTCGTAGGCGTCCTGGATGGCGAAGTGCAGGTCCTCTAACGTCTGGTCGGCGCGCATCTCGATCTTGCGCCACACGCGCCCGGCACCGGGCAGCGACACGTGAAAAGTATAAGTCTTCATCTTTCCTATTCTCCCTGCACTCAAGGTGCATGACTATTAAGAAAGCTGCTCATGAGCACGCAGCGCGCCTCCGTTTGTGGAAAAGCGCGCCGTCTCTCAATCCCTTCAAGCCGAAGCAACCGTCACTGCACCGTGAACGAGCAGCCAGATGTGACCGTCTCAACGAGGGTGCCGGGGCCGAACTTGGCGTAACCGTCATCGACCGGTTGCGTCCAGGTGAGAACATAGGTAACGCGATGCTCGCCTGGCTGCAAGAGGCCCACTGGCACGTACCAATAGACCCCCCAGTTGTTGACGTCGGGGTACCACACCAGCGGGCCGCGAAAGTCGTTGTAGTTGGTCAGTGGCGCGTTGTCGAGGCGCACGTCGTAGACGGCATACCGCAGTTGTTGCGCGATGTGCTGCGGCTCGGTCACCTCCCAGCCCCAGAAGACCCGCACCGGGATGCCGGCGGTTGTGCTGCCGCCTGTGCGGTTGAACTCCTCACAGTTCGCCAGTACGTCAAAGGGTGGGATAGAGGAGGTAGGGGTGAACGTAGGGGCGGCGGTAGGCTCCAGCGTCGGCGACGGCGTCACTGATGGGAAGGGGGTGTAGGTGGGATAGGGTGTGTAGGTGGGATAGGGTGTGTAAGTCGGGTAGGGGGTGTAGGTGGGGTAAGGCGTGTAGGTCGGCAGGGATTCCGGAGTCGGCTGGATGACCGGGCCGGGGTCGGGCGTCTCCGTCGCTTCCTGCGCCAGGCCGGGCAGGGCTGCCGCCCCGACGGCGCTCAGCAATCCGACGGTGAGCAAGGTTTTGGCTAAGGGTTTCATGAACGCCTCCAGATGGTATCGCGCCCAGTATACACGGAACCGCGCAAAGTGTGATACCATAGGGACACCATGCGCACTTTGCCCGTTGTGCTTCACAAACTGTCGCGCGCACACGGCAATTAAAGCGCATCTGTGAAGTTGTGGCGAATCCGCGCCATGCGCGACCGCGTCTGGTCGAATGCCTGGTAAGTTTCAGCGGAGGCAGAGCCATGGAATTCCTCAAGCGGCTGTTGGGGTTGGGGGGCGAGTCTGGCAAGCGGCAGTCGCATGACCCAAGCGGTCTGTATTTCTACGTGCGTTGCCACCGGTGCGGCGAGGTCTTGCAGGTGCGGCTGGACCGGAACAACGACCTGAGCCTGCAAGACGATTTCAGTTCCTACTACGCGCGTAAGGTTATGGTGGGTACCGGATGCTTTTCGCGCATGGAGGCCGAGTTCTACTTCGATACCAGCCGCCGGCTGACCGCGAAGGAGGTCAGTGGGGGCGTGTTTGTCGAGTATGAGGATTACGCTGCTTACCAGGAGTCAAAGCGCGCGCAGGAAGCGCAACCCCCCACCTCGAAAGAATAACCACGTGACCGGGTGTCCTCCACTTCTCAGCGCGATAGGCGCATGAGCACCATTTCGATGCTGGGGTCGCAGGCGCGCTGGAACTCCAGCGCGTCGCGCCGGCTCGCCCCGATGTCCGTGCCCCAGTTGTAAGGGATCGCAAAGCACGGGCGCATCCGGTTAACCACCCCCGCTGCCTCCTGCGGCGTCATGGTAGCGCGCCCGTTGATGGGAACCATGACAATGTCGGCGCGGATGCGGTCCATCTCCGGGATCACGCCCGTGTCGCCAGCATAGTAGATGTCAAAGTGGCTGATGGAGATCACAAAGCCCAGTCCGCCGGCTTCGGGCGGATGCAAGGGCTGGTAGGGGGTGTAGGCGGGCACGGCCTGGATATTGGCGTCGCCGATGTTGATGTTTTGCCAGGCGCGGATCACCTGCGTATCTTCGCCCAGGAACGCCGCTGCCTGCTGACTGGCGATGATGATCGTATCCGGTCCGCGCAGCTTGGCGATGTCGCCGGGGGAGCAGTGGTCATAATGGTCGTGGCCGACCAGGATGGCGTCCGCGAGGAAGGGGCCGCTGGCGACGCGCCAGGGGTTGATATAGATGAGCGGCGGCGCCTGGATGCGGAAGCTCCCGTGCCCCAACCACTGGATGCGGTCGAGGATTTCCTGAGCAGTCTCTCTTGAAGCCTTTCGAGAAACGTCTGGCATTTTAGCTGAGACCCGGCGGCGACCCCTTCTTACGAAACCTGTGCTAAAAGCGTTCACTGGCAGGCGTAAACCGGCGACTTGCGCATGTCCTCTATTGTGGAGAGCGCGCCTTCAGTTTGGCAAGGAGTGGAAGAAAAAGCAAACGACGCGGCTCGTTCGACGCCGGACAGTACGATAGAATGAGAGGGAGAAAACGTTGCAGCCGCTTACCTGTGCTGTGGGATGTCTCATGGCGATTGAAGTCAAAGCCATCGTGTTAGGGATCGCGGATACCATCTGCTACCTCGTCGGCGACACGGACAGCGGGCGCGCGGTCGTGATCGACCCGGTGGACGAGGCGCAAACCGTCCTGCAAGCTGCCCGACGCGCCGGCTGGAAGATCGAGAAGCTCCTCGCCACACATGCTCATTTCGATCACGTGCTGGCCGCCGCCGCGCTCAAAGAAGCGACCGGCGCGCCTTTCCTGATCCACGAGGCGGAGTTGCCCCTGCTCCAAAACATGCCCTTGCAGGGCGAGTTGTTCGGCCTTCGGCTGCCCTCCGCGCCTGAGCCGGACGGCTACGTCGGTGAAGGTGACGTGGTTGCAGCCGGCGCGATTGAGCTAAAAGTGCTGCACACGCCGGGGCACTCGCCCGGCCACGTCAGCTATGTGCTCCCGGCGCTCAAGACCGTTTTCAGCGGCGATTGCCTGTTCGCCGGCAGTATCGGGCGCACTGACCTCCCCGGCGGCGATATAGACACGCTGTTGCGCTCGATCCGCGAGAAGCTCCTACCCCTGGGCGACGACTTCACGGTCGCGCCGGGGCATCCACCGGCCACCACCATCGGTCAGGAGCGGCAGTACAACCCCTTCCTGACCGGCCTCTGGCAGTAAGATGCGTCCACATATTTAAAAATGTTAAAAACTCTCAGCATGGCTAAAACAATTGACCCTTATATCAAAACGAGATATAATGTAACTACTCAGGCAGGGACGAAGGGCCGCATGAGTAGGGCATCATGCAGGGCCTGGAGGACATTGACACCCTGTTTGCGAACCGTCGAGATGTAGCTGCGGATGTCGCAGAAGATGTTTGCGCCGGAGCGA
>DAOTXU010000276.1:0-7076 GCA_034435135.1 Anaerolineae bacterium | reverse complement strand
CTGAGGAGCAGCGTCTCGAACGGCCACAGCGCCCAGAAGGGCACCACGACCACAAAGTGTTCGTTGGCGTAGACCACGCGCTCGCCGCGCTCAAGTTCCACTTTCGCATAGTCACACAACAGACACACGCCGCGCATCTGTAGATAGGCGCGCTGCGCGGCGTCCTCCTTCTCGACCTCGCGCGGCAGAGTGCGCGTGCACCAGATTTGCCCGTGCGGGTGCGGGTTCGACGCGCCCATCATCTCGCCCCGGTTCTCGAAAATCTGCACGTACCCGATGTCCGCCCGCGCGCCGAGTTCGCGCGTCTGCTCCTGCCACGCAGCGATGACGCGCTCGATAGCCGGCAGGTCCATCTCGGCGAGGGTCAGGTCGTGACGCGGGCTGAAGCACAGCACCCGGCATGTACCGCTCTCGCCCTCGGCGCGGAGCAGTGGGTGCGGCGTGTACTCGCCGGGCGGCGTGTCGAGCAGCAGCGCGGCGAAGTCGTTGGTGAACACGTAGGTGTGTTCGTACTGCGGGTTGACCTCGCCGGACGCGCGCTGGTTGCCGGGGCAGAGGTAGCAGGTTGGATCGTAGCGCGGGCGCTCCTCCGGCGGCGCGCTCTCGACCTGGCCCTGCCAGGGGCGCCTGGTGCGGTGCGGCGAGACCAGCAACCACTCGCCGGTGAGTGGGTTGTAGCGCTTGTGGGGGTGTTCCGTCAGGTCGAACGCGGTGCTCGGTGCTCGGTGCTCGGTGCTCATTTTTACAGAATTCCTTGCTTGACCAGAGCCAACAAGTTGTGATAGGTGCGTTGCTCCGGCGGGGGGAGCGCGCTAAGCTTCTTGTGGTCCAGCGAGCCGGGCGCGGCAAGCAGCACACCTGCCGGGGCCACGCGCAGCCGGCTGCGTATCGCTTCAGGCCAGTGGGGCGCGTCCTCCGGCACGGTGAGGATTTCGCCGGGGGCCAGTTCCAGGCGCTCGTCGTCCGGCGGCATGACGATGGCCGGGCGGCGCAGCGGGGTGCCCCGCATGAAGGCGTCTTCGAGGGTCGCCTGCTGGTACCTGGCCTCCACGTCAACGGCGACGACCTCCAGCAGAATGGAATCCGCGCCGGGCCAGAGCATCTCGATGGCGTCGCCGACGTTGAACGCGCCGCGCACCTGCAACAGGGTAATCATGTACCCGCGCTTGATCCAGGCCGCGCCCATGAACAGCGCCAGGAACGGGCCGGGCATCCATTGGGCCATACTGGGTTCTCCAGACCATGGAGCCGCGCTCTGCCATAGAGTTTACTTCGATAGACGCGGGAAACAAAGCCGATGGAGATTCTGTTCGTCTCGTTATACCCGGTCTGGCCGGGCGTGACCCACAGCGGCGGGCAAGACCTCTTCCACCTCATCGCGGCGCTGAGTGAACGCCACACGATTCACCTCGCCGCTTTTGGCGACTCTGAAGCCGCCGCGCGCATGGATGCGATGCGCGCCTGGTGCCGGACGGTGCGCCTGGTCACGCCGGCGGCCACCTGGCGCGCGAAGCTGCAAAACGCGCGGCGCGATCCGCGCCCCTGGCGTTGGGGCCGGCGCGCCCACCTGGAGATGGCGGCGCACGTGGCGCACATGGCGCGGCGGGTTGATATTGTGCAGTTCGAGTGGACGCCCATGGGCCGTTACGCGCGCGATGCGCAGGGCGCGGCGCGCGTGCTTGACTGCGTGGACGTGCGTTTCGTCGTGCGCGACGCGGAGCGGCGCGCGGCGCGCGGCCTACTCGCGCGCTGGCGGGTGGAGCTGGCTTACCGGCGCGAGCGCGCCCGCGAGGTCGCCTATGCGCGCGCCTGCGACTTGGCGCTGACCCGTTCGGCGCGCGATGCCCGTGCGCTCACGGCGGCGGTGGGCGGCGCTGTCCCGGTCGAGGTGCTGCCGGCTTATGCGCAATTCGGGTCGCTGCACACGATCCATGCCGACGAAGCCGAGCGCGACATCGTGCTCTTCACCGGCGCGATGGACCGGGCGCGCAACGTCGCGGCGGCCACATGGTTCTGCCGCGAGGCCTGGCCGAGGGTGCGCGCCGCCCGGCCCGGAGCGCGCCTGTGCATCGTCGGGGCGCGGCCCGCCGCCGAGGTGCAGGCGCTTGGCGCGCTGCCCGGCGTCGAAGTGACGGGCGAGGTGGACGACCTGCGGCCCTGGTACGCGCGCTGCCGCGTGGCGGTCGCGCCGATGCAGTCGGATGCGGGCGCGCTGGCGAAGGTCGCCGAGGCGATGTGGGCGGGCCGCCCGGTCGTGGCGACCGCGTTGGCGAACGCGAGCATGGAGGCTCCGCCGGGCGAGGCGTTGCTCATCGCCGACGCGCCGGAGGCGTTCGCAGCGGCGGTGGTGCGTCTGCTCGATGACCCGGCGCTGTGGGCGCGCGTGGCCGAGGGTGGGCGGCGCTTCGCCGAGGCGAATCTGGATTGGAGCGCGGCGCTGCGCCGGCTGGAGGCATCCTATGAGCGAGTGGTGAGAAATCGAACATAAAAAAGGCGAGACTGCCCCTACACGCTTCGATGGGCCTACTCTTCCGCCGTCGGCGTTAGCGTGCTTGTGGGCAACTCGCCAACGATATACACCGCCTGCACCTTGCCCTCTTTATCGGCCAGCGTCACCGCGTCGCCTGGCTCGCCCCAGACGGCGGTGTTGAGGCCCCAATAGAGCACGATGGGCGTGTTTTCGCCCCGGCGCGTGCGCACGGTCACCGAGCCGCCGGGGAAGAGGCGGTAGTCGGGGAAGGTGAACGTGTTGCCCTGCCGGTCGTAGAGCGTCCAGCCGGTCAGGTCGATGAAGCCGCCGTCGTTGACCAGCGTCACCTCCTCGGCGGTCACGTCACCGGGCGCGAGGACCGCGCTGACGCGCACCTGCGCGTCCTCGGCGGTGGGCTGCAATGTGATTGTTGGCAACGGCGTGCGCGTCGGGGTCGCGGCGGTTTCTAACTCGGCGGGCGTCTCAGTGGCTTCGGGGTTGTAGGTGCATCCCTCCGGGCCGGGGATGACCAGCACGTCGCCGGGATAGATAAAGTCATCTTCGGTCAGCCCGTTCTGGCACAGCAGGTCTGCGACAGTCACACCGTAAGCCTCCGCGATCAGCCCAAAGAACTCGCCCGTCTGCACCGTGTGGGTCTGCAATTCGTTGAGCGCCGCCGCCGTCTCGGTGAGTTCCGCGTTCGTGAGCGTGGGCGTCTCGGTCGGGCCTTCGGTGGCTTCCTCGGTTACATCCTCGCCCGTTTCTTCGGGGTTGCCGCCGGCTTCCGCGACGGCGGTCAGGTCAGGCGTGGCGGTGATGATCTGGACGATGGGCGTCTGCGTCGGGCCGGGCGTGTTGGTGATGAAGACCACAACGGTGGGGGGGATGATCGGCGTGGGCTGCGGGCGGCCCTGGTCGATGTATGTGGCGACGATGAACGTAACCGCGACCGATACCACCACGTTCAACACGATAAATGCGAGCAGCGTCCGGCGTTTCATGGTCTCCTCATGCGCGCGAGGGATGTCTATGCGCCTGCGTCATCATAGCATAAGTGAGAGGCGTGGGCAATTGTAGCATAACCGCAAACACGAGCCGTAATCTGCTCCAACCGCGTCGGACAAAGGGCTTAAGCCCCTTGTCAAGAATTCCCGGAACAAGCCGCTACGGCTTGAGCTTGCGCCGGGCCAATTCACCCCAGCCGGAGCCGGGCGCGTCGGCCCACAGTTGATAATACATGAGCCGCGCCGCTTCGACCTCGCCGGTGCGTTCGTGCCACAGCGCCGCCAGATAGCGCACTTCAAAGTGAAAGTCCGGCTCAGTTTGCTCCGGGGGGAGCGCCAGCAATGGCTCCAACAGACCCCACGCGCGTCCGAGGTCGCTGTGTTCCAACATCGCGTCCTTCGCCTCTTCAAGTTGCTGCCGTTCCGCGTCAGTGGGTTGTGCGTAGACAGGCGGCAGACCTGCCGACGGCGTTGGCTGCGCAGCGGCGTAGCCGTCCGGCGACCATGTGTAGGTATGAATTATTGGTGCGTCCACACCGAGGTTGTTGACGACGGCGATGATCGCCGGGTTGGCGCGCAGGGCTACTTCTAGCTCGGCGGGTGGGCGGCAGTCCACCGTCGTGAGCAGATTCTGAGCCGTACCTCCCGTGAACTTCTCCACGCGCAAAACGGTCGCCGTCGGCGCTGCGACGCAGCGCGAGCCGAGCGGGTCGCGCATTTCCACGAGGAGGTAAGCCTCCGGCGCGCCGTCGCCGTCGATGTCGTGCGTGAAGGCGTTCATCGACAACGCCTGTTTAGCGGTAGCGACGCGCGTCGGCTTGATCGCGCCACTTGCGTCCGCATCGAACAACCACACGAAGGGGAAGTCGGTCTGGGTGAGCGCGAGCGCCTCCGAGTCAGCATCGGCGTCCAGGTTAAGCTCGATGTAACTGAGCAGCGGAATCCCGGCGTTGTTGAGTTGTGTTCGTAGCAGGCCGGCGTCGGTGCGCCAGGCCCCGGTGCGGATGAGGCTTTGAACCGCATCATGCCCGCCGGGACAGACCATTGCCGGCGTGAGGCCGCCGTAGGCGTTGACCGGGATCAGCTCGTAAGGCGGGGGCGCGCTGACGGCGTAATACGCGGCGACTGCGCAGGCGGCGTGCGGCGTCGCGCCGCCCCGGTAGTGGTCGAGAAAGGCGGAGACCAGCCCTTTCATGAACGCGCCGCGCCGGGCGTTCTCCATTTCGGCCAGGGCCGCCTCCGGCTGCCCGGAGAGCGCGTAGGCCACGCCCAGCCGGAAGCGCGCAAACGCAGCGAAGTCCGCGCCAAGCCCGACCAGCGTTTCGGCGGGGAGCGCCAGCAGCGCGTTCAGGTGCGAGACTGCTGCGCCGTAATCCCCCGTTTCGAGCGCGCGGTCGGCCTGCGTCATCAGGCAGGCCGCATCCCCGTCGGGGTACTGCTCCAGGGTGAAGCCGAACGTGTACGCTTCGGCAGCGGCGTCCCACTCATAGATGGTGATCTCTTTCCACCGGCAGCCCCAACCAAACACCCCGGTTCGTTCGGCGACGAGGCTGATCTCAATCTGCCCGTCCCGGTCGGGGTCGCTGATCGCCCACCGCACGTTGCGGAGCGGGATGCCTTCGCGCGGCTGAGTCAGGCTGGCAAACTGGCCGTCGCGCCAGGTGTAGACAGTTAGCTTGCCGGCGCAGCCGGGGTCGCCGCAGGTGACCGCGCTGATGGCGATTTCGGGGCGTCCGTCGGCGTTGATGTCGCTTGCCATCTCGACCAGCACTGTCCCGCCGTCGCCTACCTGCGGCCAGCCGCCCTCCGCCGGCAGGATAACGTAGCCGACGCCGGCCTGTTCTTTGACGACAAAGCTGACGGATTCGTTCGGCGGCGAGTTGAACCGCAACCAGAGCAGCCACTCGTCCGCGCCGTCGCCGTCCAGGTCTTGTATGGCCGCGACTTCGACGCGAACGTCTTCCAGGTCAAAGCTGTAAGGCGGCGGCTGCAAAGCGACCTCGCCCGCGTTGAGGCGGTCCAGCAAGGCCGGGCGGAGCCAGGCCAGGCTCTCACCGGAGGCGCCGACCCGGTGATACGCCAGCGCCGCGTACCAGGCCGCCTGCGCGCGCCGCGTCGCATCGCCGGCTGCCTGGCTGCGCACCTCGCGCGCGGTGATCTCGACCTGCTCTGCCAAGTCCGCATGGCTGGTGGCCTCCGGCGCAGCGAGTTCATTCACGGCCTGTTCTAAGAAGGCGAGCAGTTCGTCAGGGGTCTGCTGCGCGAGCATGTATCCGGAGGACGCAAGCGCCGGCGGCGGGATGGTCGGCGGTGGCGCGGGTGTGGGCGTCGGCGTGGGGAGCTGAAACGGTGTAGGGTTGCCCTTGCACGCCGTCAGTAGCGCGCCCATGAGCATGAGAACAGCTACAACTACAAGGATACGGCGCATGGCCTCCTCGCAGGTTGGCAAGAGCGCTGTTTGCAGTGTAGCATGAGGGACGTGGAGTGCAAAATTGGGCGCGGCTGTCCCGGTTTCGGCGACAATGGTATACTACGTTGCGTCTTTGCGATGGAGAGTCGCTGGATGAGCGAGCAGCCGAAACAGCCGGAAGCCGAGCCGGGTGACGAGACGGAGCCGGTGCGCACACGCCGCACAACCGAGCCGCCGCACGAGATGCCCACGCCGCAACGGGCGCCGTCGGGGGGCGTGATTCCGGTGCGCCCGGAGGAGCGCCAGCCGCGCCGCCCGCCGCCTCCGCCGCCGGAGCCGGTCTACAGCCCGCCGCCGCAATATGTTATCCCGACCGCCGATGTCGTCGAAGCCGAGCCGAAGCGCAGCCCGCGCGAGAGCGGCCTGTACTTCCCCTGGTGGTCGGTGGTCGGCATGGTTGTCGTCGCCGGGTTGCTCTCGTGCGGGCTGTGGGCGCTGGTCTTCAGCGCCGGCGGCGACAACCCGCCCGGCGGGCGCACGCCGACCTTCGTCATCACGACGGCCACCTTTGGCCCTACTCAGGCGGCGACCCTGCCGCCGACGGCGACGACTATCCCGACGGGGGCGCCGCCCACCGACGCGCCGACCGCGACCCTCCCGCCCAGCAACATTGAGATCGGGATCGGCGTACAGGTAGAGATCGTGGGCACCGGCCCGCAAGGGCTGAACATGCGTGAGGGCGCGAGCACCGTTTACGAGAGCGTGGACGTGGCGAAGGAAGGCGAGATTTTCGTCGTGCAAGATGGGCCGCAGTTCGGCAGCGGCTATGAGTGGTGGTACATCGTGGACCCGAATAACCCCGACCGCGCCGGTTGGTCCGTGCGGGAGTATATGCAGGTGATCGCCCCGGCTCCCGAAGGGCAGTAAGAACCTGTCCGAAAAACCGTTCTTGTCGCCTCGGACAGGGGGCTTAAGCCCCCTGTCTGGGGCTTTTCGGATAGGTTCTAAGAATGAGTAGGGGCGGGTCTGAGATCCGCCCCTACAGCGATGCGTGTGTTATCTGTAAGAATGTGTTTGAAAAGGTCGCCCTTGCTTCCCCTCACCCCTAAATCCCCTCTCCCACAAGGGGAGAGGGGATTATAAACCCAGATTTGGGGTATCTTTGCCCCCTCTCCCGTCATACGGGAGAGGG
>DAOTXU010000275.1:0-5374 GCA_034435135.1 Anaerolineae bacterium | reverse complement strand
ACGCGCCCACGACTGAAGGCGTGGGCGAATTCTGGACCTGACTCCGTCTGATCCTGATTAGCCGCCGACTTCAGTCGGCGGAACATCACAGAAAATATCATGGCAAGTTGGCCTCAAACACGCGCACATCGTTCGCAGGATCGTCGTCCTCGCCGCCGAGGACGATGATTGCCTCCAAGAAGTCGGCTTGCTCGCGCCCCAAGTACAGGTCGTTGAGCGGCGCGGTGCGGTTCACGTCGAGGATCACGCGCGTCACGCGGTACTTCTCGCACAGGGCGCGCACGGTCTCCACGCCGCCGTTGGGCACGACCACCCCTGGCAGCCCGGTGTGATAATAGAGCGCCGCCGGGTCGTTGCTCATCACTACGGCGTCGTCGGGCAGGATGTCCTTGAGCTTAATGTACTGCTCCCCTGCCGTGTTCCACTGCGGCAGGCGCGCGGCGAGGATCGAGAGCGTCAGCGCGATCATGATAACGACCAGCGCGGCGGTGAAGATCGCCTGCGCCTGCGCCGCGTCCCAGTGGCGGCGGCGCGCGGCGGCCCAATCCACCGCGTCGTCGATGCCGAGCGCGCCCAGGCTGAACCAGAACGGCAGCAGCGTCGTTGACGAGTGGAACAGCCCGCCGCGCATCCCCGGATAGGCGAAGACGAAGGTCATCGCGGCGTGCAGCGCCAGCGCATACACCCACACGCCCGACAGCAGCGGCTCGTTGCGTCGCCTCCACAGGCCCACGAGCATAAACGGCCACAGCACGGCAAGCCCCTGCTCGGCGATGAAGCGCTGGGCGTTGGTGACAAGCGCTTCCCAGCGCGAAGCCACGATGTTGCCCAGGCCCCAATCGAGGAAGCGCTGCAACGTCAGGCCGTCGGGCGGGTAGTTGACGATCTCGTCGTAGCCGCGCAGCCAGATCGTCGCCGCGCCGGCGGGCAGGAGCGGCGCGCTCACCGAGGCGTTCCGCAGCAGCCAGGGCGTCATCACCAGCGCGTAAGCCAGCAGTCCCGCGCCGGCGCAGATTATTCCTTCGGATAGCTTCCCGGAAGCTTTAAGTTTCCGGGAAGCTCCCAAACGTGCGGCGATAGTCGCGCGTAGCCGGGAGAGGGGTGTGGGGAGTGAAGTGTCCGGCCACAGCGCGACCAGCGCCAACACCCCCGTCAGCAGCGCGCCATCCGCGCGCGTGAGGTGCGCCAGCCCCGCCATCGCCCCGCCGAACGCGAACCAGCGCCAGTCTCGGCGCGCGCGCCCCAACCCCATCCCGATCAGCGCCAGCGACCCGGTCACGCCGTAGAGCGCGAATGTGTCCGGCTGGAGCCAGAACGGCGCATAGAACCCGGAGAAGATCGCCAGCAGGCCGGCGGTCCAGGCGTGGCGGCGCGTCCTGCCGAGGTAAGCGCCGCACCAGAAGGCGACCGTCGCCAGCGCCGCCCAGAGCAGTCCCATCACCCAGGGACCGAGTCCGCCGATGCCCAACGCGACGACCACCGAGGTGAGCGGCATCCAGTAAAGATGGCTGGGCTGCGGCAATGCATCGCGCGCGCCGATGTAGGTCAACGCGACGTAAGGGTCGGTCAGGCCCTCGCCGCCGGCCAGGCGTGCAGCGGCGTTGTGGTAGTAATAGGCGTCGGTGTAGGCGGGCCGCGCCTTGTAGCCGGCCAACCCTTGCGCGAACACGCAAAGGAGCGTCAAGCCAACAATCAGCGCATACTCGCGCCGGGCCGGTGGCCGGTTGAGTCCCCTCATCACGGCGGGCACGCTCCCTTCTGCGCCGCGTCGTCCGGTCCGGCGAACCGGTACACGTCCAGGTCGTTGAACGAGATCGGCTGGGCCGGCGCGTAGTGCGCCAGCATCCAGCCCAGCGCGGTCCGCGCAGGGTCGCCCGATTCCTGTATCTCGCGCCGGAAGATCACAAACCAGACGCGCGCCGCGCCCGCGGTTGCTTCCTGCACGCACGCCGCCTCTTCGATGCCGAGCACGCGCTGCGTCGCCGCCGCGAGCGTATCTTGCGGCGCGTCGGGCGGGTCGGCAATGTAAGTCTGCGGCAGGTCGCGGTCGTAGTACCGCATTGGCAGAAAGGTCAACTTGTTACTGTGCACTATGGCGTCGTCAGGCTGGCGGTGTTCAGCCAAGTACGCAGCGGCTCGGTCAAACGGCGCGTTGGGGAACGTGTTCCAACGGTAGTGTTCAAGCAGCCCCGCCCCGCTGACCACGACCCACAGCGCCGCGAGCGCCCCCGCCACCATGCGAGGCATCCCGCCGCGCAGGAACAGCCACGCCGCGCCCACGTAGAACATCAGCGCGCACGCGAGCAGCGCGCGCAGCAGATACACCGGCATGAACTGCCCGGCGGCGAACATCAGCGCGGGCGGGATGAACGCCAGCCACAGCGCCAGGCCGAGCCGCCACCCGGCCCTGCGAAGCGTGCCGCTTCGCTTAAGGAATAAGGCCTGCGGCCTGCGCCGCGCGCGCCACCCGTGCAGCGCCAGGAACGCGATCAACACCAGCGACGCCAGCAGCCCGCCCACAATGATCCCGCGCGGCAGGTCAAGCAGCGGTATGGTAAACGAGAACAACGTCTGCACCGCCTGCGCCAATCCGGGGCGCGCCACCCAATACGCCTGCTGAATCTTGCCGAGTTGCGCCGGCGCGTTGACCAACCAGGGCAGGTACAGGACTACCGCACCGATCCCTGCCGCCACGACGCGCGCGAACACATCCCAGCGGCGCAACGCCACCGGGAAGAGCGCCAGCGCGACCAGGTAGAGGGCCGAAAGCTGCTGCGTGTACATGCTCATCGCGGCAAAGACCGCGAACTCCACCCACCATCCCCATTGGCCTGGTAGGGGCACGGCAGCCTGTCCCCGCATAAGGGGATGCCGTGCCCCTCCAATCCACCCTTTGACAAAACACCACGTCGCCAGCGCGAGCCAGAGCGCCATGAGCGCATACATGCGCGCCTCTTGCGAATACTGGATATGGAACGGCGACAGCGCGGCGATCAACCCCGCCGCGAGGCCGACGCGGCGGTCGAACAGGTCCGACGCCAGCCGGTAGACGACCGCCAGCGTCAGCACGCCGGTCAGCACGCTGAGCGCGCGCACCGCATCGGGCGACTGACCCGTCAACCCCATCCATATGTTGAGCGCAGTGTAATAGAGCAGAGGATGCACGTCCGCCGCCGCGCCGTCCTCCTGCGCCAGCGTGCCCTCAATCATGGCGCTGAGGCCCTTTTCAGCGTAAAGCACGGCGAAGGCTTCATCGTACCACAGGGTCCGCCCGCCGAGATTGACCGCCCGCAGCGCGCACGCCAGCAGCAATACGGCGACCAGCCGGGCAGGGGCCGCGCCGGGCTTTTTCATGGCGTCCTCTCAGTCGAAACGCCCACGTCTGCGACGGCGCTCGGAAAGGCGGGCGCGCGCTCCTGCCAGAGCCTTCGCGTCGCCAGCAAGATGAGGAGCATCCCAAATGGCAAGGGCAGGTAGACGACGGGGTGTTCAAACTTCCCCTGCACGGTGGTCAGAAACAGCGCCCACATGCCGACGAGCAGTAACATCTCGATGAGCGACACCGTCCACCCCCCGCGTCGGCGGTCGGCGACGGTCAGCGCTTCAAAATAGAACACGAGCGGGACGATGAAGACCACAAAATGCGGCGTGGCGGTGCGCAAAGCGACCAGATGCGTCACAGCGAGCGTCAGGCAGACCGCCCACAGGAAGTTGCGCCCGCCCCGGAAGTGCTGCCACCACGCCCAGGCCAGCAAGACCAGCAGCGCGACGGTGATGACGCCTTCGCCTGCCGCGCCGAGAAACGGCAGGTACTCGCGCGTCAGCACCCAGAGCGGCGACCCGATAGCGGTGTAGGACGGATAGCGCGCCAACTGGTCCAGCCACGTCCCCAACCAGGACGGCAGGGCGAGGAAAGACAGCGCCATCAGCGCGCCCCACACGCCCGCGAACGCGGCCACGAATCGCCAGCGCCGCGCCCATGCGCCCCACACCAGCAGAACCGGCACGATGAGAAAGCCCATCTGCGGCTTGATCGTGGAGAGGGCCAGCGCCGCCCCTGCCAGGCCGTCCCGCCGCCGCGCCAAAGCCCACAGCGTCAACACCTCAAAGAGATACACCGCCAGCCCCGGTTGCCCCAGCATCAGGCCGCGCGCCGCCGGGTAGAACAGCAACGTCCACATCAGCGAAACGCCGGCCAGCCAGGGCCGGGGCCGCCAGCCGAACAGGTCCATCAACAAGAGCATCGCCCCGATTAAGCACGCCTCCAGGAGCACGATCCAGATCGCCTCCGCCCAGGCGTAGGGCAGCACGGCCAGCGGCGCGATCAGGAACACGGTGTAAAACGGGTAGGCGAAGTAGCCGGGGTCCTCGCCCTCGACGGCTGGCCGCCCGTAGATGCCGACCTGAATCGCCAGGCTCGCCTCGTCGCCGTAAGGGTCCAGGCCGTCCACCCAGAAGGACCGCGCGCCGGACCAGCGCGAGTAGAAATCGTTCGCGCCCGGATAAGGCTTGCTCTTGAAGGTGTAGGTCCCAACCACGTCGATCACGGCCAGCGCGAGCAGCGCCGCCGCGAGCAGCGCCTTACCGGCCCGCGAACCGCCCGCCCTCATACCCTCTCTCCTGTCGCCTCTTCACGCCGCTACCGCCAGCGGAACAGGGTGTACAGGCGCGTCCCGTTCATGTCCCCCTCCCAGATCGGGACCAGGTAGCTCGCCACAAACGCCTGCAACGCCTCCACGTCGCCCGGCTCGAAGGGGTCCGCGCCCGGCGCGGTGAGCTGGCGCATCCCCGCATCCCAGAGCAACACGTGCGTGACGCCCTCCGCCCGCCAGCGCGCGGCGATGGCGTCGATGTTCCCATCCGAGACGCGCATCGCGTGATACCAGCGATCCAGCAGCGCGTCGGGCCGGCACGCAATCCCTTCGCGGCAATAGAGCGTGCGCGGCTCCCAAAGGAAGGCCACGTCCGCGCCGTCGGGCAGCCGGTTGACCTCCTCCATCGCGGCGTAATACCACCCCAGTTCATCGAGCAGGAAGTTGCGCGGCGTCCGCGCGCCGGTGAGCGCCGGGGCCGCGCCCAACCTGACCGTGTAAAGCGCGCCGTCGAACAGGGTCAACACGAAGATGAACACCGCCGCCGCGCCGATCACGACGCCGACGCGCACCCTCCCGATGGCGACCCGCTGCACCGCCTCCAGCCCCAGCGCGGCCAGGATCGCCAGGATGGGGAAGATGGGTAGGAGCAGGCGCGTCTGCACGAGCAGCGCTGAGGTCGCCACGCCGTAAAGCCAGACCGCGTAAGGTGCGATCAGGAACAACGCCGCGTGTCCGACGAAAGCCCGCGCGCGCGCCCCGCGCGCCCCCCCCCCCACCCC
>DAOTXU010000274.1:0-41390 GCA_034435135.1 Anaerolineae bacterium | reverse complement strand
GGCGGGGGGGGGGGGGGGCGGGGGGGGGGGGGCCCCCTCGCCCGCAAACACGACCAGCGCCACCGCATCGGTGTTGTTGGCTCAAAAGCTTGAATCACTTCAGTGAAAAAGATTCACTTTGATATTGAATTTTCTAAAATACACTTGACAATTTTTGATTTTTTGTGTAAAATAGCTGCGTATTTTCAATGCGATACTTGAAAACTGAAGGTGATTTTGAAATGCGAGGTGAAGCATGAACCATTTTGAACACGAAGACGTATTAGTCTACGACGAGCCAGCCGCCGACCTTGACGCCATCGACCTGAGCACGTTCAGCGGCGAGGTCGAACTGAGCGGCTCCGACGCCGAGACGGTGCACATCGTCGCTACGCGGCGCGTGCGGGCCACTGATGAGGAAATCGGGCGGGCCTGTGTTGAAGCCATCACGTCGGTCATCGAACGCGAGGGCAAGACGTTGGTGGTGCGCACGCCGAAGCCGGAGATGCCTATGCTCCCGTACATCCGGCACGCGACTGTCGATTACCAGGTCACGCTGCCAGCGCGCTTTGCGGCGCGCGCCAAGAGCTACAACGGCGCGATCCGGGTCGAAGGCGTCGAGCGCGATGTGAGTGCGGTGTCGTACAACGGCGAGATCCGGGTGGCTGATGTGGGCGGCAGGGCGGATGCGCTGACGTATAACGGCGAGATCGTGCTGGACCGCGTCGGCAGCGCCGCCAAGGCGGAGAGTTACAACGGCGCGA
Source organism: Anaerolineae bacterium (assembly GCA_034435135.1). Lineage (GTDB taxonomy): Bacteria > Chloroflexota > Anaerolineae > Aggregatilineales > JAFGMM01 > JAOSJO01. The sequence goes on along the minus strand of DAOTXU010000274.1, from coordinate 40,647 downwards.
TCCGCGCCGACGTGCAACGCCTGACCGAGGAGACGGTGTTCAAAACCATGAACGGCGCCATCAGCGTGGCGCTGCACGACGTGGTGGGCGCGCCGCTCAAGGCCAGTTCCCTGAACGGCGCGATCAATCTGCGCGTCCCACCCGACGCCGCGTTCAGCCTGCGCGCGCACACCGGCGTGGGCGCAATCCACACCGATTGGGGCAGCGCGCGCGGTCGCTGGGGGCTGATGGCCGCCTATGAAAAAGCCGTGAACGGCGGCGGCACCCCGGTGGAGTTGCACACGCTCAACGGCGGGATTCAGGTGGGGCGAAACCTCTGAAGGCGCCCAACGTAGAGGAGTCAGAACATCGAGGGGATGGCTATGGAAAACGGACAGCAGGAACGGCCCAGGTCAATGGCGCCCTTTCTCTTCATCTGGGTCGGGCAGGCGTTCTCGCTGGTCGGCAGCCACGTGGTGCAGTTCGCGCTGGTGTGGTGGCTGACCAAAACGACCGGCTCGGCGACGATCCTGGCGACGGCGACGCTCGTGGCGGTGCTGCCGCAGGTCTTTCTCGGCCCCATCGCTGGCGCGTTGGTTGACCGCTGGAATCGCCGTGCCGTGATGATCGTCGCCGACGGCGGGATTGCGCTCTCGACGTTGTGGCTGGCGCTCATGTTCGCCACCGGCCAGATTCAAATCTGGCACGTGTACGTGGTGATGTTCGTCCGCGCGTTGGGCGGCGGGTTCCACTGGCCGGCGATGCAGGCGTCCACCTCGCTCATGGTGCCTGAGAAACATCTGGCGCGCGTGGCGGGCCTCAACCAGGCGATGCAGGGCGCGCTGAACATCGCCGGGCCGGCGCTGGGCGCGCTGTTGCTGGAAGCGCTGCGCGAACTGCATCTGGTGGTGATGGTGGACGTGTGCACGGCGGCGCTGGCGATCCTGCCGCTCCTGTTCGTCCACGTGCCGCAGCCGGACCGCTCCGCCGAGGCGGCGGCGAACGGGGGCGAGAAGCCCTCGGTATGGCAGGACTTCCGCGCCGGGCTGCGCTACGTGCGGGGGTGGCCGGGCCTGACGGCGATCATCGGCATGGCGATGGTGATTAACTTCGTGGTCGCGCCGGCCTTCTCGCTCATGCCGCTGTTGGTGGTCGGGCACTTTCAGGGCGAGGCGGGGCAGTTGGCGCTGATCGATTCCACGTGGGGCGTCGGCGTGGTGCTCGGCGGCGTGATTCTGGGCGTGTGGGGTGGATTCAAGCGCCGGGTGTACACGTCGCTGCTGGGCCTGACGCTCATGGGCGTCGGCACGGCGGTCATCGGCCTCGCGCCTGCAAATCTGTTTATCGTGGCGGTTTTGGGGATGCTTCTGGCTGGCGTGATGAACCCGATCACGAACGGGCCGCTGTTCGCCGCGTTGCAGAGCATCGTCGCGCCCGACATGCAGGGGCGCGTGTTCACCCTGGTCATGAGCGGCTCAGGCGCAATGATGCCGCTGAGCCTGGTGGTGGCCGGGCCGGTGTCCGACGCGGTTGGGGTGCAGGCGTGGTTCGTCGTGGGCGGCCTGGTCTGTGTGGCGATGGGCGTGGGCGCACTCTTCGTGCCGGCGGTTGTCAACGTCGAGCAGGGGCGGAGCGCGCCGGTTCCGCAAGCAGGTGACGGCGCGCCGTCGATGGGAATATCCCCTGTCGCCGATATCGCGGTGGAGCCGGAATAGGTCTACACCCCCCATAAGCGCAGCGGCGGACAGGTGTCCAGAGAATCAAGGCGGCGCTCAAAACTCAGAAGAGGGGCATGGCACTTTGTGCCCGTCGAGGGGGCGTTGGTGAGGGACAGTGGGCTTAAGCCCACTGTCCTCGATGCTTTTTCACATGAGGGTGAAAAGCGCGTGACAAACCCGCGCCCACACGCGGATGTCGTCACGCCTGGGGATAGCAGGTAAAATCGAACGGGATTCCGTGCTCGCTTCTGTTCCAAGACTGCCGACCGGTGCAGCCCATCTGTGTTACCGCGAGAGGAGTTGAGACGGTATGACTACCGTTGAGCTGGCAGAGTTGTCGTTGCCGGAGTTCGGCCTGCCCACAGTCGAGCCAAAGGTGCCGGCGGAAACCTACCAAGCGCGGGTCTCGGAAGCGCGCCAACGCGCGCGCGCGGCCCGGCTCGATGCGCTCGTGGTCTACGCGGACCGGGAACACTTTGCCAACCTGGCCTATCTGACCGGGTATGACCCGCGTTTTGAGGAGGCGCTCCTCATCCTCGCCGAGGACCGCCTGCCGGCGCTGGTCGTGGGCAACGAAGGGTGGGATTACGCCGAGATTGTTCCGTTCAGGCACAATCGGGTGCTGTACCAGACTCTCAGCCTGATGGGGCAGCCGCGCGACGCCAGCCCGCCCCTGGAGGCGATCTTCCGTCAGGAAGGCATTGGACTGGGGACACGGGTCGGTGTCGTGGGCTGGAAGTATTTCGACGCGCGCGAAACCCCGACGCCGGAAACATGGCTTGATGCGCCGGCGTTTATCGTCGATACGTTGCGGGAGATCATTGGCGATTGGCGTTCCGTCGTCAACGCCACGCACCTGTTTATGGACCCCACCGACGGCCTGCGCGCGGTCAACGATGTCGATCAACTGGCGGTCTTCGAGTTCGGCGCGACGCACGCCTCGCAGGCGATGCGGAACGTGATCTTCGGCATCCAACCGGGCATGACGGAGTATGACGCCGTCCGGCTCATGGCGCTGAACGGCATTCCGTTCTCCGCGCATATAGTGTTTGTGTGCGGCCCTAATGGCATCAGCCTGTCGGGTCCGTCCATGCGCCAAATCGCGCTGGGCGACCCGCTGGTCTTTGCGGTGCCGCTTTGGGGCGGATTGAGCGCGCGGGCCGGGTTCGTGGTTCACGACGCCAGCGAACTGCCCGCCGGCATCCGCGACTACGTGGACAAACTCGTCGCGCCCTACTTCGCGGCGATTGTGGCGTGGTATGAGCACATCGGCATCGGCGTGACGGGTGGCGAACTCTACGACATCATCCACGCGCGCATCGGCGCCCCGTTCTTTGGCGTCAAGCTCAACCCCGGACATCTGATCCACCTGGAAGAGTGGGTGCATTCGCCCGTCTACAAGGGATCCGACAGACCGCTCAAATCGGGCATGGCGATCCAGGTGGACGTGATCCCGGCGACGGGCACGCCCTACTTCACCACCAACATCGAGGACACCATCGCGCTGGCGGATGAAGCCCTGCGCGCCGCGTTTGCGCAGAAGTACCCGGAGGCGTGGGCGCGGATACAGGCCCGGCGACGCTTCATGGAGGATGTACTGGGCATCCGCCTGAAGCCGGAGGTCCTGCCGTTCAGCAACATCCCGGCGTACCTGCCGCCGTTTTTCCTCAGCCCTATGACGGCAATGCGCGTGGCGCGTTAGGCGGGAGACGCGCCTATCCGCCGTTAGCCGCCAGGCGTGTCTCCAGTTCGTGGACAGCGCGCTCAAACACCCCCTTGATGCGTGTGTGCGCCTCTGGACTGTAGGGGATCGCCAGCGTGTCCAGCCACAGCACGCCGCCGCGCAGCAACGCCAGGAGGTATTTCGCGTCCCTGGCGTTGAAGGGGCGCGCGCTGCCGTCCACTTCGACGTAGATCGGCGAGGTGTGCGCCGCCGCGTGCACCGGCCAGGCGTGCCAGAGGGTGTGCCGGCTCAGGCAGCGCGCCGCGACCCAGCCGGTCCGGTCGAAGGTCACGTCAGCGGCAAGGTCGAGCGCCCTGGTCCCGGCGTCGGCGGTCTTCCGAGCGACCACTTCGCCGTTGACGACCAGCTCCAGCAGGTGAAAGGGAACCATAGACTGAGCGCGCACGGTCGCGCTCAGCGCGCCGCCGCCCGCCGGCAGCCTGATGACCGCGCCCGGCTCCTGGCCTTCGACGCTGAGCATGAGCAGCGGCCCGGTCGTGGTGAAGGTCCGCCCGGCGCGCACCGCCTTGCCCCAATTGGCGAAGGTGAACTCGTCGCCCGGCAACAGGTGCGCGTAGGTGCGCACGCCGCCGACCGGCATCCCGGCCTCCATTTTGTCTGTGCCGCCGACCGCTGCGACGCGGTAGTCCAGGTTGAGGTAGCGGTACCATTCGGCGACGCCAAACGGATCCGCCACGAAGGAGCCGAACGGGTCTTTCGAGGCGAAGAAAGCGCGGATTTCCACGCCGTCGATCTTCCCCAGCACCAGGTCAGCGGCGACTTCGCACACGGGATAGGGGAAGTGCGGCAGGATCACCACGCCCTCCTTCGCCCGGCAACGGTCCGCCCACTCCGCCATTGAGACCATCACTGCGTCGCCGAGGTAGCTTTCGTCTGGACCTGCGGTCGTCATCGGGAAGACCGGCTCGCCCCTGGTCCCCAACAGGCTGATGTGCCCCAGGATGTGCTGGCGGTTCTCGGTGCCCACCCATACGATCACATCGTCGCGGCTGACGGGCGACATCTCGCCGGTTAGGTCACCCACGTTGGTGAACAGGTCGCCCCACTGCGACGCCAGCAGGTTGAGCAGATTCAGCCCCTCGCCGGCGGCTTCGAGCCAGGCAGTCGCGGGCGAGAGGAAGTGCACGTGCGTGTCGGCGGTCACCCAGCCCTCGCGCCGCAGGTTGAGTGGGCGCTCCAGACGCAGTGCCAACGCGCGCTGCCCCGGCGCGATCTGCAAACGCTGGCGCAGGGGTTTGTATTCAAAGCCCTTGGCGACTTCAACGTACACCTCTCCCAGAGGAAGCTCAATCTCAAACGCACCTGGCGTGTAGGCATATTCCGTGCTGCCCAGGATGGCGTCCGCGCCGTAGTCCTGGAACCAGTAGGAGTTGACCTCGTGGCGGTGACCGTAGGGCGGCAGGTAGCGTCCATCGGGCGCGCGAAAGTGCACACGGGCGGGCGTGGGCTGGCCGGTCTCGCCGTCCTCGATGGTTACGCGCAACCAGGTCTTTTCGTAGCCGAGCACTTCCACGCGCACCTTGCCGTCCGCGCTGTCGGCTTGTCCCGCTGGTTGGAACAACGTCGCCATCGGCGCGGCATGATCGCCGATGCACAGCGTCGCCGCGCGGCTGGCGGTGATGTCGAGGATGTGGGTCGCCTTTGGCTGTGGCTCTTCGCGCGCCTCTCCCCAGCCCTGGACCTCGGCATCCAGCCACGCTTCGGGGGCAAACGCCGGGACGTTGCGGACCCGCGCGATGATGCCCAAATCGACCTGGGCGTTCAGGTCAGCGGGCGCGTCGGCTTCCTCCGCCGGCAGCCGGACGCGAAAGCTCTCCAGGCGTTCGTAACGGAAGGGATGGGCGGGGCCTGCAAAGCAAGTCATCCCCGCAATGGCGAAGGTGTCCGCGCCCGTCGGCTCGATGCGCAGACCTGTGAGCGGCTTTTGAGGATGCGGATTCTCCAGCGCGTACAACCAGTATCCGAAGGGCTTCCACCCCGTATCGACGCCGGTCTGCGCCCAGCCCCACGCTTCCGCCATCAGTTGGCCGCGAAGGCTCAACGGTCTGGGGCGTTCAAAGGGCACGGCTGCGAAAGCCATCCGTCCCCAGGCCCGGCCCGGCTCGTGGATCTCGTAGCGCCGCCGGATGGGCGTGCGGTGCTCGCTCCCATCGGCATAGACAAGCACATAGTCGGCCAGGTGTTCACCGGGATTAATATTGCCCCCCGGACCCGCCGGGAGCTGGCCTGGCCCGCGCGCGTTGTTGCAGAAGTGAGCCAGGATCACGTGCGAGGCGGTCCCTTCGAGGGGCACGGACAGCGGCGCTTTCGAGTCGCGCCCAAACGCCACCCAGCAGGGGGCGTCGGCCTCACTGGGGCCTAATCTGAAGGGAATCCCCCAGGCGCTCTGTGGGCCGCCGGGCATGTTGAGGAGACCTTCTCGTACATCCGGATTCCAGAGCGGCGCGGCAGGGTCGTCCCTGCGGCTGGCGTTGAACCGTTGTGAAAGGTCTACGGGTTTGAAAGTCGTCATGGCGATAGCCGTCCTTGGAGGGTGAATCGGCTTGGCTGAGTGCATTATAGCACACGATCACATGAACCGGAGCAAAGGGGAAGCCGTTAAGGCGAATGCAAACCTTCGTCGATGACAACGAGGGCTGCTACTGCTACAATCACGCCGTCGTTCATACCGCGCCGCCGAGTTGTGGTTTGTTTGCCGCCTCTTTCTGAGGCAAGCGGTGTGAACGTCAACCGGCGATCAGCGCAGACATGGAAAGAATGGAGGTGAAAACATGCGTGTTCTGATAACCGGGGGCAGCAGCAGGCTTGGGCCGTTCGTGGTCAAGGAGTTGGAGCAGGCAGGGCACGAGCTGGTTCTGTTCTCTCGCCGCCCGCCAGACTCCGCGCTGAGCCACTGGCCCTGGGTGGAAGGAGACCTTCGCGTCTTCGACGACTGTCTTCGCGCCGTGAAGGAGGGCGCGCGCGCCTTAGGCCGGCTCGATGCTATCCAACACCTGGCGGCGCAGTCCTGGCCGACCGACCACCCGGCGCAGCGCAAGGCAGCCGAGGAGAAAGGGATTCCTTTCGACGCGACCATGCACTCCAATATTCTCGGCACGTATTATCTGCTCCAGGCTGCGCTGGCCGCAGACGTTGAGATCTTCGTGATGACTGGCAGCAACTGTGCTCTGGGGCACGGCTACAGGATCAGCGACACGCCGTTTCCCCTGCACTACCTGCCTGTAGACGAGGAACATCCCTCGGCAGTTGAGGATTCATACTCGTACAGCAAACTGGCCGGTGAAGAGCTTCTCGCTTCCTACACCCGCGCGTATGGGATGCGGACCTATGCCTTGCGGGCAGCGGGCATCTGCGACGCCCAACGGCGCCGGCAGATCGCTCAGCACGCGCAGCCGGCTCAAGAGTGGAACCCCTGGCTGTGGGCATGGGTAGGGAGTGAAGATGTAGCTTCTGCGCATCGCCTGCTGATGGAGAAGGCGTCGGAGCGCGCCATCGAGCCACATGGCGTGTTCTTCTGCAACGCAGACGACACAACCGCGCTTGAGCCGTCGCGGGAGTTAGTGGAGAAATTCAACCCTGAGCTTCTGCCCATTGTGAACAACCTCGAAGGGTACGCATCGTTTCTTTCCAACCAGAAGCTACGCCAGCGTGTAGGCTGGGAGTGCCACACATCGTGGCGCGAGCACTTGAGGGTTTAGTCGAAAGCGGGGTTTGACCTGATGAAACAGCCACTCGGAATCGGCGTTGTAGGGGTGGGCGCGATCGGCATTCGCGGGGCGTTGATGCACTTGAGCCGGCTAGATGTCCAGGATCGGGTACGCCTGGCAGCGGTCTGTGATCCTGTGCCAGGCCGTGCTGAGGCGGCAGCGAAGAAGTACAACGTAGCTGCACACTACCTGACCTATGAGGAGCTGTTGGCGGATCCGAACGTGGACGCGGTAACGCTGTGCTCACCGATTAGCCTGCATTATGAGCAGGGCCTCGCGGCGATTGAGGCAGGCAAGCATGTGCACTTTAACAAGACCATGACAACCACGGTGGGCGACGCGGACCGGCTGATCGCACGAGCGGCGGAGAAAGGCGTGCGCCTGGTCGCCTCGCCTGGGATGATGCTATTCCCACACAACCAGCGCATCCGCAAGCTGGTTCTTGAAGGCGGTTTAGGGCGGCTCGTCTGGGCGGCAGCAGGCACCGCTGGCGTAGCCGACTATCACATGAGTGAAGAGTTTCGTACCGGCGAGGATATCCTCACCGACGTGAACCCGGCATGGTATTTCAAGAAACCCGGTGGAGGTCCACAGTACGACGTGACCGTTTACTGTCTGCATAACCTCACTGGCATCTTGGGTCCAGCCAGGCGCGTGACCGCCCTGTCTGGGCTGGTGATTCCTGAAAGGGAATACCGGGGCGAGAAAATCGTGTGTGACATGGACGACAACACGCTGCTCCTGATTGACTTCGGCGAGGCGTTGTTTGCGTTCATCTACGCCACCGTCAACGGGCGCGTGACGGAAGGATTCCAGCCTAACCTCTACGGCACGCAAGGCGTCGTGCTCGGTACCCGGTTTGGAGAACAGGAACTCAAGCTGTCGGGTGACCACCAACCGCATGTTGTTGGTGAACATGCTCAGATGCGCGAATCGCACGTGTTTGAGGATATGATGCAACTCGTGGACTGGGTGCGTGAAGGCAAGCCGTCGATTGTCAACGCGGAGCACGCCCGGCACGTGATCGAGATTATTGAAGCCGGCTACCGCGCCGCGCAAACGGGTCAAACGCAAGAGCTGCGGACAGGCTTCGAGCCACTGCCGATTGAGGCGCTATGACGGGGCTGGACAAGGGTCTATGCGCTTTTACAAAACAACGGTTTCCTGACTTGCTGTGAAAAGGTTCCTGAGCATTGTGGAGAAGTCAGCACATGTCCAAACACTATCAACATCTCGATTTCTTTAGCGATTGGGTCGAAGAGGCACATAGACAGCGCCAACTGTTTCCTTTTGCTCCGCCTGGCCCCCAGACGCAGCGCCAGGTGAAAGAAGTCTTGGGTTTCTGCAACGGGTCGGAAGTCCCGCTCAATGTGAGCGCTGAATATAGTTGGGAAAAGGATGGCCTGATCGGAGAAGCCGTTTCCTGGTCAGTTGGGTATGGCCCGCGCACCAGCGCTTGGGTGCTCAAACCGGCGTGGGCCAGTGCGCCGCTGCCGGGGGTGGTCGCTTTGCACGATCATGGCGGCTTTAAGTTTGCGGGCAAAGAGAAGATTGCAGATGGGTGTGACGTTCCACCTCCGTTCATCGTCAATTGGTGGAAGGAAGCCTATGGCGGTCGAGCCTTTGCAAATGCGCTTGCTCGAGAAGGTTTCGTGGTGCTGGCGCATGATACCTTTCTATGGGGCAGCCGACGGTTTCCGCAGGAAGTCATGCCTGACTGGACACGGGAGGCTTTCGCTGGTCTCAAGGACACGTGGTGGACTGACCACGAGATCCCTTACGAGATCGGAGAGTACAACTTCTCCGCAGGCGAACACGAACACATCGTTGAGAAATACTGCCATGTGCTGGGCGCTACAATGGCAGGTGTGGTCAGCCACGAAGATCGTATCGCGGTCAATTACTTACGCTCGCGCCCGGACGTCATGCCCGACCGGGTCGGATGTATTGGCTTGTCGGGAGGGGGATGTCGCACGGCGCTGCTCCAGGCGACGTATGACGCCTTGAAAGCGGCGGTGATTGTAGGCATGATGAGCACGTATGAACATCTCCTCGATCACCATATCGTGTCGCATACCTGGATGTTCTTTCCTGACGGCTGGGCAAGGTATGGCGATTGGCCCGATCTGGCTGCGTGTCGTGCGCCTTCGCCGCTGCTGGTTCAGTACGATCTTGAGGACGAGCTATTCACGGTGGAGGGCATGAAGGCTGCCGACCGGCGGCTGGCCGAACATTATCAAAGCGTGGGCTGTCCAGAGGCTTACATCGGGGAGTTCTATCCAGGACCGCACAAATTCGACTTGGAAATGCAACGATCAGCCTTCGCTTGGCTGAAGAAATGGTTGAGTCCCTAGTAGCCGATCCTCGTGATTTTGGATATAGAGCCAGTATCCACCCGCCCAGCAATCCGCTATATTCAGCGGAGCTGGATCTCAACAACGGCACATGTCGGTGGATTGTTGCCCGTGCCAGTCGGGGCGGTCGGACTTGAACCGACGACCTCTGCGTCCCAAACGCAGCGCGCTAGCCGGCTGCGCCACGCCCCGCACCTATGCGGAGTATACCAGCGCGCTCACGGTGCGGCAAACCCTTGCCTCGTCGTTTGCAGCGCTCCATTTCCTATGATAGACTACGCGCTATGATCCCTGACGTAGACGCGCTCAGGGGATAACCGCAGCCGACCGACCCCCAGGAGGCATTGTGATGAGCAACGTATCACGACGCCATGCCTGGTTGCTCCCAGGTCTGCTAGCTGCTTTACTCTTTGCCACGGCGTGCTTCCAACCCAGCGGCGCGCCAGACCTGCCTGCCACACAGGTTCCAGGGGGCGTGCTGCCCGCCGCGCCAACGACACAAGCGCCCGGCGCCATCGAACCAGCCGATCTTACAAGGACGCCTTCACCCACACCGGAGGCCGAGGGCTTGACAGCCGACGCCACACCGAACGCAACCGCCACCGCACAGCAGGAGCTTTATCTGACCGCGACGCAAATCGTGGCCGATTTCGCCGCGACCGAGGCCGCCCGCAGTGGGACAGAGATCATTCCCACTTTGACGCCCACATCCGAGGCCGGCTTGGCGGAGGAGCAGCCCACGCCGCTGACCGCCGAGACGCCGCCCGCCGATCAGGCCCTGCAACAGCCGGCGGCTGAAGAGTGTATCCATATCGTGCAGCGGGGCGAAAACCTGTTCCGCATCGCGCAACGCTACGGCCTCACCGTCGAACAGATGGCGACCGCCAATAATATCGCCGACCCCAATCGGATTTACGTTGGTCAGCGACTCGTCGTACCCAATTGCCAGGGCGGCGGCCAGCCCGTCACCCAACCCGCGCCACAGCCTGGCGGTCGCACACATGTGGTGCAACGCGGCGAGACTCTCTTCAGCATCGCGCGTCGCTATGGCGTCACGGTCGAGCAGATCGTCACCGCCAACAACATCGCTAACCCCAGCCGGATTTACGTCGGCCAGGTGCTCGTGATCCCGTAGAGCGCAGCCGCCGTGTGATCGCAAGCTATTGGCGCGTCCGTAAAGGCTGCCGATAGCTTTTTATTTTGGAGCGGACTATGTTTCGAGAGACCATCATCGACGCCCGCACGATCTACAAAGGCCGCGTCTTTGACGTGGAGGTGGACACCGTGCGCTTTCCTGATGCTAAGACCGGCACACGGGAGATCATCCGCCATACCGGCGCTGCTGCGGTTGTTCCGCTCGACGACGACGGCAACCTCCTGATGGTACGTCAGTTTCGTCTGGCGGCGGACCGGGAAATGCTCGAAATCCCTGCCGGCGGGCTGGATAGCCCCGACGAACACCCGCGCGACTGCGCCTTGCGTGAGTTGCAGGAGGAAATCGGCCACCTGCCGGGCGAGCTGATCGCGTTGGGCAGCTTCTTTGTTGCGCCGGGTTACAGCACCGAGCGGATTTACCTCTATTTGGCCCGGAAGCTGACCCCCTCGCGGCTGGAGCAGGACAGCGACGAATACCTCGCGGTCGAGCGGATACCGTTTGACGAGGTGCTGGCGATGGCCCACGACGGGCGCATTATGGATGCAAAAACCATCATCGCCATGATACGCGCCGCCCGCTATCTGGGGAGGTGATCCGCAGTGGAAACGTTTACGAAGCGTCGCTATCGGGTAAATGGAGCGTTTAATCCGTTTTGAACAATGCTGGTATAATGCTGGCGACGGCTGAAAAAGGGAAAGTGTGGAACGCACATGGACGGGTCACCGAATCCGCCTAAGCGCCTCACGCGCGAAAGCATCCGCGAGGTCGAACGGAGGGTGGACTGGCTGCGCAGCCAATTCAGCGCCGGCGCGATCTCTAAGGAAGAACTGAAGGCCAAACTCCGCGAGATGACGCTGCTGGACAGCCAGGGCCGCTGGTGGACGTTGGGCCTTGAGTCGGACCAGTGGTATGTATCTGAGCAAAGGAAGTGGGTGAAGGCCGACCCGTTTCAGGCACTCCCGGCTCTTCCTGAACCTCCAGCGCAGCCGGCGACCGCCACCGCCGAGGTCCGCGCTGAGCCGGCTCCCGCGCTGCCGCGCGGCAGGGCCGAGGAGGTGGACCAGGGAGCGGCTCTCAAACCCCCGCCTGTGAAAGACCCCGAAGCGACGGTGGTGGCAAGCGCCGCCTACGACTTCTCCTCCAAGCCGCAGGCCACCGCCCCCGGCGCGTCATACAGCGCCAGGACACAGCCCGCTGCCGGCGCCAGCCCACCGGGCGCGGGCGGATTTGCCGTGGGTAGCGGGGGCTTCGTATACATCCCTCCTAGAGAACCCGCCGCCGAGGCGAAGGCTGCTCCTGCCCCCGCTCGGAACGTGCTGCTCAGGGCGGCGATCATCATCGGGGGGCTGGTTCTCTTGTGCTTGTTGGTCTTCTTCGCCGCGATTGTCTTCACATACTTCTCAGTCGTGGCGCAGTACCGGGACGACATCGATAACCTGCCCCAACTGGTTTTGAGCTTCAACAGTTCGGTAGTCTACGACGCCACCGGGCAATCTATCGGCGAAGTCGTACCGGCGGAGGGTCGGCGCCTGCCGATGCCCCTGGACCGCATCTCGCCCTACATGATTCACGCCACCGTCGCCACCGAGAATGAGCGCTTCTTCCAGGACCCTGGCTACGACTGGATCGCCATCATCCGGGCGCTGACCCAAAACCTGCTTGCCGGAGACGTCGCTTCTGGCGCGAGCACGATCACCCAGCAAGTGGTGCGCGCGACCATTATCGACCCCTCGCAACGCGCCGAGATCACGGCTTGGCGCAAGGTGCAGGAGGTCATCCTCGCCGCCGAGGTCTCGCGCCAATATAGCAAGAGCCAGATTTTGGGCTGGTATCTGAACCACGTCTATTACGGCAATCTGGCTTATGGCGTGGAGGCGGCGGCCCAGACCTACTTCGACAAATCCGCCAGCGAACTCAACCTCTCAGAGGCGGCGCTTCTGGCCGGCATCCCGCAGGCGCCGGCGCGGTACGACCCGGTGCGGAACCGTGAGGAAGTCATCAAGCGCATGAACACCGTGCTGGAGTTGATGGCGCGAGCCAACGGCAACGGCTGTATTCAGTTTGAACACGGCAACTGGTTGCAGGCGGGGCCGTTTTGCGTGTCCCGTGCAGACTGGACCGCAGGCCAGGGCGTGCTTGACAAAGCCCTGGTGGAAACGCGCATCTTCGAGCCGCCGCAAGTGGACACGCGGTATCCCCACTTCCTCTTGTACGTCCGCGAGTGGTTGGAGAAGAACCTGACAGACGTCCACATCGACGGCCTCAAGGTATACACCACGTTCGATCCGCGCATCCAGGACATCGCGCAAGATGCCGTCAACCGGCACCTGGCCGCCCTCCCCAATGTGACCAACGCCGCCGTGGTTGTCATCCGCCCGCAGGACGGGGCGATTCTGGCGATGGTGGGCAGCGCTAACTTTTATAACGAGGCGATCAGCGGTCAGATCAACATGGCGACCCGACCGCGCCAGACCGGTTCGGCGATCAAACCCGTCACTTATCTGGCCGGCTTTGAGGCGCTTGGCTGGACGCCGGCGACTGTGTTTTGGGACGTGCCGACGACGTATCCCAACTACACCCCGCGCAACTTCGACGGGGAGTTTCACGGGCCGCAGCCGCTCCGCTATGCACTGGGCAACTCGTACAACATCCCGGCGGTCAAAGCCTACGCCCAGGTCGGCTGGGACCGCTTTGCAAACATGGCGCAGCGCCTGGGGATCACTTTGCAGGGCGACCAGAGCAACACCGGGCTGTCGGTGGGGCTTGGCGCGCGCGAGGTGACCCTGCTCGACATGACCGCGGCCTACGGTGTGCTCGCCAATAACGGCCTGCGCGCAGGGCCTTACATGGTCATAAGCGTTCTCGACAAGGACGGCAGGGAGGTCTATAACCGCGCACAGGCCCCCGGCCCGGTGCAGGTGACTGATCCTCACTACGCCTATCTCATGAGTCACATCCTCTCCGACCCCAACGCCCGCGCCACCGAGTTCGGTGTCGGCGGTCCGCTTGTCCTCCCCGATGGCCGGCCCGCCGCCGTCAAGACCGGCACGACCAGCGACCCGGAGCGCGACGCCTGGACCATCGGTTACACGCCTGACTTGGTCGCGGGCGTGTGGGTGGGCAACGCCGACAACACCCCGATCTACGGCGGCACCGGCTCCCGCGCCGCTGCGCCGATTTGGAATGAGACCCTGTCGCGGGCGCTGGCGACTCTCGGTTTCGCGCCCAAATCCTTTACGCCGAGAGACCAGAACCAGATCGTCTCGCGCGAGATTTGCATGGACACCGGCGCTCAGGCGTGGGAAGCCTGCGGGAATCGGATCAGGTCAGAGATTTTCTTCATCAACAACCCGCCGCCGCCGCCCGACAAAGATTTCTTCAAGCTGGTGGAGGTGGACCGCACCACCGGCCTGCGCGCCAACGAGTATTGCCCGAACAATAAGGAGAAGCGGCTGTACATCGACCTGAGCATCGACCCCAGCGCGATTCAGTGGCTCAACGCAGACCCCGCCGGCCAGACGTGGGCCAGGGACCGCGGCATTGTCGTGCCGCTGCAACCGGTGCCTGCGCAGTCGTGCGGGCCGGATACCCGCCCGGCCACCGTGGTCATCTCTGCGCCGGTCGCCGGCCAGACGGTGAGCAGCGTGATCGAAGTGCGCGGCTCGATGTCGGTGCCGAACTTCCATCGCTATCAGCTGGAGTACGCCGCCGGCACCATCCCGCCCGGCGTTGAGGCGGTCGCGTGGAGCCTGGCGCAGGGGCCGTTCACCATCCAACCCGTCGGCGACGCGGTGTTGGCGACCTGGGACACGCGCGGGTTGCCCGACGGCGTTTACACGATCCGCATCCTCGCCATTGATCAGCAGGGCAAGCAGGTTGACGCGCGCGTCACCGTCAGCGTGACGAACCTTACGCCGACTTCGCCCTTCACGCCGACGGTCACACCTTCACTGACACCCAGCCTGACGCCCGGCATCATCTTCACCTTCACGCCCACCCCGACAACGATCCCTACCCTGACCCCCACTCTGACTCCGACCTTCACGCCCAGCGCTACCCTGCCGCCTACGTTCACGCCGATCCCGACCTTCACCTCACCGCCGATCCTGACAGAAACCCCGACGTGGACGCCGACGGCGACCGAGACGCCGCCTTAGATTGGTCCCCGAACCTCAGACAGGGGGCGTAAGCCCCCGGTCTGAGGCGAAAGCGGAAGTTCTGCACTTCTCAAATGTGCGCTTTAGTGAACCGCCGGTGGCCGTTGCTCCTCGCGCTGGCGTTGAGTCTGCTTGCCGCCGCGCCGCTGTTGCTGGGATCGGGATTTCTCAACACGCGCGCGGGCGGTGACAGCCCCTTCCTGCTCTTCCGGCTGCACCAACTTCACGCCGCGCTGGCGGACGGCGTTTTCCCTGTCCGTTGGATGCCGGACGCCGCCTATGGCCTGGGCTATCCCTTCTTCAACTTCTACGCGGCGTTGCCGTACTATCTGGCGGCGGCCTTCAAAAGCTGGGGCTTTTCTTACGTCGCCAGCGTCAAGTTGACGCACTTGGCCGGTTTCCTGCTGGCCGCCGCCGCGATGTATGCCTGGACGCGCCGTCACATGCGGACGATGTGGGGAGGGTTGCTGGCGTCGGCGGCGTATACGTTTGCGCCGTTTCACATGGTCAACGTCTACGTGCGCGGCGACTCGCTCTCGGAGTTTTGGGCCTTTGCATGGTACCCGCTTATCCTCTTCGCCGCCGACCGCCTCTTTGAGCGCCGCAGCGGACCGCGCACGGCGAGTCTGGCGCTGGCGTATGCCGGTTTGTTGTTGACGCACAACCTCTCGGCGCTGATCTTCTCGCCGTTTCTGGCGCTGTATCTGTTGATCCAACCAGTGACCAGGAATTTACCTGAACGGTCTCAGACAAGGGGCTTAAGCCCCTTGTCTGAGGTAGGGACACAGCGCGCTGTGCGCCTACTCAAGCGAATTCCTTTTCGGGCATACGCAACCTGCGCGCTTGCGCTGGCGCTGGGCTTCATGCTGGCGACATGGTTCTGGCTGCCGTCGGTCGCTGAGTTGCACCTGGCGCAGCTTGCGCCGTCCACGACCGGGTATTTTCACTACAGCAACCACTTTCGTGGGGCTGACCTGGTCCAGACCTCCCTTGCCTTTGACTACAGCGTTGACGCGACCGGCGCGATCACGCCCTTCGCGGTGGGCAATGTGCAGGCGCTCATGGCCGCTGGCGGGACCGCTGCGCTGCTCTTCGCCCTCGGGCGACGGCGCAGGCACGACGAAGTGCCTGGCCGCGCGTTCGCGGCGCTGCTGATCGTGAGCCTTACCCTCTCGATCTTCTTGATAACGCCCGGCTCGCGCTTTCTGTGGGATAGCCTCCCTGTGTTGGCGGTGGTGCAGTTCCCCTGGCGGTTTCTATCGGTGGCGGCGCTGTTCGCCGCCGCGTTGACCGGGTACATCGCTGATCTTTTTGTCGGTGCACATGGACTCCTGCCCCGCCTAAAATCGGCGGCCAATCCATTCTCCCGCGACTTCAGTCGTGGAGACGGGGCTAACGACGTACTCCCGGCGTTGGCTGCGGTTGCCTTGAGCGCAACGCTCGCGGTCTCCGCCCTGCCCGGCCTCGACCTGGACTTCATCCTCCTCAGCGAGGACGACGTGACGCCCGAACGCCTGCAACTCTACGAGTACTTCACCGGCAACATCGGCACGACCATCCGTTACGAGTGGCTGCCCAACACAGTCAACCCGCGCCCCTATACCGGGCCGGACCTGATCGGCCTGGAGCCGCGCGCCAAGCCGTTGAGCGGCGACGCGCATGGTGTGCGCCTGGAGCGCCGCGCCGCCTCGCAGCGCTGGACGGTGATCGTGGAGAGCGAGCGCGCGACGGTCGCGCTGCCGTTGCACTACTGGCCCGGCTGGCGCGCCTCCGCCGATGGCCGCCCGGTTGACCTCAGCGCCGCGCCGGGGCTGGGCTGGGCACAGATGACGCTCCCGCGCGGTCAGCACACAGTTACTCTGTGGCTGGATCGCACACCGATCCGCGCGGTCGGGGAATGGTTATCGGTGTTGGCGCTCTTGGTGACGCTGGCGCTGCTGCGTCCTCAGCTTTCCGAATACTTGAAGCTTTCGGGAAGCAGCCGGCTGGCTCTGGAGCGGTATCGCAGGCTGGTGCTCGCCGGCTTGCTCATGCTTTGCGCGATTTGGGTAGGGCTGCGCGTGTTCCCAGAAGCGCCGGTCGCCGGCCCGTTGACCATGGACTTTGCGCGGCAGGCGTACCCCTATCACATGCCGAAGGGAATCGCTTTCGGCGAGGCGTTGCGCCTCGCCGGTTACGACTACTCCACGTTGGATAGCATCTGCCCACAACTGACCGTGCTGACCGACTGGGCGCGCCAGCCGGAACCGCCAGACAGCGCGGTGTCGGTGTCGAGACTGACGTTGCCAGCGACAGACGTCCTGGGTATTCCCATCGCGTTGGCGGTTGGCGAGGAAATCTTGCCGGGCGCAAATGCGGGCATCTCGCTCTGGCCGCCGTGCCCGCTGTCGCCGGGCGTTTATGTTCCGACGTTGTCTGTTGTGTCGCGCCAGGGGGAACCCTTGTTGGCGCGCACCGCCAGCGGCGACGAGCGCGCCGCGCTCACCCTCGCGCCTGTGTACAACCGTCAACGGCTTACAGCTACGTCAGCGGATCGACCTCTGGCGGCGTTCGGCGATGCACTGGTCTTGGTCGGGGCTGAACTGCGGTCCGGCAATCCGAATCTCTTGCTCCGCTGGCGCGTGGACGCGGAGATTCCGCGCAACTACCACGTCGGCTTGCGGCTGCGCGACGTGGCCGGCAACCTCTGGGCGGAGCAGGATGCGCCGCTGGGCTTGTACGGCGCGTACCCGCCTGCGTTATGGACGCCGGGGGAGTTGGTGCGGGACTTCTACGCGCTGCCGGTCCCGCCGGGGATGCCGCCGGGCGAGGATTACCGCTTACAGGTGAGCGTTTATGACGCCGCGACCAACACGACGGTTGGCGCAACTGTGCTTGCTGGCCTGCGCTGGGATGGATTCACGCCGGCCTCAGGGGAGATTCCCGCGCAGTTCGCTATCGCCGATTATCTGAGCATTGGCGAGTTGATTGCCCCGGAGGAAGCGGTCTTAGGGCAACCTTTCACGTTGACCATACGCTGGATCGTGGAGCTAAAGCTGGACTACGATTTCCAGGCCGAGTGGACGCTTCGGAACACGGCTGGTGAGAATGTGTGGTCCGTCGTCACACCACTCGCGCCCGGCTCGGCTGCGACGAGGTGGGTCAAGGGCGCGCTGGTCGAGGGACGGCTGCACCTCGACCCGCCCGCCACTCTCGCGCCCAGCGATTATACGCTGACCTTCACGTTGCTCGGCGTGGAGAACAGGCCCGTGCATGAACCCTTGACGGTCCACCGGTTGACCCTGAAGCCCGCGCCCGTGCCCGTTGGCGAGCCAGAGGATCTCCCGAACTGGGTCAAGGCTGACTTCGGAGGCCTGATCCGGCTGTGGGGCTACGACGCCGCACAGACCGCCGAAGCGCTCACGCTGACGCTCACGTGGGGCGCGCTGGCCGAGACCGACACCGACTACGCTTTCTTTGTGCATCTCTTTGATCCTACCACTGAAGCCATCCCCGCGCAGGTCGATACCATGCCGCACGGCTACACGCATCCCACTTCAACATGGATTCCCGGTGAAATTGTGACCGACACGGTGGACCTGGATTTGCGCGGCGTGCCGCCCGGCGACTATCGAGTAGCAGTGGGGTGGTATCACGGCGCGGATCGACTGCCCGCCTACGACGCCAACGGCGCACGCCTCGATCTGGACCGCGTGATCCTGCCCCTGTCAGTGGTGACGCCAGCGGATTAGGGGCGGTAACTAACTAATTTACAGACTATTATTATTAAAAGATATATAGCCCGATCTGAGGATTGTGCTAAACTTTAGTCAATTCTTTGTTAACTCAAGAAGGTTCGCCACATGGGCGTTGCGCTTGAACCTGGGGAGACCCTGCACGCCGTGCACGTCATCACCGACGAGCTGTGCATGAAAGGGACACTGCGCGTCAAGGGCGCGCTGGAAGTGATTCTTAACAGCGAGGATCGCTTCACGATGTCGCTGGTGAATGTCGAAGTCCAGGCGTTGGACCCCAACAACACGGCGGCGGCGATGCATCTCTCCAGCGTCGTGTTGCCCAAAGCCTCGTGCCAGTTGATCCTTTTCGACACCCAGCCCTCAGCCGATGACTTGACCGTGAAACCTGTGTTGATGCCGTCGGTCGTTTACACCGCGCGGTTCGCGCTCCAGGGCACCATTCGCGTGGGCGGCGCGGAGCGTCTCGCCGATGTACTAGAGGCCCTGAAAGGCCATTTCCTCCCGCTATTTAAGCCGCGCCTGTATCCGCTAGTGCATATGTGGGCGGTGGTGCCCCGCGCGGTTGCGGTCGCGCTGGTCAACAAGAATCATGTCAGGATGATGCACGAAGCGGTCTGAGCGGCTCATGGGGAGCGCAGGGAGGTCGCGCGCATTGCCCTCTCAGGAGTCTGTGTTAAGATAACCATAATCTGGCGCGAACGGCGCGCGAAAGGAAAAGCGGTGGTCGCAGCGCAGCGGTTTGATGAAAAAGCGTTCCCGGTCCACATCGTCACCGGCGAGTTTTGCCTCAAAGGAGAGCTTCACATTCGGGGTGTGCTTGATGTGGCGCTGAACGGCGACGACATCACGACCGTCTCGCTATTTGATGTCCAGGCGCAGGCGCTTGATTCGGATAACGTCGCCGGGCAGTTCAACGCGCCGAAAGTGGTGCTGGCGCGGCGCGCGTGCCAGTTCATTGTTTTCAGCGAACGGCCCTCCGCAGATGACATTGTGGTGAAGGCACGCTTGGAGGCAGTGATTCTGTACACCCCGCGCTTTGCCATGCGAGGCTCAATGTATCTGGGTGGAGAACAGACCGTGACCGACATCCTGGGCGACATCAAGGGCTATTTTCTTCCCGTCGTCAACGTGCAGCTCTTCCCCCTGTTCCCCATACGCGCGAACGTGCCGCGCCAAGCGCCGATGATCCTGGTCTACCGGGATCACGCCGAGATTATTCAGGCGAGGACTACATCGTAGATCAGCCGCCCGCGCTGGCGATCCCGCCGTTGCCGCGCGTGAACCTGACGGCGTGTGCGGGCCAATCGAAGCGATTGCGCCGGGTGCGCAAGTCCTCACGCCGGAGATTTCCCAAGCCTACAACCTGAGCGAGCTTCTGCGATTCAATCCACCAGCACGTCGCGGAACGCGGAGAGCGCCGCCTCGCCGCCCGTGTGCCAGAAGAGAATTCGCTCGCCGGGGCGATGCAGCCCACGCCGGATTCGATCCAGCAGCCCCGCGAAGGCGCGCCCGGTGTAAACGGGATCGAGCAACAGCCCCTCTGTCTGTGCGGCCAGCCCGAGCGCCTCGCGCTCCGGCGCGCCGACGACGGCGTACCCGCCGCCGAGGTAGTTCGCGTCCACGTCGATGTCGTCGGGGCCGAAGCGATGGCTTAACCCCAGATGCGCAGCGGTGCGGCTGGCGAGGTCCGCCACGCGCGCCTTGAGGTCGTCCGCTTCCGCATCTATGCTGACGCCCACTACGCGCGTCGACAGGCCGAGCGCCGCTGCGCCGAGCGCCAGCCCCGCTTGTGTCCCGCCTGAACTGCTGGCGTGCAGGATAATATCGAACCGGTCTACGCCGACCGCGCCGCTCTGGAGTTGCGCGGCCAGTTCCTCCACAGCCGCGACATAACCCGCCGCGCCGGTCGGGTTCGAGCCGCCATAGGGGATGAGATACGGCGCGTGGTTCGCCTTCTCTTCTTCGTAAGTAGCCTGCATCACCGCGTCACGCGGGCGGTTGCCGGTCCACCGAATCGCCGCGCCCAGAAGCGCCGCGAGCAGATTGTTGCCATCAAGCTGGGCCGGTGCGTGCCCACCGAGCACCAATACACAGCGCATCCCGTGACGGGCGGCGGCAGCGGCAGTCTGCCGGCAGTGGTTGGATTGGACCGCGCCGCCGGTGATGAGCGTGTCCGCGCCCTGCGCCAGCGCCTCGGCGACCAGGAATTCCAACTTGCGCGTCTTGTTACCGCCAGTGGCGAGGCCGGTCTGGTCGTCGCGCTTGACGTACAACTCCACACCAAGCCGGGCGCTCAGGCGTGGCAGCCGTTCAATCGGCGTCGGCAAATGGGCAAATCGCAGGCGGGGGAGGGCGTCAGTTAGCATGGGAATCTCCTTAGCGCAAGAGGATGACGGAAACCGCCCGAATTATAAACCGAGTTGGCCACGTTTTGTGCATCTCCCGCCTTTTGTTATACTTCGCCACAGTCCGCGTGAGAGCGTAAAGCCTCTTCTCCTGCTAAGCGTCGGATACCGAACCCAATGCCGGGAATGAGCGCATCGCCGTGAATCTGGTTGTACTGAATCCGAATGCTGCCAGCGGTAAGACGCTGCGTGTCTGGCCGAAGCTGGAGCCTGTGCTTCTGGAGTGTTTCGGCGGCGAACTTATCATCGCCATCACGCAGTATGTGCACGAAGTGGCCGCCCACATCGACAAAGCGCATCAGATCGGCGTCGAGCGCATCATCATTATCGGTGGAGACGGCACCAACCATGCCATCGTCAACGCGCTGTTGCGCGAGCCGTTCGCGTGGGGGGAGCGCCACATCGCCATCGGCCAGGTGCCCATCGGCACCGGACGCGACTGGGCGCGCACGTTAGGCATCCCCACCGATCCGGTGAAGGCGATTCGCTGGCTGGCCGAGGCCGAACCCTGCCCGTGCGATGTAGGCCGGGTCACCTCCGGCGAACAGCGCCGCATCTTCCTGAACATCGCCAGCGCTGGCGTTGGGGCCGACGTGGCGCACCGCGTCAACGCCGTGACCCAGCGCCGCCCCTGGACGTTCCTCCGCGCCATCCTGACTTCGTTGCTGCGCTACAGGCCGCCGCCGGTGTCCATCGCGCTCGACGAAGAGCCGTTCTACGAGGGCAAAGCCTACATCGCCGCCGTCGCCAACGGCCAGTGGTTCGGCCACGGGATCTGGGCCGCCCCCCAGGCCGTTTACGACGATGGCCTGTTCGATGTGGTGGTGGCTGAAGGCATGTCGCGCCCGAAAGTGCTTCGTGTCCTGACCCAGGCGTATAAGGGCGAACACATCGGCCGGCGCGATGTGCATATCGGCAGGGCCGCCCGTGTGGCAATCACCCCGCTGCACGGCCAGCCGCTCGGCATGGAACTGGACGGCGAGACCGCAACCGGCGAGCGCCTGACCTTTGAAGTGCTTCCCTCGGCCATTCAGGTGCTTATCAAGCCGGCGCAGGGGGTATAATGGCGGCGGAAACAAGAATAGTACAGCCGGGGCGACGACTGCCCCGAAATGTGAGTGTATGAGCATGAAGACTACCCTCGTCGATCAGGTGTTGGCGGAGTTGCCGGCGGTTTCCTTGTCGGTGAGCGACAAGGCGCTGCCCAACGAGGGATGGGAAAACCTGGTCCATTACCTCTTAGGCACGCAAGAACCCTGGTACGACCGGCCCGGAGGCCGGGCCGACTTCCTCCTGCGCGAAAACTTGCTCCAGGTTTACCGCGTCACGCCGAACAGCCCTCACGATAGCGAGGCGGCGTGGGCCGAATTGGTGAGCCAGGCGCAGAAACGCGCCGTTGCCGCGCTTCACGGAAACGATGACCTGCAAGTGGAGCGGGGATTGGGTGGATTCGTCGATCAGACGCGCCGGGCCGAAAGCGAAGCCCAGATCAAACAGCGCGTGTGGCTCGCTATTGTGATGTACAATCTGGGGCGGCGCGGCCTGTCCTTCGACAACGAGGGCGCGGTCCTGGCCGGCGACGGCGCTTTCGGCGCGCCGGTGGGCATCGCGCCCGACCGCGCGCTGGGGATCGCGCGCGCGCGCGCAACCGACCGCTTCTATGTAGCGACCTACGCGCACCGCGTGCGCGAGGACAACGACGAAGGCGGATACCCGGTCGATCTGGTGCGCGGGCGCGGTCGGATGCGCTGGTACATCCATGAAGTGCGGCTTGACCCGCGCGCCGCGCGCTTCTTCGAGCTGGAACCGAAGCCGGTGCAGCGCAATATCGCCCTGGTGGTGGCCGGCGACGAGCGCGCTACACGCCCCGGCCTGCCGCGCGATTACTACCGCGACTCGACCTTTCAGCAGGCCGTGATCGATGCGGAGGACGGCGAATTCGATTCGACGTTGGTGCTTTCGCCGCGCCACCATGTCATCCCGCTCGACCAGATCGTCCAGGACGACATTGCGTGGAACGACCTGGGTTGGATGACGTATCGCTGGGCGTGGCCGACGCAGAACCGGCTATGGCGCCTCTGCCTGGACCGGGATGCCCGTGTTGACCCGGAGATGAAGGACTGGCGCGCGTCGTGGTCCGTGTGGCGACACCCCAACTCGCGGTACACATTCACCCTCTTCGGACACAGCGAAGCGACTTTCTACCTGACCGAGACTCTGCTCCGGCAGCAAGCCAACGTCGAGACGCAACCCGGTTACAGCGCGACGGGCGCGTGGGACACGCCGCCAGACTATCTGGACGCGCTCGATGTTGACGAGTTTGCGCTAGACGATTTCCTGGATCAACTCGACCTGGATGAAGACCTTGAGGAGGACTTGCGCGAGACGCTCGCCAGCGCCACCGAACAGGCCGCACAGCTTGCCGACCTGGTTTTTATCCCCGCGCCGCCGACGTTAAACCTCAAGTCGCGGACGCTTGCCCCGGAGGAGGCGCTGGAGCCGATCATGGTGATGCGCTCGCGCGATTGTGACGTGGAACAGGTCATGACCGAACTCACCGCGCTCGAAGACCTGCTGGACGAACCGGTGAACTTCAATATCCTGATTGATGCGCCGAACCGCTTGAGCGCTGTGCTGCGGATCATCCACGCCGTGCTGCACGGCGACGAGAACCAGGTGCTTGAGATGAGCCAGCAAGCCCTCCCGGCCAGCCTGTACGCCCTGGTCGGCGACACGGCGCTTGATCTTAAAGACCAGCGGCTTTGTCCGCTGCTCTCGTTTGCAGAGAGCCTGAGCGTGATCGCTGTTCTGCTCGACGACGATGACCGCGACCGGCTGAGCGTGTGGCAGCGCACTTTCTGGGCGGCGGAGATGCGCCACGGCGGCCCGGAGGTCGAGTAGCGCCGTCGATATTCGGGCAGGGGACTTAAGAGGCCATGTGAGAAGTCGGGCCATGGAAGTTTGTTCAGGTTCCGCCGACTAAAGTCGGCGGCGCATCGCCGGCTTCAGCCGGGGGAACTCTTTTCAAACGGCCTCTAAGCCCTCTGTCCGCTGCAAGAGAAGTCGCCATGCTTGACCGGGATGAGTTAATTCACGACGCCGCGCGCCGCTCGGCGGAGAAGATGATCGCCAGGGTCGAGGGGCTGCGCGCTGCTCTGCGCGGTGAGCAGCCCGCCGCGCTGGCGCTGCGCAGCGGCGCGCGCTTCGAGCCGATGTCGCTGGGAACGGCGCGGCTTCGATTGGCGTACCTGGGCACGGATTACGAAGTCACCGCTCCGGCCTTCGAGGTGGTCAAGGCCGAAAGTGGCGCTCCGGCAAGCCCGTTTGTGCAGGCGATTGTGCTCATGTACCTGCAAACCGCCGACGGCACCCCGCGCGCTCACGAGTGGGTCAGCCTGCGTGAACTGCCGAACGGGCAATTCTATCACCAGGCCTTTCAAGGCTACACCGGCAACGTGCTCGCGGCGCGGCTGGATAACAACCTGGAAGCTTTCAAACGCGGCGCGGAGCCGCTGGCAGAGGTTCGCCTGACTGCCTATGGCGACGCGGCGTATGCGTTCCAGGTGTTGCCTAACCTCTACCTGGCAGTGATCTACTGGCTCGGCGACGAGGAGTTTCCGCCGCGCGCGTCGGTGCTGTTCGACCGGTCGGCGTGGCATTACCTCTCGCTCGATGGGCTGGCAGTGGTCGGGAGCCAGCTTATCAGCAGGATTTTGCACGGCGTGTAAGGTGCTTGCGGGCGTATCTTCCGGTGGGCTGTGATGGCGGGGCGTCGCCTGCGCACCTCAGATATTGCCAGAGCGGTCGGCGTGCACCCGAACACGGTGCGGCTCTATGAGGCGTGGGGGTTCCTGCCGCCGATCCCGCGCAGCGCCAGCGGCTACCGCCTGTTCACCGAGTTTCACCTGGACCAGATGCGCCTGGCGCGGACCGCGCTATGCGCTCCCTATCCCGGCGGCAAAGCGCCGGTCATGGGTCTGGTGTTCAAGGCGGCAGCGGGCGACCTCGGCGGGGCGCTGGAACTGGCGTACACCTACCTGGCGCAGGTGCGCTCTGAACGTGCGCAGGCCGAAGCCGCGGTTGAGTTCCTTGAACGCTGGGTGCAGGGCAGCGTCACCGATGTCCCCGCCAGGCCTTTGACGATTGGCGAGGTCGCCAATCGGTTGGGAGTGACCACCGACATGCTCCGCAACTGGGAGCGCAACGGCCTGCTGGAGGTCCCCCGCGATGCGCACAGCGGCTACCGACTCTACGGGACCGCCGAGATGGGCCGGGTGCGCGTGATTCGGATGCTGCGGCTGGCAGGATACAGCATGATGGCGATCCTGCGCATGTTGCGCTCGCTGGACCAGGGGCAGACGCAAAACCTGCGCCAGGCGCTCGACACGCCTCGTGCCGACGAAGACGTGTACTCGGCGGCGGACCGCTGGCTCTCTACGCTGGCGGCGCAGGAGCAACGTGCGCTCAACGTCATCGCCCAACTTGAGGCGATGATCGGCAAGCAGAAGAAATAGCAGCGCGCGCCTCTCGCCAGCCTCAGAGGCCGTTTGAAAAGGGTTCCCCCGGCTGAAGTCGGGGGTGAATCCCCACCGTACCGTGGCTTTCCGGCGATTAGCCGCCGACTTTAGTCGGCGGAACTGAATAAACTGCCGTGGCCGGACTTCTCAAATGGCCTCTCAAACTCTCCATTTGTCTACCAGCGCTTCAGCGTCTATATCCCGGCGCACGCAGCTAACCCTCCATTTGCCCACCAGGGTTGTATGATAGGAGAGGTAATCGCTCGCACGAAAGGAGTCACGTGTTGATGCACCGACCCAAAGTCATCGTGCACCAGGGCGCTTCGGTGGACGGACGGTTGACATTGACGCCCGACACCCTTCTGCTGTACGGAGATGAAAGGTGGGAGGCCGTCGCAGGATCGAGCAGCGAAGCCTACGAGCGGGTGAAGGCCATGCACAAACCGCAAGCTACTCTGGAAGGCAGCGGCTCTTTCATGACGGACAATATGGTCCCCGACCCTCTCCCGCCGGTAGCGGACGATCCCGCGACGTTGTATCAGGACTTCCTGCCGGAGGCCATCGTGCGCCGTCCGGGTCATCGGGGGTGGTTCACGGTCGTGGACAGCCGGGGGCGCGTCCGGTGGCTCTACAAGGAGTTTCCGGGGGAGGAATGGGCGGGGTGGTATCTGCTGGTCCTGGTCGCCCGCAGCACGCCAGCGGAGTACCTGGCCTATCTTCAGCGCGAGAATATCCCCTACCTGGTGGCGGGGGAGAGGCACGTCGATCTGCGCCGCGCCCTGGAAAAACTGGAGTCCCAATTGGGCGTGACGTGCGTCGTCTCAACGGCGGGCGGCAGGCTGAACGGCGCGCTCCTACGCGCGGGGTTGATCGACGAGATCAACATCGACTTCTTCCCTGCCGTCATCGGGGGCACGGAGACGCCGTCGCTGTTCGACTCCCCGGAGCTGAAGCCGGACGAGAAACCCGCGCGCCTGAAGCTGCTCTCGGCGCAGGCGCAGCCGAACGGGCACGTGTGGCTGCGCTACGAGGTTGTTCGAGACAGCGAGTAACAGGCCCGCAGAGCGTAGCAGGGGCAAGGCGCGCCTTGCCCCTGCCGGCAGATGGACGGCGCTACCGGATAGGCCACACGAGCAGGGTCTTCCACTTGGAGGAATCCGGCTCCTGTTCAGGGTCGGTAATGTAGCTCTCCCATGCAGGACCCATCGCCTGGATGCCCTGTTCCTTGATCCAGCTCCCGAAAGCCATCCACGTCTCGCTGAGCCTGTCATAGGGCCCGGTGTGCATGGCGGTTGCCACCTTGCCGCCGGGCAGCGCGCTTGAGGCGATCTCGCCTTCGCCCTGGATCGGGCCTGCCACCGGGAAGCCGGCCTCAATCAGCCACGATTCGCTGCTCACGTCGTGGTACAGGCAGTAGGGCGGCCCGGCGAACGGCCCACCGATCTTCTCCAGGTAGGCATGGACGGTCTGGTAAATCCTGCCGAGGTCATCGCCTATTTTGGCCTGGCTGGTCTTGACCTTGATGGCGGCGGTGGGTTGAGACGCGATGTGCTTCACTTCAGCTTCCAGGGCCATGTTTGCTCTCCTTCATGCTCATGCCAACGCCCCTTGCGGGATCGTCTCGCCTTGATTTGATTCAAGAGTAGCACAAATGTTCCAATACGTCAAGAGGCATTGTTGTGTCGATGAAACATAACTTTGCCGCCCCATCCTCAGCTCTCTCCTCTACCAACCTTCCCAGGCAGCGCCCGCGCCTGGATGTGAAACCCTCCATTCGCCCACCAGGGTTGTATCATGGAAATGGACGTTGTGCAAAGGAGTCAGACAAGCGAAATGAGCCAACCGATTATCACCGTCCGGAGCCTTTCCAAGACCTACCGTGTGCCGGAGCGCCCGCCGGGGCTGATGGCCTCCCTCAAGAGCCTGGCGCGGCGCGCTTACCGCGACGTGCGCGCCGTGCATGAAGTGAGTTTCACGGTCGAGGCCGGCGAGGTGGTCGGCTTCATTGGGCCGAACGGCGCGGGCAAGACCACCACCCTGAAGATGCTCGCCGGCCTGCTGCACCCTACCGGGGGCGAGGCGCGCGTCGCCGGGTTCACGCCCTGGGACCGCAGCCCTGCGTACCTGCGGCGCATCAGCATGGTTATGGGCAACCGCAGCCAGATGATGTGGGACATCCCGCCGCTGGACACCTTTCGCGTGCTGGGCGAGATTTACCACGTCCCGACCGGCGAGTTCAAACACACGCTGGACGACCTGGTTGACCTGCTGGACATGCGCGACCTGCTCACCAGGCCGGTGCGCAACCTGTCGCTGGGCGAGCGCATGAAGTGCGAGATGGTTGCGGCGCTGCTGCACCGCCCGTCAGTGCTGTTTCTCGACGAGCCGACGCTGGGGCTGGACGTGTCCACGCAGCGGCGGCTGCGGCGCTTCGTGGGCGCGTACAACCGGCGGACCGGCGCGTCCGTGATCCTGACCAGCCACTACATGGCCGATGTGGCCGAACTCTGCCCGCGCGTGATTCTCATCCATCGCGGGAGCCTGCTCTACGACGGCGCGCTCGGCGGGCTGGTGGAACGCCTCGCGCCGTTCAAGCTGATCCGCCTGACCCTGAATCACGAGCCGGCGAACGGAAACGGCGATCACGCGCTGCCGGCGGGCGTGGACGTGATCGAGCGCGAGAACGGGCGGCTGGTGCTGCGGTCGGGCCGGGCGGAGACGCCAGCCATCACGGCCCGGCTGCTGAGCACGCTGCCGGTGGTGGACCTCGCCGTCGAAGACCCGCCGATTGAGGCCGTAATCGACCAGATTTACCAGGAGGGGAGCGTATGAATCACCGGGGCGGCTGGGCGCTCATCCGGCGCACGTGGCTCTCGTGGATGCAACATCGCGGTTTCTTCTTCCTGCTCGCTTTCGGGTGGATGATCCCCCCACTGGTGTATCTGTTCGTCTGGTCCACCGCGGCCGGCGGCGAGCCGGTCGGCGGCTTCACGCCGGGCGCGTTCGTGGCGTACTATCTGGTCCTGATCCTCGTCAACCAGTTGACCTATGCACAGACCAACTGGACGGTGGGCGACACCATCCGCGCGGGCAGCATGAATCAATTGCTGTTGTATCCCCTGTCGCCGCTTTACAGCGCTCTTGCCACCGAGGTTGCGGGCAAGGTTGTGTACATGGCGTTCGTCGCGCCAGTGACGGCGGTGCTCGCCGTGCTGCTGCGCCCGGAACTGCACGCCACCGCCCGCGAGGTGATCGCGTTCATCCCGGCGCTGGCGCTCGCGTGGGCGCTGCGCTTCTTCTGGGGCTATTGGCTGGCGCTGCTGGCGTTCTGGGCCACGCGCGCCGACGCGCTGCTGGCCGTGCAGGATGCGCTGGTCTTTCTGCTCGCCGGCCAGGTCGCCCCGACCGCGCTGCTGCCGGGCGCGATGCAGGCCCTGGCGACCGCGCTGCCCTTCCGCTACATGGTCGGGTTCCCGGTCGAGGTGCTGACCGGGCGGGTGGGTGACGCCGGGCTGCTGGCCGGCTTCGCGCTGCAAATCGGCTGGCTGGCGGTCGCCGTGTCGCTTTATCGGTTCCTGTGGCGGCGCGGGTTGCGCCGCTACGCGGCGGTCGGAGGTTGACCATGCGCCATTATCTAAAGTTGGCCCGATATTTTATCCAGGCTTCCATTCAGCAGGAGACGGCCTACCGCGCTAACTTCTTCATCAGCCTGCTCCACTCGCTGCTGAACTTTGGCGTCGGGGTGCTCGGCGTGATGGTGCTCTTCGGGCAGGTGGAGATGGTGCGCGGCTGGGACTTCGCCTCCACGCTCGCGGTGCTGGGTGTCTACCTGACCGTCAGCGCGCTGCGCGACCTGTTCATCAGCCCCAGCCTGGACGCGCTAGCGGGTCTTGAGGGCGACGTGTGGAGTGGCCGCCTGGACTACACGCTGCTGCGCCCGGTGGATACGCAATTTCTGGCGAGCTTCCGGCAGTGGCGGCTGTTCGCGCTGTTCGACCTGGCGCTTGGCCTGGGGGTGCTGGGCGCGGCGGCGACGCGGCTCACCGCGCCGCTGACGCCGGGCAGCCTGGTCGCCTTCCTGATCCTGCTGGGCGCGGGCGTGGCGATCCTCTACGCGATCCTGCTCGCGTTCACCGGGTTGATGTTCTGGAGTCCGGGCATTTTGTTCACCTGGGTGTTCAACGGGGTTTTCCAGATGGCGCGCTACCCGGTCGGGCTGTATCCCGGCTGGCTGCGCCTGGCGCTCACCTGGATCATCCCGGTCGGACTCGTCACGACGGTCCCGGCGCAGGCGTTGGCGGGCGACCTGTCTCCTGGGATGCTGGGCGGCGGCATGGCGCTGGCGGCGGGGCTGTTTGTGGGCGCGTCGGCGCTGTTCCGCGTCGGGCTGCGGCGCTACGCCAGCGCGTCGAGCTAAGCCTGCCCGGAGCGGAGGCGTTTCGTATAGTCATGCGCAAGGAGTCGGCGCGAAAGATGGACTCATGCGCTGCCGTACAACGCGCGGTAGACGTGGTAATGCTCGTAGATGATTTTGATGTACAGCCGCGTCTGCTCGAATTCCACCGTTTCAACAAAGAGGTCGGGATCGCCGCCGCTCTCGGTGAGCCAGTCCGCCGCCCGCCCCGAGCCGGCGTTGTAGCCGGCCAGCGCGGCGTAGGGATCGCCGCGAAAGATGTTGAGCAGTTCCGCCAGGTGGAACACGCCGAACGTCACGCTGACGTAGGGGTAATACAACTGCTCGGTTGTGAAGTTCGCCCAATTCAACTGCCCCGCGATGTACGCCCCGGTCGCGGGGATGATCTGCATCAGCCCGTAGGCGTCGGCGTAGGAAAGCGCGAAGCCGTCAAACAGGCTCTCCAGGCGCATCACCGAGAAGACGAACAGCGGGTCGATCTCGTTCAAGTCGGCGTTGGGGTTCACCAGATCGTCGTAGTAGGTCGGGTAGCGCAGCCGCGCGATGAACCGCGGCGCGCCGAGCGTGTTGGTCCGCGCCATGTTAATCAACGCCGCCGCCGCCTCCAGCGATGGGCGGTACGCCCCCAGCGCGCGGAAGTGCACCGCCAGCCGGTAGAGCGCCAGGGGGTCGCCGGCGTAAGCCTCGGCCAGTTCGGCAAACTCGGCTTTTGCGCTCTCCAACCAGCCCAGCCGCCAAAGCGCGGTCCCGCGCGCCAGGCGCGGATCGGCGGCAAGCTCCGGCGGGAGCGGCCATAGCGGCGGCTCCGCCGCCAGGCTGAACGTGCGCTTCAGCCATGCCTCGGCCTCGGCGACCTCGCGGGCTTCGTCAAACGTCAGGAGCAGGCTCGCCGGCGGCGCGAACGGCGCGCGCTCCATGAGCAGATCCACGCAGCGCAGGCTGTAGTAGCCGTCGGGGTCGGCCTGCGCGCCCAGCGTCCAGGCCTCGCGCGCCCCCGCGCCGTCGCCGCGCGCCGCGCGCAGCTTGCCGAGCCACAGTGCGCCTTTGGCGGGCATCTCGCCCTTGCCGCCGTTCGCCAGCATGGTGAGCAGGCGCTCCGCACGCATGGCGTCGCCCAGCGTGCGCGCCAGCTCTGCGCCGCGCCATAGACCATCCCATGCCGGCTGCGCGCCGGGATACTTCGCGCCAAGAATCTCATACGTGGCGAGCGCGCGCTCGTTCTCGCCGCGCGTCTCGTAAAGATACGCCGCGCGCCACAGCGCCTCCGGCGTCTCCGGCGCGTTCGGGTAGGCCTCGGCCAGTTCTGCGTAGCGCAGCGCGGCGTTGCCTGTGTCGCCGGAGGCGAAGAGTGTGCGCCCCTGCTCCAAAAAAGCCTGGCTGGCGAGCGGGTCGTCCGGGAAGCGGTCGATCACCTCCTGAAAGGCGTGGAGCGCGTCGGCGGTCGCGCCAAGCTCCCGGTGCGCGAGGCCGATGTACAGGTAAAGCAACGGCGTCCCCTGCGGAACCGCCGCCAGGTGCGCGTAGAAGGCGTCCAGAGCGGCCTGGTACGCGCCGTTGAAATAGCTCACCAGCCCGCGCTGATAGGCGTTGGTGGGCCGGTTCGCCTCGGCCAGCCTGAGCATAGCCTGGTACGCCTGTGGGGTCTCGGCGTATTCTTCAAAGACCTGGGTGAGGCGTTGGTAGGCAGCCTCCGTCTCGCCGGCCTGAAGCAGCGCCTCGGCCAGCCGGTAGGCGACGTCGGCCTGGTATTCGAGGTCGCGCGCCGCTGCCAGGATCGCCTCGTATTGCAGCGCCGCCCCTCTGGGGTTGCCCAAGGCCAGGTAAGCGGCGGCGGCCTTCTCGCGCAGCGTCAACTGGCTCTTGTGATCGCGCCCAAAGTCAATGGCGGCCAGGTAGCTGTCCAGCGCGTCGGCAGGCTGGCCGAGCGCAGTCTGGATGTCGCCAATCCGCTCGTAGACGTAGCTGTCGATCAGCCCCGAACGCAGGTTCAGATAGCGCCGGTAATCCTCGGCGGCCAGGCTCCATTGGTTGAGGGCGTAATTGGCGTCGGCGCGCAGGAAATGCGCGGGCGCGGTCAGCTCGTCGGCGGGATGCGCGTCGATAAACGCGGCAAAGCGCGCGACCGCCGTTGCATAGTCGCCCGTGCGCAGCGCCACCTCCGCCAGCCCGAACTCGGCAGTCAGACGCAGGTCGTCCGGCCCTTGACTGAGGATTTGCTCATAGGTGGCGGCGGCGGCGCGGTAGTTGCCGTTGTGCATGTGCCGCTCGGCCACTATCAGCACGTTCGGCAGCGACGGGGTAGCGGTGATGTCCAGGGTGGGAATTTCGGCGGGGGCGGGCGTGGCGGTGGACAGCGGAGGCGCAGCCTCCGTGAATGTTGGGGTCAGGGTGGAGTCGGCGGTCGGTCCAGGGTTGGCGGCTGTCCCCGCCTCTTCGACGGGGCGCACTGGCTGACCCTGCCCGCAGCCGGCGACGAGGAACGCCAGCAGCGCAACCCCAATGCCGATCATCGCCGTTCGCTTCATGATGTCCGATTATGACGGCGCTGGAGAGCCTTGTCAAAAGAAGTGAGCGCCTATCACTTTTCACAGAGAGGTTGAGCCAGCGCGCAAGCACATTTAAGAGAAGAAGAATGAAACCGCGAATAACGCGAATAACGCTAATCAAAAGAAATAAGGGGGGCCGATGCGACGGCATTCGCCGCGCTTACCGCAACGGGCGTGAGTATGTTACACTACTAACGTACTCGCTAAGGAGCGTGCATGTGACCGGATTGGAACCCATCGCGCTGGCGGCGTTCTGTTGTCTGGGCGGGCTTGTGGCGCTTATTGTCCTCCCGTTCCTTGCGCCGCTGCTGGTACAAGTGTTCAGCGGCATTCTTCAGGCGGTCAGTTCGTGCCTGCAAGCGCTGATCGGATTCCCTGCCGGGTGCGGCTGCGCGTGTCTGATGTCCCTGCTGGCGGGGATTGTCGTACTCGCAGTCGGGGTAGCTGTCGTCAATGATGTATGTGGTGCCAGCCCCGCCGGGTTGTGCCGGCTGCTGGGCTACTGAATTCTCACGCCTGCTACTAGCCCGGCTTTTAATTTGCCCTCTGCCCCAACCCGGCGTAAACTCTCTACCCGACCGGCTGGGGAGTTCTGGAGAGAAGGGCGTTCATGTCCTACAGACGTACTTCCAATTTGCGCAGCGGACGCGGCAACGACTCGCGCTGGCAGTGGCTTTTCGTGGGCATCGTGTTGGGTTTCGGGTGCGCGCTTGTGGGCTGCCTGGTTCTGGTGACGACCGGTTACATTACCCTCAACACACAGACCCAGACGCCTGCTACGGAGATCGTCTCACGAGCCGACACGGAGACGCAGCCCACTGTCTGCGGCCCGGTGGATGAGATTTGCGGCGGCGCGCCGTTCGCCGCAGCCGGCGGCGGGGCGACGCGAACTCCTTCCGCACAGCAGACGCCGCCACCTCCGGGGATTACCCCCCAGCCCTCGCGGCCCACTGACGCCGACCAGTCGCCGCCGGAAGCGGCAGATACGCCAACCCTGACCGAGACTCCACTGCCTACCCTCGCTCCCACCAACACGCTGCCGCCGTCCTCCACGCCAGCTCCCACTCAGCAGCCTATCGACCCGCGCCTGGCCGCCATCGTAAGCGAATTGGTCCCGGTGGCGGGCGGCACTTTCCAGATGGGCACCAACCAACAGGAGGCCGCCGGGGCAGTCCAGGAATGCGTAAGCGCAGGCGGGGCGTGCCAGATCGAGATGGCGCAGGACTCCTTCCCGCCGCACCCGGTTACCATCACCAGCTTCCAGATCGAGCGTTACGAAGTGACGGTCAACCAGTTCGTGACTTTTCTGAACGTGTTGGGTCCCGGCAGCCACGTGAGTGGGTGCGCTGGGCGCTGCGCCACGACGCGCGATGAGGATAACACCAGCCCGATTGTTTACGACGGGAACACCTACTCAGCCGGGCAGTATATGGAAGATCGACCCGTCACGCATGTAAGCTGGTTCGGCGCGAACGCCTACTGCGCCACCGTCGGCCGGCGGCTGCCCACCGAGGCCGAGTGGGAACGCGCGGCGCGCGGTTCTGAGGGCTACATCTACCCCTGGGGCTGGACGTTTGAAAGCAGCCGCGCCAACACCAATCAGGCGGGTGTGGGTGGCACCAGCCCCGTCGGCTCGTACCCGAACGGGGCCAGCCCCTTTGGCGCTGAGGGCATGGCCGGCAACGTGGCGGAATGGGTCTACGACTGGTATCAGGTAGACTTCTACAGCACCGACCAGGCGCGACAACTCAACCCTGAAGGGCCGTCCGGCGGCACCGAGCGGGTAATCCGGGGCGGGGCGTGGGATCAACGCCCGTTCTTCTCGCGCACGGTGCACCGCCTCTCCAGGACGCCGAACACTCAGGCTCCCTGGATCGGCTTCCGTTGCGTCTCGGACGAGAACCCGCCGCCCACCGTCGCGCCGGTGGCCGGGCAAAGTGTGCCGGCAGCCACACCAACGCTGACGCCCACGATTGACCCGAACGTCACCCCGTCACCGCTGCCCACCCTGCCGCCCGGCGCGGGGTGATCCCTCATGACAGAAGCGCGATTCATCGATGCCCATCGAACCGCCGTTTGACCTGCTGATCTTGATCTTACTGATCGTTTTCAGCGGTTTCCTGCTGTTCGGATTCGCCTTCGGCAAATTGTCGGCGGACCGCACCCACCGCCAGCCCCGGCAGACGCAACTCGCGCAGTCGGTGGTGCTGGTGGTGTGCGCGTTGGTATGGTGGCTGTGGGGCGCGCGCAGCAGTGAGGTTGAAACCTTCTCGCGCTACATCTTCCTGGGCATGGCGCTGGGCTTCGTGGGCGACGTGCTCCTGAGCAACCTGCTCCGCCTCAAGAACCCGGTCATATGGGGCATGGTCGCTTTTGGGGCCGGCCACGCCTTTTATATCCTGAGCTATCGCCAGCTACAAATCCTGTTCAGCCTGGACGACAGGCGCATCCTGGTGATTGCCCTGGTCGTCAGCGCCGTGATCAGTATGGGCACATGGATGGGCCTGATTTACATCCCCAACGGCAGCTCGCTCCTCAACGCCGGTTCGCTCTGTTACGGGTTGCTGCTCGGCGGGATGGCCGCTTATGCGGCGGCGCTGGCGCTGCAACAGCCGGCGTTCCTGCCCCTGGCGGCAGGCGCGCTCCTCTTTATGGTTTCTGACATCATCCTGGGCAACTATCTGTTCCGTCAAAACAGGTGGCATCTGGTGGGTGATGTGATATGGTTCAGTTACATCATCGGTCAGGCGCTCATTGTGTTCACCAACGCGACTGCGCTCACGCTGCTGGCGGAGGCGGTCCGATGACGCGCCGACTCAAAGATCAAGCTGGGTCGGACAAGGGGCTTAAGCCCCTTGTCCTGCGCCTGGCTCTGGCTTTCGTCCTCATCGCGCCGGGCGTCGCTGCCGCGCCGCGCTCGCTGGCGCAGGTGGACTGCGGCGTGGTGGACAAGATCGACTATCCGCTTCCCCGCGACCGCTTCCGCATCGGCTTCGGGTTTGGGCGGCCTAGCCACCGCTTCGGCGGCCTGCTGCACGCCGGGGAGGATTGGTGGGGCCGGCACGGGCGCACGCTCGGCGAGCCGGTGTACGCCATCGCGCGCGGGCGCGTGACGCTCTCCTCGCCGACGGTGTGGGGCCTCGACAAGGGCATGGTGATCGTCGAGCACCGGCTGCCCGACCGCGGCGTGTGGTACTCGGTCTACGGCCATCTGGAGCCGCTGAACGGGCACGAGTTCCCGCCGCAAGGGAGTTGCGTCGAGCCGGGCCAGATCATCGGCGCGATAGGCGCGGGCCGGCCCAGCCCGCACCTGCACTTCGAGATTCGCAACTTCAACCCCGACCAGACCGGCCCGAACTACTGGGCGGTTGATCCCGCAACGAACGGCTGGGCCAATCCGACGCAGTTCATCATCAACTGGCAGACGTGGCTGCGCGGACTCGACACATGGCGCATGGACCTGTTCCGCCAGGTTGCATCCGAAGCGCCGGCGATCATGGGCGTGGACAGGAGCATTATCTACCTCGACGGGGACGTGATCTTCGCGGTCTCGCCGGCCAGGCAATACGTCTGGTATTCGGTGCAACTGGCAGACACACCCATTGGGCTGATCCGCACGACGCGGGGGAACTTCACGGTAGCCCTGCCGAACGGCGCGATGGAGGACTGGACCGACGACGGCTTCCGGCGGCGTTCCTGGTCAGCGGGCGGCCCGCCGAGCGGGCCGCCTATCGCCTTCGGCGACCTGGTGCTCGTCCACACGCCTGACGCAGGTCTGACCGCCTACGACGCCGAGCGCGCCGCCATCTGGCAGATCGCGGACGTGAAGCGCGTGGTGAGCAGCGCCGTCTCCGGCGATGCGCTCGCGCTCACCGACAGCGCCGGCGGCTTCTGGCTGCTCGACCGCGCCGGGGAGGTGATCGACCGGGCGACGCTCATGCGCCCCGGCGACCTCGCGCCCGCGCCGGGTGGAGGCTTTTACCTGCGGTCAGCGCGCGGCCTTTGGCGCGTCTCCACGGCGGGTGAATGGCGCTGGCTGGCCGAGTCGCCGCGCACCAACCCGGTGAGGAGCCGGTTGCTGGCCGACCCTGGCGGCGGCTTCTACCTGTGGACTGGCTGGCGCGGTCGTGGGGAGTTGATCGCCTACGACGCCGGGGGCGCGGTGCGCTGGCGGCAGACGATCAAAGAAGAGCTTGGCGTGGTCCAAATGGCGCTGGACAGCGCGTGCCGGCTGCTGGTGGGCGGGGGTACGGGGTGGCTCTACGCCTTCGACACGGCTGACGGGACGCCGCTCGCCGATGTGCAGCTCTACAGCGGCTCGAACAGCCCGGTCTTTGTGGGGCTGGCGGATGACGGGCTGTTGCGCTTTTTGATCTACGACATGCTGGTCGCGTTTGATCTGGACAGGCTGACTGGCGCGTGCAAGCCGTGATGTAGAGAGACTTGCGGCACGCGCGCTTTACGAAAGCTTCACCAGAGTGTGTTACACTGGAAATAGACCGTTGCGTGAGAAAGACGGGTATGACCCATGAAAGCGATTGTCCTGTGCGCTGGCGAGGGCACGCGCCTGCGCCCTCTCAGCTTTACAGGTCCCAAGCACCTGATCCCCATCGCCAACAAGCCAATCGTCATCCACATCGTCGAGGCCATCGTCGAGGCCGGCATCCGCGACATCGGCCTCATCATCAACCGGGGATGGGAGGCGACCTTTCAGGAGGCGCTGGCAGACGCCCGCGAGCGCTGGAACATCCGTGTGGAGTTCGTCTATCAGGATAAGCCGCTCGGCCTGGCCCACGCCGCCGGGTGCGCCCGCGACTTCGTGGCCGGCGAGCCGTTCCTCATGTACCTGGGCGATAACCTGCTCGAAAAGGGCGTGATCGGGAGCGTGGAGCGATACCGCGCCGGCGGCCTCAACGCGGTGATCTCGCTCTACGAGGTGGGCAACCCCTCCGCCTTCGGCGTGGCCGAACTGGAAGGCGAGCGCATCGTGCGCGTGGTCGAAAAGCCCAAAGCGCCGAAGAGCAACTGGGCCATCATGGGCGTCTATCTCTTCGACCGCCACGTCTTCGACGTGATCGACCGGCTCAAGCCGTCGTGGCGCGGCGAGTACGAAATCACCGACGCGATCCAGGGCTTGATCGATGACGGGCTGGCGGTCGCGCCGCACTTCGTCGAGGGCTGGTGGCTCGACGCCGGCACGCCCGACGACATGATCCAGGCGAACCGCCGCAAGCTGTTGCAACTCGCCGCCAACACGCAGACCCACGCCGGGACGGTGATCTGGGATGAATGCCGCGCGGAAGACCTGCCTGAAAGCACGACCATCCGCAACAGCGAGATTCGGGGGCCGGTCATCATCGGCAAGGGCTGCGAGATTACCGACTCCTATGTCGGGCCGTTTACGTCTATCGGCGACGGGGTGAAAATCATGAGCAGCGAGGTCGAGAACTCGATCCTGCTGAACGGCTGCCAGATTCAGGAGTTCGGGCCGCGCATCGACAAGAGCATCATCGGGCGGCGCGCGAAGCTCACCGCCAGCACCGGCGGCGTCGGCCTGTCGTCGTCCACGTTCATCCTGGCCGACGACAGCGTGGTGAACCTGCGGCAGTGCACATAGGCAGACGCGACCAGTGTGCAAAACGAAACCCCCGCCACCGGGGGTTTTTCAGTTTGATGATATGAACTAGGTTTGCGCGGGGGTGACTGTTGGACTATGATGCATTCTGTTGACGGTCAACGGTGCACCACAGGGGACGGACAATGAGGTACTGGATTGACCTCTTTACCTGGAACACCTGGCAAGAATTCCTGAAAGCAGGCGGCACAGTCAGCGGATTCCGTGAAAGCCGTTGGCCTACTTTGCAGAAAATGAAGCCCGGTGACATCTTTCTTTGTTACCTGACCGGGCTTTCTCGCTTCATTGGCCTCCTGGAAGTCACTGGCGAACCATTCCGCGATGACCAGCCCATTTGGGGCGAAGATGTATTTCCTGCTCGCGTGCCTGTAAGAGTTGTCTTATCACTGCCTCCTGAACAGGGTGTTCCTGTGACTTCGCTAAGCTCCATATTGTCGTACTTCCAGAATCTGAAATCGCCCCATGCCTGGTCTGGGCACTTTCGTGGCTCGCCCACTGAAGAGAAAGCTGAAGACGCCAGGGTAATCGTTTCTGCACTTGAAGAAGCGCATCGAAGCCCCGTCGTCCGTAGTTTCGATC
This sequence comes from Anaerolineae bacterium, assembly GCA_034435135.1. GTDB lineage: Bacteria > Chloroflexota > Anaerolineae > Aggregatilineales > JAFGMM01 > JAOSJO01. The sequence continues at coordinate 1,999 of DAOTXU010000274.1, read as the reverse complement.
CGAGAAAACTCAAGCGCAAGGTCCCGGTCTTCCACACGAAATCAGGCGCAGTAACGGTTCCTGAAAACGTCGAAGAGTCCGTCACACAGGAGATTGTGGCTGTCCAATCTGAAGAGGTTGTGCCTGTCAGCCATGAAGAGATACAGTGGCTTTTACTTGATCTTGGCAGCCAAATGGGGCTTGATGTGTGGGCAGCTCGCAATGACCGGGGTAAGTCGTTTCAGGGGCGCGCATTCAAGGACATTCCCCGGCTGCGAACCTCTTTACCGACACAATTCGATGAAGCCACCAACAGGACCATAGAGCTGATTGACGTTCTGTGGTTGGATGGAGGTGCAATTGCCGCCGCTTTTGAGGTAGAGCACACAACGTCAATCCATTCAGGGCTGCTGAGAATGTCGGATTTGGTCTCCATGCAGCCGAACATCAATATCCGGTTGTATATCGTGGCACCAGATGACCGCTGGGAGAAGGTCTATGCTGAAGTGAATCGGCCAACGTTCTCTAAGTTGAAGACTCCCCTCAGAGAGATTTGCCAGTTCATCCCATATTCCTCACTCAAAGAGAAACTGAAGCAGGTAGGTGATCTTGTCCGTTATCTTCGGCCAAACTTTCTTGACGAAATTGCAGAGTCTCTTGACGAGGAGTTTGTTTGATATTGGCGCAGACAGAAAAGCCCGTTGTACATCAACGGGCTTGAAGCACACCGCTTGGTTGTCTTTGTTTAAAATGAGCGTGGCAGGACTCGAACCTGCAACCAATGGCTTAAAAGGCCACTGCTCTGCCGCTTGAGCTACACGCCCCTTTAGCACCGACGCCGATAGGCGTTGGCCGCGCCTGGCAAGTATAGCACAAAGCGGCGATTTATCCACGAAAAATGTAGAAAAATCGAAGGACTTCTATGCCTCCCCTGGTCACATGCGCTGAAAAGGTACGCGCCGCGCTGGACGCCGGGCGTCCCGTCGTGGCGCTGGAAAGCACGGTCATCGCGCACGGGTTGCCCTGGCCGCACAACCTGGATGTGGCGCTGGAGATGGAGGCCGCCGTCGAAGCGAACGGGGCCGCGCCGGCCACCATCGCCGTGATCGACGGCCAACTCCGCGCCGGGCTGGACCGCTCGACGCTGGAGCGGCTCGCCCGCAAGCACGAGCCGATCCGCAAGCTCACCCGGCGCGACCTGGGCCTGGCGCTCGCCGAGGGCGGGCTGGGCGCGACCACCGTCGCCGCCACGATGTTGATCGCGCACTGGGCCGGGATTCGCGTCTTCGCCACCGGCGGCATCGGCGGGGTGCATCGGGGCCAGAGCGGCGATGTCTCCGCCGACCTGCCGGAGCTGGCGCGCACACCGGTCGCGGTGGTGTGTGCGGGCGCAAAGGCCATCCTCGACCTGCCGCGCACCCTCGAATGGCTGGAGACGTTCGGCGTGCCGGTGCTCGGCTACCGGACCGACGCGCTGCCGGCGTTCTTCGTGCACAGCAGCGGGCTGCCCGTGCAGCGGCGCGTCGAGTCGGCGGCGGAAGCGGCGCGCCTGATCCGGGCGCACTGGTCGCTGGGGTTGACGAGCGGCGTGGTCGTCGCCGTGCCTGTGCCCCAAGACCAGGCCGCCGACCCCGATCCAGTCAATGCGGCCATCGCGCAGGCCCTCGCCGAGGCGGAGGCCGCCGGCGTGCGCGGCCAGGCGGTGACGCCGTACCTGCTCGACCGCGTGGCGGCGCTCACCGGCGGCGAGAGCGTCACGGCCAACCTGGCGCTGCTGCGCCAGAACGCCGCCGTCGCCGCGCAAATCGCGGTCAAGCTGACGGAGACTTAAGAGCCTATCCGAATGATACTGGACAAGGGGCTTAAGCCCCTTGTCCTGGTCGCTTTAGACGGTTTTTCGGGTAGGCTCTAAATAGCTCCCAGGGAACTTCAGGCTCCCTGGGAGCTACAGATTCAGGCAGAGGCGCGACGGCGCGCTTCGATCACGTTCGGGATTTGCGAGATTTTATACAGCACCCGG
>DAOTXU010000273.1:0-4408 GCA_034435135.1 Anaerolineae bacterium | reverse complement strand
TGCTTCCCCTCACCCCTAAAACCCCTCTCCCACAAGGGGAGAGGGGATTATAAACCCAGATTGGGGGTATCTTTGCCCCCTCTCCCGTCATACGGGAGAGGGGGACAGGGGGTGAGGGGGCTTTTCAAACACTTTCTAAAGGATTTCGCCGACATCAGCCATCGGGAGTGCGCCCCAACGTTGCGTTTCTTGACGCCTGTCGTCAGGGATGCTACCATAACATTGTGTTTGCAAGCGAACGCCAATCGCTGACTGGGCGCATGGACACCGGCGGGGGGATCAGCACTCGCCGGTTGCTGTCTTAAGGACTTGTGCAGCGATGTATGTGGACCGGGACCGTTCAGCGCTGACCTTTGGCCGGCGACGACGCCAGTCGTCGCGCTGGCGGATTCTCCTCTGGCTGTTTCTGTTGGGCGTCGTGGGCGTGGTGGCGTGGCAGTTCGACCGCGTGAAGCCGCCGCTGCTGGCGGCATTGGGCGTCGGCCCGACCGCGACGCCGCCGGCCTACGTGCGCGCCAACGCCGGCTACGAGGCGTACATGGCCGGCGACCTGGAGACGGCCATCGCGGAATTTCGCCAGGCGGTTAACCAGGAACCGAACAACGTGGACTACCTGTTTGAGTTGGCGCGGCTGCTGGTACTGACCAACTTCGAGCAAGAGGCTCTAGGCCAGAACCGGGTCGGGGAGGCGACCCAGTTCGCGCAGCAGGCCATCGACGCCGACCCAAACGACCCGCGTGGCTACGCCATTATGTGCAAAGCGCTGGAGTGGGACAACCGCCCGGAGGAAGCGATTCCCTTTTGCCTGGAGGCCATCGACCGCGACCCGAACTTCGCCGAGAGCTATGGCTACCTGGCCGAGGCGTCTGCCGACGTCAAGCGCTGGGCGCAGGCGCAGGAGTACGGCGCGCGCGCCGTTAAGATCAACCCCAACAGCGTGGACGCCCGGCGCGATTACGCCTATAGCCTGCGGTATGTAGGCAACTTCCAGGAAGCTATCCAGCAATTGGAATACGCGGTGGCGCTGCACCCGAACCTGACCTTTCTGCAATTTGAGCTGGCTGCGCTTTACCGCCTCGTCGAAAACCCCGCCGGCGCTATCGCTATCTACGACCGCATTCGCAGCCAGGACCCGAACAATGTGCGCGCTTATATGGAACTGTGCACCACCTACTTCGCGGAGCGCGAGGACACCTACGCGCAGGACTACTGCGAGCAGGCGATGGAACTCGACCCCAACTACCAGCCGGCCTACCGGCAGGGCGGGCAGGTCTACTACACGCGGCGCAACTACGAGAGCGCTATCGAAGCGTTTGAGAAGTGCGCGTGCCTGGCCGAGGGCGGCGACTGCGACCGCAACCCGCAGACACCCGATGTGCCCGGAACCGGGATCAGGCCGGTGCAGTGCTGGTATCTGCGGGGATTGGCCTATTACTACCTGGCGCAGTGCAACTTTGCTGTGCCGATCCTGATCCGGTCGCTCGATCTGACTGCCGAGGATTCGATCAAGGCCATCGCTTACGAAGGGCTACGCCTGTGTCAGGAGTCCGGCTCGGTGTTTGACTGGCCTGAGCCGACGCCCACCCCGCTCCCCGAAGCCACGCCCATCGGGCTGCCCTAACGCGCGCCGTCGCGGTGAGGCCGTATGTACCTGAAGACCCCCAGGCGCTACCAGAAAGGCGGTAAGCGGCGCCGCATCTCGCGGCGCGCTCTGGTGCTCGCCATCTTGGCCGGCCTGGGCATCATTCTGGCCGACTTTGTGCTGGAGAACCAGGTCAGGCTGCGCGAGCAGGTCAGCGCGCTGGTGGCGACCGCCGAGAACCAGATGGCGACAATGGTCGCGTCCTCCCCCACCCCCGCGCAGGACCCGATGCTCTGCCTGAGCCGGGCCAACGCGGCGTACTCGGCCGGCAAGCTGAACACGGCGATTGATTATTACGAGTGCGCCGCCGAGGGGATGCCCAACGAGGTGGATGTGCATTACCAGCTTGCGTTTTTGCTCATCACCAACGGGCGTGAAGAAGAAGGGGTGGAGGCCGGCAAGCGCGCGATTATGGCCGACCCGACCGCCCCGGAGGGATACGCCATCACCGGCATGGCGCTTGACTGGCTGGCCGGGGCGACTCGACAGCCGGAACTCATCACGCAGGCGTTGGCCTATGTGCTGCGCGCGCTTGACATCAACGAGGATTTCGCCGACGCCCACGCTTTTCTGGCCGAGGTCTACACCGACCAGGGGCGTTACAAAGAGGCGGAACAGGCCGCGCAAAAAGCGTTGGAGCTTGACCCCGACAACTACAAAGCTTACCGCAACTACGGCAGCGCGCTCGAAGTTCAGGGCTACTACGATGACGCGGCCAAGCAACTCGAAACCGCCATGCGCCTGAACCCCAAGCTCCCCTACCTGCGCATTCAACTGGCGCGGCTGTATTTTGCACTCGACGAGATCAATGACGCGATGGATCTGTTGCTGGAGGCGGTGCAGATCACCGGCGGGGACCCGCAGAGCTATTACTGGCTGGGGGTTGGCTACCTGCAATACCAGGGCGATTACCCCGCCGCGCGAAGCAACTTTGAGACCTGCGTCGAGGTGGACCCGAACTACCGCCCGTGCTGGGAACGCCTGGGCGGCCTGTTGATCTTCCAGCAGGAATACGACCGCGCCGCCAACGCCTATGCCCACGCCATCGAGCTGGACAGCGTCAAGCCCGATGTCTACTACTACGCCGCCCTGTCCAACCAGTTGATCGGGCGCTGCGACAACGCCGTCAACTACGCGCGCCGCGGCCTGGAACTGGACGGCGTCAGTGTCGAGATCCAGGGGAACCTCCGCGAGGTGTTGAACGGGTGCCTGGGCATCCCTGTGAACACGCCTAACCCGGAGTCGCAGTCGGAAACCGGATAGGATATACTCCGCGCGTCTGCAATAGGGGCGCAGCGCGTTGCGCTCCTGCCAGAGGGCATTGCTGAGCCAATTGACCTTGTCCCCTGTTTCTCGGATTGGTCCTTAGCACTCTCCGCGATTGGCTGCTAAAAACCTCTTGACAACTCCCCAACGCAGTGGTAAGATTCGGACGCAGATTAGCACTCACACGAGCAGAGTGCTAACACGCAAAGGGGTTCAACGCGCGAGCTATTGAATCACTTCACCTTTTCTCTTAAGGAGGTAGTCTGACTATGGCTCTCAAATTGCGGCCACTGGCCGACCGCGTGATTGTCGAACCGATTGAAAAGGAAGAGACCTTCGCCGGCGGTTCGCTTGTCCTGCCCGAAACCGCGAAAGAGAAACCCCAGCAGGGCAAGGTGTTGGCTGTTGGCCCCGGTCGCCTCGACGAAGACGGCAAGCGCATCGTGATGGACGTGAAGATGGACGACAACGTCCTGTTTGCCAAGTACGCCGGGACCGAAGTCAAGATCGACGGCAAGAAGTTGCTCATCCTCAAAGAGAGCGACATCCTGGCGATCGTCGAGGAATAACCCCCAACTGCCAGGCGACTCATCAACACTAGCCTAAAGCCTAATTGTGGAGGATTCAACAAAATGCCCAAGATGCTGGTCTTCTCAGAAGAAGCGCGCCGTGACCTGAAGCGCGGCGTCAACATCCTGGCGACTGCGGTCGCCACTACCCTCGGCCCGAAGGGCCGCAACGTGGCGCTCGACAAGAAATTCGGCGCGCCCACCATCACGCACGACGGCGTCACCGTCGCCAAAGAAATCGAACTCGAAAGCCCCTACGAGAACATGGGCGCGCAGCTTCTCAAAGAAGCGGCCACCAAGACCAACGACATCGCCGGCGATGGCACCACCACCGCCACCGTTCTGGCCCAGACCATCGTTAACGAGGGCCTGAAGAACGTGGAAGCCGGCGCCAACCCCATGCTCATCAAGCGCGGCATCGAGGCCGCATCCGAGAAAGTCTCCGCCAAGATCAAGGAAATGGCGATTGAGATCGACACCAAAGACGACATCGCCAACGTGGCGGCCATTTCCGCGCAGGACCGCGAGATTGGCGACCTGATCGCCGAGGTGCTCGATAAGGTCGGCAAGGACGGCGTGGTCACGGTCGAGGAGAGCAAGGGCCTGCAATTCGAGACCGAGTACGTCGAGGGTATGCAGTTTGATCGCGGCTACATCAGCCCCTATTTCATCACTTCTCCAGAATCGATGGAAGCCGTCATCGCTGAACCTTATATTCTGATCTATGATAAGAAGATCAGCGCGGCGCAGGACATCGTTCCTGTGCTGGAGAAGCTGGTTCAGATCGGCAAGCGCGATCTGGTCGTGATCGCGGAAGATGTCGATGGGGAAGCGTTGGCGACGCTGGTGCTGAACAAGCTGCGCGGCATGTTCAATCTGCTGGCCGTAAAGGCCCCGGGCTTTGGCGATCGGCGTAAGGCCACGCTGGAGG
>DAOTXU010000272.1:0-7110 GCA_034435135.1 Anaerolineae bacterium | reverse complement strand
ACATGACCGGCTCCCCCTCTACGCGTGCGGAGAGGGGGACGGGGGGTGAGGTAAAATCGGGATAGGGTAGCAAAACCATAGAACAGTTGTCCAGTATCCGGTGGCGAGCACTCTGAGGTCTGGATACGTAACGGTTGGGCAAACCCTCGCCGCTCTGGATAGGCTCCACACCCCGCGCACCCGCGCGGGGTTTTTGTGTCCATTTGTCACTTGAGGCGTGCGCGTCCTTCCACTTGACAGCCGGCGGCGCTTCGGCTTTTCTTAGGGCAGCAACTTACGACCACACGAGGAGCGACGTCGATGCCCACTTTTCCGCTTGAACCGTTCCGTATCAAAGTCGTTGAACCCATCCGCATGACCACGCGCCAGGAGCGCGAACGACTGCTGGCCGAGGCCGGCTACAACCTTTTCCGACTGCGCGCCGAGGATGTTCTGATCGACCTGCTGACCGACAGCGGCACGGGCGCGATGAGCGACCGCCAGTGGGCCAGCGTGATGCAAGCCGACGAGAGCTACGCCGGCGCGCGCAGTTTCTACCGGCTGAAAGCGGCGGTTGAGGCCATCTTCCGGTTTAAGCACTTCGTGCCCACGCACCAGGGCCGCGCCGCCGAGAACATCCTGTTCGCTTGCACGCTTAAGGCCGGCGACGCCGTGCCCAACAACATGCACTTCGACACCACCTACGGCAACATCGTCGCGCGCGGCGGGATTGCCACCAACCACGCCGCTGACCTTGCTTCCGACCCCTATGCCGACGCGCCCTTCAAGGGCGATATGGACGTGGAGAAGCTGGAGCGCTTCATCAGAGAGACCGGCCCGGAGCGCATCCCGCTGGGCATGACCACCGTCACCAACAACGCCGGCGGCGGCCAGCCGGTGAGCATGGCGAACCTCCGCGCCACCGCCGAGGTGTACCACCGCTACGACATCCCCTTCTTCATCGACGCCTGCCGTTACGCCGAGAACTGCTACTTCATCCAACAGCGCGAGCCGGGTTACGCCGACAAATCCATTCTCGAAATCGCCAACGAGATGTTCAGCTACGCCGACGGCTGCACGATGAGCGCCAAGAAGGACGCCATCGTTAACATGGGCGGGCTGCTGTGCATGAACGATGACGACCTGTTCCTGCGCGTGCAGAACGAGTTGATCCTGCGCGAGGGCTTCCCTACCTACGGCGGCCTCTCCGGGCGCGACCTGGAAGCGATGGCGACCGGCCTGTGGGAGGGTATTGATCCGCGCTATCTGGCCTACCGGGTCGGGCACACGCGCTATCTGGTCGAATGTCTCCGCGAGGAGGGCGCGCCGGTCGTGTGGCCGCCGGGCGGCCATGCTGTCTTTCTCGACGCGCGGGCCATCGTGCCCCATATCCCGCAGAGTCAGTTCCCGGCCCAGGCGTTGCTTGCCGCGCTGTACCTGGAGGGCGGCGTCCGCGCGGCGGAGATCGGCGGCGTGACGTTCGCGCATCCGGACCCGGACACCGGCGAGATGCGTTATCCCGAACTGGAATTGGTGCGCCTGGCGATCCCGCGCCGCGTGTACACGCAGCGACATCTGGACTACGTGGTCGAGGTGGTCAAGCACACCCTGGACCACGCCGACCAGATTCGCGGGTTGCGCATCGTGTGGGAGCCGCCGCTGATGCGCCACTTCACGGCGCAATTCGCGCCGGTGGGGTGAACTGTGGGTATGGTATAATGATGCCAGGCAAGAATTAAGGTATCTGTCGATGGAAACTGTACATAGCACCAATCTGATCGTCTCTGATCCCAATGTGCGCGGTGGTCGGCCATGCATCGCTGGGACGGGGTTGCGGGTGATGGATGTGGTCATGGCGACCGTGTTCGATAACCAAATCCCCGGCGAGATAGCCGCCGGATACGGGGTTTCATTGGCTCAAGTACATGCGGCGCTCGCGTACTATTATGAGCACAAGGCGGAGATTGACGAAGACATCCGCGCGCAGATTGCTACAGCCAGGGAAATGAGGGAAAAGCGCGTTGGCGGAGGCGATTCGCTTTTACCTCGATGAGTACCTCTAGTCAATCCACGTATTTGATCCTCTCGTACCAGGAGCATAGCAGCACCAATGAGTCAAAGATCATCAACCCAACCCCTGCGCACGGGCGTCATCGGCGTGGGCATCGGGCGGCATCACGCCAGGGGGTTCATCGCCGCCGGCGTGGAACTGGCCGCGCTCTGCGACGTGAACGAAGAACGGCTGGCGAAGGTCGGGGCCATGTTCCCCGGCGTCGAATGTTTCACCGACTACCGCGATATGCTGGATAAGGCGAAGCTCGACGTGGTGAGCGTGTGCGTGCCTAACGCGCTGCACCCGGAGGTCGCCGTCGCCGCGCTGGAGGCGGGCTTGCACGTCGTGTGCGAGAAGCCGCTCGCCGCCGACCTGGCCGGCGCGGAAGCCATCGCGGAAGCGGCGGCGCGCGCCAAAGGCAAGTTCACGGTTTGTTACGACAAGCGCTATCGCGCCGACGCGATCTGGCTGCGCCGCGCAGTCGAGGCCGGCACGCTGGGCGAGATTTACCACGTCGAGGCCGGCTGGAAGCGCGAGACCGGCATCCCCGGCGGGTGGTTCAGCCAAAAGGCGATAGCCGGCGGCGGCCCGCTCATCGACCTGGGCGTGCACGTGCTTGACCTGGCGCTGTGGGTCTTGGGTTTCCCTGCCGTCAAGACCGTGAGCGGCACCACGCGCGCCGTGTTCGGTCCACACAGGCGCAAGATGACGACCTGGGCTAAAAGCGGTGGTGGCGACGGTTACGAGGTCGAAGACGGCGCGGTGGGGCTGCTGCGGCTGGCAGGGGGCGTGCCCCTGGTGCTGGAGGCGTCATGGGCCGACCACCGCCGGCCCGACGAGGACGATATGTACTTCCGCTTTGCCGGGGATAAAGCCGCGGCTGTGGTGCACGTGCGCAACTATACGCAAGAGGATACACTGCGCCTCTACACCGAGATCGACGGCGTTGCGGTCGAGGCGACCCCAAAGCTGCACCCTCCCGAACCTGCCGGCCACGCCGGGCTGATTGCCGACTTTGTGCGCGCCATCCGCGAGGACGACGCCCCGCCCGCGCCGGCGGCGCAGGGCCTTGTCAGCGTGCAGGTGCTCGATGCGTTCTATCGCTCGGCGGCGCAGGGGCGCGAGGTGGCGCTGAAGTAAACAGGCTATTATCCGTAAAGGCGGGTCTGAATGGGGCGCTTGCCTTTAGACCCGCGACTAAAGTCGCGGGTTGATTGATGATCCAGACCTGGTTGGCCGCAATTAGCCGCCGACCTTAGTCGGCGGCTCCGCCCCGAAACCCATCCCTACTTGGTAAGCCCCTACACCTCGATCTGCAAGATCACATAGGCATAGTTGCCCGCGCCGCCGTTGGCGACGATGGTCCATCCCTGGCTCAGCAACCGCGAGAGTTCCTTCTCGGCCTGCTCGATGAAGTCAACCTTCGTGAGCTGAAACCGGATAATCTTGACGTTCTTGACGCGGCGCTGTTCTGACATGATATTGCCTCCTCGTCTGCGCGTGAGAGTCAGGCAAGGGGCTTAGCCCCCTCGTCCGAGGTTGCTCGGATAGGCTCTAGGCGCGCTCGTTCCCGCCGTTTATGAGATAGGGCACGGTCTGTGGGCCTTCGGGCATCACGCAGATGCGCGCGTCGCGCCCGTACCGGCCCCGCAACATCGCCACCGTCGCGGCGATGTCCTCGCATGGCTCCAACAGCGCGTCGATGATCTGCGCGCGCGTGAGATAGCCCGAATAGATGTGCACCTCGGCGCGCTTCTGCACGCGCGCTTGCACGTGCGCCTCCCACTGATCCTGGCGCGGCTCCTCAAAGGCGTAGAGGCGCGCCAGCAGGTCGTCGGGGTCTTTGGCCTCGCAGAGCAGTTGCTTATAGAGGCCGTGATCGGGGATGCCGTCCCAACACTCCGACGCAATGACAATCGCCCCGCCCTCGCGCACGGCCTCACACGCGGCGCTCATGCCCTTCACGGTCTGGTAGAGGTTGAGGTCCAGCGGGTAGCCGGAGTTGGTGCCGATTACGATGTCATATGGCGCGTCGATGGGGACCATCGCGGTCTTGCGCACGAACGCGATCCCGGCCTGGTGCGCGGCGTCGAGCGCGCCGGCGAACACGCCCGTGATCGCCTTGTCGCGGTTGAGGGAGACGTTCACAATAAAGGCGGGATTCGTCTGGAGCGCCGCTTCGCGCGCCTCCTCCCAGATGGGGTTGCCCCAGGTGACGCCCCAGGTGGACCTGGGGTTGCCGATCATGCCGGCGTCGTGGTTGCCCAGCACCGTGCGCTGGCCCGCCATGCCGGGCATCACCGCCTTGCCGCCGCCCGAAAAACCGGCGAAGAAGTGCGGCTCGATGAAGCCGGTGAGGATTTTCACGTCCGCTTCCATATAGGCGCGGTTGATCCACAGGTCGTGGCCCCACGAGGTCTTGCCCAGGCAGACCTGCGTGTCGGGGTCGAAGGCGTTGTTTTGCACGATGCGGTAACGGCCTACAACCGCGTCGCCGAGCATCGCGCGCAGTTCGGCGTCGGTGTTGGGGCGGTGCGTGCCCAGCGCGTTACAGAGCGTGATGTTTTCCGCCGGCACATGGCGGATCGCCTCCAGCACCGCCGGGAGAATGAGATGGTTCGGCGTGGGGCGGGTGATGTCGCTGAACACGACCGCAACGGTCTGGTCGGGGTTGACCAGCTCGCGCAGCGGCGGGGAGTCGATTGGCTCCTCAAGCGCCCGGCGCAGCGCCGCCCCCGGATCGGGCACGCCCGGCACAAACTTTGGCTCCACGACCGTCACGTGCGCATCGTCGGGCAGGGTCAGGTCCAGCCCGTGCTTGCCGTAAGCGAGTTTGATTTTCATGGCGTCTGCCTGTACGTCCACTCGCGTCTGATGCTAGTCACTCCCTGCTTTTCGCCCGAATCGAAAAGCGTCTAATACACGCAGCGCTTCGCCTCATCAACGAAGGCGCGGATCAGCGCAGGGTCGGCGTCAAAGAAGTGGTCGGACGGGCAAAGGATGTACCCGCCGCCCGCGCCGGCGGCCTCGAAGCAGCGGCGGACCTCGGCGCGCGTCGCTTCGGGCGCGCAGTTGACGAAGAAATGAAACTGGTCGAAGCCGCCGATCATACACACCCTGTCGCCGATGCGCCGCTTCGCCTCGGCCAGGTCTACGTCGGCGCCCATGCCCGGCGGGGTGAAGGTCTCCATCGCGTCGGGCTTCATCGCCGCGATGTTCTCCAGAATCGGCATCATACCGCCGCAGGTGTGGTACACGATGCGCTGGCCGACCGCGTGCGCCTGCTCGATTAAGGGCGCGTCGTAGGGCGCGACAAATTCATCGAAGAGTCGGGGGGAAATCACCGTCGTTGAGGCCGCGCCGCCGCCGAGTTCGAGCAGGTCGTAGCGCGCGCCCTGAAGCGACGCGATAAACGCCTGCTTGCGCGCCTGCAACACCTTCAGCAGGGTGTGCACCCACGCCGGGTCGTCGAACGTCTCCATGATGAGTTCTTGGGTGCCGACCAGACACGTGGCGTCCTGCCAGCAGCCCGGCTGCCCGTACACGTCGAAGCAGGGGATATGCCCGCGCACCAGCCCGCGCTCGCCGAACGCCTCGGCGGTTGCGTTGAGGGCTTCCACGTCGCACCGGGGCGCGGGGGCGAACTCGGCGATCAGATCGATGTCCGCCTTGCGTTTGATAGGATGCTCGCACACCCAGGAGGTGTGCTCGTTGCTCTGCAACACCCAGGTCAGCGCGCCTTTGGGCGTTATGATGTCGTAGCGTGTGGTCTGATACTCCTGCCCAGGGATGTCCTGCCACTGAATGCGCCACTGATCTGAACAAATGAAGGCGTTCTCCCAGTTGTCATCGTCCCGGAGCACGCGGTATTCGCCCCGGCTTTCATCCGGTTGGACGGGAAGCGTCCAGACAATGGGGTCAAGGCCGAAGTCGTCGAAGAATTCCTGTGTGGACATGCCGCCCGTGTACGTATCGAGGAAGTAAGTCATCACGTGGTGGGTCGTGACTGGCAACCGGTCGGGAACCCTGCGTTCAAGGGCGGTCAAAAAGCGCTGTTTGGAGGTCATCGCCATGGCGTGTTCCTTTCGGGCGGCAGGTATGCCAGTCCATTTCAGGCTGTGCTTGTTTAGATTATAACGCGCTTGGCTCCCCACGATCTTCTAGCACGCGGCGATCTGCAACAGACGTTCGCACGTCTCCGGGAGGGCGCGCCACCACGCCTCGTCGCTGACGACGCGCAGCAGGTGCGTGCTCCCGCGCGCGTCGCCCGCGCCAAGCCCCTTTGCAATGACGGCGGTGTGCGCGTCGCGCGCAAGCTGCCGGGCGAGCGCCGTCTCCAGCCGGGCGGCGGTGCGCACAGCGACGACGTGCGTCAGTTCGGCGGCGGGCTGGTCGAGCAGGTAATCGATGTGCCAGCGGAGCCTTTTCTCGCCTTTGGGCCATAGGTCCCCCTCGCCCAAACCTTCGGCCTGGAGGCGCGCGATCAGGTGCGCGCGGATGGGGTGGGGCGGGCGCGCTCCGCTGCGCGTGGCGTGGCGGACCAGTCGGTGCGCGAGCGACGCCGCTCCCTTTGTCCCCCTTGCCGAGCCGATGTAGAGGTATTCGCCCGCCGGCAGGTCGATGAGCCTGCCGCCTTTGAAGCGGCCAAACGCCAGGCTGAGCGGCTGCGTCACTGCGATGCGCAGCAGGTACGCCCCGGATGGCGAGGCGTCGCCGAGGACAACAACAGGGGAGAGGCTTGGCTGATCCTGCATGGGGCCATTGTAGAGTTTGCAGCAGGGTGCGTCAAGCGCGGCGCTCACGCTGGATGTGGGCTACAATGTCACTGATGAATGAGACTTTGAGGGCTAACCCGATGGCGGCGGAAGATTACCGGGAGACGATCAAGCGCCTGGCGTTGGACGAAGCGGCGTTCATCCAACTGACGATGAAGGGCAAAACGCGCGGCGCTGCGAACCCCTGGCGGATGGTCACGGTGCGTCCGGTGCTGGTCCGCCACAAGCGGCATCTGCAATTCTCGTACTACGACGCCAGGCAGCACGTCGCCAAGAACGCCCTCGGCGAGGAGGCCGCGGCGC
>DAOTXU010000271.1:0-5007 GCA_034435135.1 Anaerolineae bacterium | reverse complement strand
GAACAGGACCGACTCCCCCTCTCCGCGTGCGGAGAGGGGGGACGGGGGCTATAGTCCGGCGAAGCCGGGGTGAGGTAAAACCAAGACCGACGAGCAAAAACCATAGAACAATTGTCCGATGTCCGGTAGCTAGGTGTCATTACAACATCGAGCGAGGATAGTGAGAATGCCCAAGACCAGGGGTGAGTGGTTTCAGATGTTTGCGGCGGTGGGGTATATCGGCCTCTCGATCGCGCTGTATTTCATCTTGGAGCCGCTGGTTCACGACCCGAAGGTCGCCGAGGCCCAGATTCGCGCGGCGGGTGTGCTGGGACCGTTGGTGTACATGGTGCTCTACAGTGTGCAGATTTTCATCCCGTTCTTGCCGGGCGTCACAACCGACCTGGTGTCGGGCGCGCTGTGGGGATTTTGGGGCACGCTGCTGCTCTCCCAGACCACGGCGGCGCTGGCCGGTGCGGCGCTGATCTGGATCGTGCGCCGGCTGGGCTTGCAGACCATCGACTCGAAGTTTCCTTCATTGCTGCGGGGGCCATGGCGCTTCGTGCGCTTGGTGGAACGCTGGCCGTGGACGCTGGCGATTGTCAGCACGCTGGTGGGCGATGTGGGTTACTACGTCGCCGGGGCGACGCGCGTGTCTACGTGGAAGGCGCTCGTCGTGTTGGGTGCGGCGCGCCTCCCCGCGATCATTTTCTACTCCAACCTGGGTTGGGCCATCCAGAACGGCTTGATCACGCAGGTGCAAATGGACCAGTTTAATTCGCTGGTTCCGCTGGTGTCGATTATCACCATCTGCGGCCTGATGATCGGCGTGGTGATCCTGAGTCGCTACGGAAAGCAGATCGTGGACCGGCTGGAAAAGGCGCTGCAAGAGACCGAGGAGGCCGCGCACAAGCAAGACCAGCCGAGCCAGCCGTGAATAAGCGTCTTGGCACCTCCCCGCTAGCTTCAAGCTCGCGGGGAGGTATGTGTTGCCTGTAGCATCAGCGCGCGGGATCATACACGGCGGCGGGCGCGAGGGACGCCGGCTGTGTTTGATGGAGGAAGCGGCGCGCTTCGTAGCACAGGTGGCACTGGTTCACGTAGCCGGGCAGAGGTTGATAGCCGGCGGCTTCCGCCTCGGCGAGCAGCGCGACCGGGCCGCCTTCAACAATCGTGCGGATGATCGGGTTTTTCGCGTAGTCATACTCCGACAAAATCAGGGACAACCGCGTGCGCCGCGCGTTGCCCAGCGCGATCCCCGCGCACAGGTTGACCTCGCCGTCGGGGTGAATCTCCACGGTATGCGGCTGGCGCAAATCCGCGCCGAAGTAGTAGGGGGCAATGCACAACCCCTTCGCCTCACATAGACCTTCGGGCATCTTCCCTGCCGCGCGCAACAGCTCTGGCAGGCGCTCAGCGGCGCGCCCCACCGGGCGCGTGCGCGAGTCCCACACCCTGACGCCGCTCAGATCGACCATCTCTGCGAGCGTGTCCATCATGCGGCGGGTGGCGGCGTTGATCGGGATGTCCAGGTCGGGCGAGACTACCCACTGGTTGTCCACATCGATCTGCGTGAACCCCAACGCGCGCGCCTCCTGAATCGCCAACGCCACACGCGCCGCCGGCACATAGGCGCTGTGGAAGGCATCGACGCTGAACGAGACCCGGTCCAGGCCGGCCTCGCGCAGGCGGGTCAACTTCTCGCGGGCGACCTTCTCGCTGTAAGCCCAGTAAGCGTTGGTGAAAACCACCGGTTGCGCGGTGGGGTGGCGTCGCACCGCTGCGACCATTTGCGCGAGGTCGTCCAGCAGGATGAGCGGCTCGCCGCCGAAGAGCATGACCCACTCCAGCGGGTGATCGCGCACCTCGCGCAGGTAGCCCTCCACCTCGGCGACGGCGAGCCGACCGCCGCGCCCCGGCCCGGCGCGGTAGCAGCAATGGGAGCACTGCGATGTGCAGTTATAGGTGAGCAGTAGATCGAGGCCCTTCAACGTAATGGACATGGCGCTGTTCGCCTCTACCAGCGGCGCTGGTACACGTACACCTTCTCGACCGACTGGCCGAAGTGATCCCTCTCGAAAACGAGGTCATACCGGGAAACAAGCGCGGTTCCAAGTATCTGGGGCCTGTCCTCCCAAAACAGACGCCAGTCGAGATCGGTGAAGATGACGATCTTGGCGGCTTCATTCTCGATGTACGATAAGAGCATATCAAAGTTGACGACTTTGTGCTGGTTCGCCGCTTCGGTGCTCATGCCCTGGTAGGAGAACTGCGCTAGAGTCATGCCCGGAAGGGCGGGGCGCTGCGCTTCGAGGGCGACCCAAAGCGCCTGAAGGACGAAAACCTCGTCGTCCGGCGCGGTATGTTCCGCAACGAAAGCGGCGACCTCTTTAACTTCGTCGATAGGGAGGCGACCGCCGGACAGATCGACGAACAGGTTGCCCAGTCTGATCGGAGCCAGGATCAGAGCCGCGCCCCATATCGCAAGCGCGGCGAACCTGCCGACCGCGCCGCTTATCTGATAGACCTTGCTCAGTAGGACGGCAACCATCGGCAGCGCAAGGGTGATCGCCGGGACGAGGTATTCATCGTAAAAGACGCCGTTCACCAAATGTGAGGCAGCGAAAAAGATAAGGCCAATCGTGAGCGCCAGGGCAGGCGCGTAGCGGCGTAAAATGGCCCTGACGGTCGCCGCGCCCTTCCGGTAGAGACGAAATAGCGCAGGCCCGGCGGTGAGCGACGTGGCGAGGATCAGCATAAGCTGAATCTGGTATGTGTCGAAGATTTCCGGGATGCGCCGGTCGAGGATAAAACTGATTTTCGTGGAGGTCGGCGGGTCGCCCCATAACGACCACTGCGCGACGTGAAAGGTGACGACGTTCCACACCGCGGCTTCAAAGTCAAAAGCGGCGAAGAAGATCGCGGCGGCGATGGCGATCAGAAGCGTTGTCGCCGCCGCATAGAGGAGCAGTTTCCTGTTCTTCGTCAAGAGTCCGTACAGCAGCGCGCAGGCGATGACCGCGACGAAAACTGGCAGGGCAGACAGCCGAACCATGACGGCGCACGCCGAGAAGAAGATGGCGAGCGGGTATCGTAGCTCATTTCCCAAACGGCTAAGGACAGGGAGCTTAAGGCGTCGGCCCTCAGCATCAGGGCGTTTTGTTGCGCTCGGTTCGTACATGAGCCAAAACGTTACGGCAAGGAAGAAGAAAAGCATCGGGTAGGTTTTGACGACTGCGTGGTAGTAAATCCCGTAAGTAAACGTCGCCAGCAACAGAGCGGCCATCGCGCCAGCGCGTTCTCCCGCAACCCGTCGCGCCGCCGAGACGGAGAACGCAAAGCCGGCTGCCGAAAACAGAAGGGAAGTGGCCCTGCCCAAGTACAAGCCAGGCTGGAAGAGGGCTTGCGGAAGGCCGTAGACATACGGCACGAGCGGCATCTGCGTGAAGGCGAAGTCCCGGTACGGCAGGCGGCCGGTATACACCAGTTTGCTCGCGTATAAGTACCAGCCTTCGTCGCCGTTGAGCTGCCCCACGAAAAGGTAGACCACGCTGAGCGCGGCGTACAGGACGACTCCTATCGCGGTAAGGAACGACCAGAAGTTGAGCCTGTATCTTTGAGAGCGCAAGGGGGTATGCGGCATCGAAAGCGTCCTAAGCGCGCGGCGGGTATCCCCCGCGCGGCCCCGGCGGCAACAGGCGCGGCGCTTCGCGTCGAGGTTGCTTCGGCGGGCGGCCCAGGCGGCGCAGATCGAGGCCGTAGTAAACTCGGCGATAAGCGTGCGGGTCCAGCGCCAGCGCTGCGATGCCCCGCGCGGCGATGCCTACCGGCACGGGGGCAAGGCGGTTGAGCAGGGGGACGTGCCGCAGCGGCTTCATGATGAATGAGAGCAGCGTGTGCCGGCGCTCGCCGCCGACCAGGCGCGGCGCGCGGATCACCAGCCAGTCCAGGCCGGCGCGTTGTAAGTACTCCTCCGCCATGTGCTTGCTGTCGCTGAACTCGCTCATCCAGGGTGGAAGGCCGGCGCTGCTCAGGTAGACAAAGCGGCGCACGCCGTCGCCCATCGCCATCGCCACGACGGTGCGCGTGGAGGTGTAGTTGAGATGCCGGTTGGTGAGGCCGCGCCCCGGATCCCTGCCCCTCCCGCCCACCAGATGGATCACACAGAAATGGCCGCGCGCGCGCCCGCTGAGGCTGCCCAGGTTCCACGCATCGCCGATCACCACATCGACCTGATCGGCAAAGACGCCCAGCTTGGCGCGGTAATCCGAGTTGGGGCGGGCGAGCACGGTCACGCGGACCTGGCGCTCCAGCAAAGCGCGCACCACGCGCCGGCCCAGGTAGCCCGTGCCGCCGGTGACGAACACTTGAGGGGGGAGAGGTTCCCGGCTGAACACGTCACCCTCTCAAGTCCGTCGTCCTCACCAATCCCAGCTCTGCAACGCGCTAATGGCTTTGTGGTTCGTCATGTCCATCGTAATGGGTGTGACGGAGATGAAGCCGTGCGCCACCGCCCATACATCGGTGCCTTCTTCTTCGGCGTCGCCGCTGGGCACGTCGCCGCCGATCCAGTAATAGGGCCGGCCGCGCGGGTCGAGCCGCTGGACCAATTCATCGCGATAGACGCGCCGGCCTTGCCGCGTGACGCAGACGCCGGCGATCTGGTCGGACGGCAAGTTGGGCACGTTGACGTTGAGCAGGGTTAACGGTTCCAGGCCGTGCTCAATGACCCGGCGCGCTGTCTTGATTGCGGCGTCGGCGGCAGCGGTGAAGTCGGCATCGCCGTAGGCGTTCAGAGAGACGGCGATGGAGGGCAACCCCCAGATCGCCCCCTCCATCGCAGCGGTGACGGTGCCGCTGTACGTGATGTCGCGGCTGAGGTTGGGGCCGTGGTTGATCCCGGAGGCAACCATCTCGATCCGCGCCTCGACCAGCCCCAACAGCGCGAGCGCTACCGCGTCCGAGGGCGAGCCGTTAGTGGCGATGGCTTCCGTCCCATCAGCGAGCATGGCCGGCCAATCCCGCACC
>DAOTXU010000270.1:0-8491 GCA_034435135.1 Anaerolineae bacterium | reverse complement strand
CGATCAACCCCGTGCCGCCCCCCGATCGATGACCGCCAGCGGCGGGAAGACCATGCATAAGATCGCGCGCAGGCTGGCACATGAAAGCCAATATTCAACAAAAAGCGACTAAATAAATCCAAAATCCCCGGACATGCGTATCTTCTTCACGGAAGGTACTGATCGGGCAAAGTGCGTCGGTTCGTTGTACGGATAACAGCTAATCTACCAGCCAAAGGAGTTCACCATGAGGAAGATACGCTTGATCGGGCTGCTGCTGACCGCTCTGGTGGTTATCTCGGTGGTTACGGGCGCGCTGGCGGGCAGCCGCAACTACCGCGCGCACCTCAACGGCGGGAACGAGGTTCCCAATCCGAATGACAGCCGCGCGCAGGGCCAGGCGATCTTTAAGTTCAGCAAGAATGGCGACGAACTGGAGTACAAGCTCATCGTCGCCAACATCGAGAACGTCACGATGGCGCACATCCACCTGGCATCGGCTCCTGGCGGGACCGGCGGGATCGTTCTGTGGCTGTATCCGAGCGCGCCGCCGGCCCAGTTGATCCCCGGTCGCTTTGACGGCGTGCTGGCCGAGGGCACCGTCACCGCCGCGAACCTGGTCGGCGCACTGGCCGGGATGACGCTTGACGACCTGCGCGCCGCATTCGACGCCGGCCTGGCCTACGTCAACGTGCACACGAGCCAGTTTCCCGCTGGCGAGATTCGCGGGGACATTCACTGATTGGGAACGGTCAATCGACGCCACTTTGCAGCGTGAGTTGACGTATCGGGATGGGGTGTAATGTAGCATCGGGATGTGGTGTAACGGTAAAAGCGGGGCACAGCGTTCCCTCGAAAAGGATTGATGCTGTGCCCTCGTTTTTCTTTGCGGGGTTGTCCTTTGGCGGGGGGCGGGTAAACTCTGGGCACGGAACCCAAAATCAACAGGCCCACGCATCAGGCCGAAGGAGAACACCGTGATACTACCGGAACTGCGCGAACTCGTGTGCGCGCTGCACCAGGAATTGCCCCGGTACAACCTTGTTGTCTGGACCGGCGGCAACCTCAGCGCGCGCGACCCCGAAACCAACCTGGTCGTCATCAAGCCAAGCGGCGTCAAGTATGAGGACCTGACGCCCGCAAACATGGTCGTGGTGGACCTTGAAGGCAAGGTCGTAGAAGGCGACCTCAAGCCCTCGTCGGATACCGCATCGCACTGCTATATCTATCGCCACCGGCCCGACATCAACGGCGTGGTGCACACCCACTCGCGCTACGCAACCGCTTTCGCCGCGCTGGGGCGCGAAATCCCGTGTGTGCTGACCGGCATAGGCGACGAGTTCGGCGGGCCGGTCCCCTGCGGCGGCTTCGCGCTGATCGGCAGCGAGGCCATCGGGCAAGAAGTAGTGCGCACGCTGGCGGGCACCAAAAGCCCGGCGGTGCTGCTGCAAAATCACGGCGTGTTCACGGTCGGGCCGACGGCGGAAGCGGCGGTCAAAGCAGCGGTGATGGTCGAAGACAGCGCCGCCGCCGTGTGGCTCGCCCTGCAACTCGGCGAGCCGTTGCCCATCCCGCCGGACCAGATCGCCAAGCTTCACGACCGGTACACCAACATCTACGGGCAGTAGGGGTGTTCTACAAGCGGTCGCTGACGGCGCGCAACTCTCAGCGATCAGAGACAGCGGGCTTAAGCCCATTGTCGTGCTCAGGACTGGACAAGGCACCTAACCCCATGCCTGTCAGAGAGCAGGCCTGGCGTCCTCTTGACGGGGATAGGTTGTGCTGCTCTTTTAATCCAGGTTAGGTAAATCTACCGGATCCTCCTCCGGCTTACATACGCCGCACCAGATCGCGTCTGCCACGACCAGCGCGCGGGTGTGACCGGTGCGCCCCCGGTAGATTTCCAGCACAAAGGGCAGTTCTTGGACGTGTTCGCGGCACACGGCGCGACCGCAGAAACGGCAGGCCGCGTGCGCGGGACGTTCACAGTGCCAGCATTGCATGGTGACGCCTCCTGCACATGGATTATGCGAGGGTTCTCGCCGGCTCGCAAGCGCAATCTGACCTTTGGGTATTTTGTACATATAAAGGGCTTTAATTTTCTGTACTCTTGCACATAGAACCACCCCCCTTGCCTGCCCTATACTAGGCTTGCGGTTCAAATGAGCGGGCTGGTGTGGAAGCAGCTAGGCAACCAACCATAGGAGACCGAAAATCACCAGCCACATGACCTCCGTTTTCTCCTCGTGTCGGTGCTAAGCCGGTTCTTTCTGGGTCGGAACCGGCTTAGCGCTTTCACGGCCAGTGCGCCGATGCTTTTGGTATTTTGCACAAATAGTGCCCCGGTTTTTCTGTGCTCTTGCACATAGCATCGCGTCCGCGCCGGCTCTATACTGAATGTGCGGTTCAATCGAAGCAGGCTGGCGTGCGAGTGCATAACAGCGCCGGCCAACAATCTCCGTTTTCTCCTCGTGTCAGCGCTAAGCCGGTCCTTCTGGGCGAGACCGGCTTTGCGCTTTTTAGACCCTGGCTATCTGTGGGAGTCTCTCTGATGGAACGCACCCGTCCTTTTGATCTCAAGTGGCTGCTGGTTGGCTGTGGCAGCGCGATTGTCAGGTCTTCGGTTCCGGGCGATAGCCGCGGCGGTCTGGATGATAGCCGCGCCTGTCGCTAGTTGCGCGGTGGACTCAAGCGTTGGCGGCGAGAATGAGGTAGCAGGTGATGGATTTATCTTTCACAGACGAGATCAGTAATGTTTCTGACCCCCTCAGAATTGTCTTCTTTGCCTGTGATGAAGAGTTGGCCTCCCTGGATGTAAACGAGGTACTCGCCGCCAATGCCCGCCCAGAGAAACTCGCTCACTGGCCGGTCGGTGATTTGAGTTCCTCTTTCCATGTCGAACGCCGTGTCATTCCATGGGTGTACCCACAACGTTTGATCTGCACCCAGATAGGCAAGATTCAAAGCTGGCGACAAATCAAGTTTCTCTCCTACGTCATCGAGAATGAAAACGTAGGGAATTCCCTCCGGGTCCTTGAGCGTCAAGGTTATGCCTTCTTCACCCTCCAAAGTGAAAACAAAGGCAGTGTATCCATCTTGATAATCAAGGTCGATGGCTGCCGCTTTTCCCTCGTCCCACCTGGACATTTTGACGTAAGTACCGTCTGGTAGACAACGTAGGGCGGTGATGTCTTCGGCAATGACCCTCGTCAAAACCGCGCCTGTTTTCTCATCCTTGTATGGCGTCAAAAGTTGGCCGTTTTCCCTAAGGATGAGAACCGCCAAATCCGCAAGACAGGCATCGGCAACATCAGAAACAACGATAGGGGCAATTTGCGGGGTCATTCCTGGTCCCCCAAAAAAGCAGATCGACATAGGGTTCAAGTATGTGAGTCTATTTCCCCGTTGATCCCAGTCGTAAGTATCAAGCCCAGTCCCCATCGAGCTTTCTGTCAGTTCAAGGACAAGAGAAACTGGATTCGCTGTACCGGGTTCTGGATCAACGGAAAGGAAGTATTCCGTTGAGCCTTTGATGGCGTGCACGCCGAAACGCCCGTCGGGAAGGTTTTGGAGAAGATCTAGCTCACAAGCTTCATCTTCTTCCTGGGCAAAGACTATGGTGGCCGGGATGGTCAGGATTGCTACCCAGACTCCAAAGAGGCAAAGTTTGCGAACCATGGGAAACCTCCCCTTTTTATTGAAAGGTGCAAATTATTGGTAGTATAACACATAATATAGTAATTAGACATCTTCGTTTCCTCTCTCGTTCGGTCCTCTCCCCTGGGATAGCCCCACTTTCGCCGAAGTGCGCGCCTTTCTCCAAGACCTCACTTTATAGCGCCAATGACGCAAAAGCTTTGAAAACCCCCTCCCCGTGCACTATAATTACACCCCAACACTTAACCTTTGACTGGAAAGCGGACAAAGCCGATGAAGAAGATGACCAGCGCGGAAGTGCGCGAGGCGTTCCTGAGTTACTTTGAAGAGATGCGGCATAAGCGAGTCCCCTCCTCATCCCTCGTGCCGGGCAACGACCCCACGCTGCTGTTCACCAACGCCGGCATGGTCCAGTTTAAGGACGTGTTCCTCGGCCTGGACAAGCGCGACTACAAGCGCGCCGCCACGTCGCAGAAGTGTATGCGCGTGAGCGGCAAGCACAACGACCTGGAGAACGTGGGCTTCTCGCCGAAACACCACACCTTCTTCGAGATGCTGGGCAACTTCAGCTTCGGCGATTACTTCAAGCGCGAGGCGATCCGCTTCGCGTATGACTGCCTGACGGTCGTCTTTGAGATGCCTGCCGACCGGCTTTACTTCACCGTGCACGAGACCGACGACGAGGCGTATAACATCTGGGTGAACGAGATCGGCGTCGCGCCGGAGCGAGTCTACCGCATGGGCGACAAGACCAACTTCTGGCAGATGGCCGACGTGGGGCCGTGCGGGCCGACCTCCGAGCTGCACTTCGACCTGGGCAAAGATAAATGCACCTGTGGCGAGCCGGATTGCAGCGTCTTCCTCGATAACGATTGTGGGCGCTGGCTGGAGGTCTGGAACCTGGTGTTCATGCAGTTCAACCAGGACGAGGCCGGCGCGCGCCATCCGCTGCCCGCGCCCGGCGTGGACACGGGCATGGGCTTCGAGCGGCTGGTGGCGATTTTGCAAGAGAAAGACGCCACCTACGAGACCGACCTGTTCATGCCCATCATCCGGCGCACGCAAGAACTCGCCGGGCACACCGACGCAGAGCGCGACGCCAACATCGTGCCGTACCGCGTGATCGCCGACCACGTGCGTGCGGCGACGTTCCTGGTCGCCGACGGGGTGACGCCGGGCAATACGGGGCGCAACTACGTCTGCCGCATGGTGCTGCGGCGCGCGGCGCGCTTCGGGCGCAAGCTGGGCTTTACCGCGCCGTTCATGGCGCAGGTGGCCGAGGTCGTCATCGACGAGATGGGCAGCCACTACACCGAACTGGTCGAGAAGCGCGAGGCGATCCGCCGCGCGATCACGCAGGAGGAGGAGCGCTTCGGGCGCACGCTCGATCGGGGGCTGGCCGAACTCGAAGGGATGCTCGACCAGCTTGCGAAAGAGGGCAAGCGGCAACTCTCCGGGCTGCTGGCGTTCTTCCTCTACTCAACGCTGGGCCTGCCCCTGGAGCTGACCCGCGACGTGGCCGGCGAGCGCGGCTTCACGGTGGATGAGACCGGCTACTACGCCGAGATGGAGCGGCACGCGCTCGCCAGCGGCGGCGGCAAAGCGATGGGGGAGATCGAGCGCGCGGAGGCGTACAACGCCGCGCTGGCGTCGCTCAAGGCGGACGGGTTGCTTGGCGAGGGGGGCGTGACCCAGAACCCCTATGGCTCGCTCTCGGTCGAGGGGCGCGTGCTGGCGATCCTCCGCGACGGAGGGCGCGTCGAGTCGGCGATCACCGGCGAGCGCGTGGCAGTTGTCCTGCCGGAGACGCCGTTCTACGTCGAAGCCGGCGGCCAGGTCAGTGACACGGGGACGATCACCGGCCTGGGTGACGGCGCGCATTGGGAAATCGATGTGGAGGACGTGCAGCGCCCGGTCGGCGGGTTGATCGTGCACCTGGGCGAGGTAGTCGAGGGCACACCGCGCGTCGGCGACCTGGCGCGCGCGGCGGTCGATGAGGAGCGGCGCTGGGACATCCGCCGCAATCACACCGCGACGCACCTGCTCCACAGCCGGCTGCGCGCGGTCTTGGGGCCGCACGTGCAGCAGGCGGGGTCGCTCGTCGCGCCGGACCGGCTGCGCTTCGACTTCACCCACAGCGAGGCGCTGAAACCTGAGGAGCTGTCCGAGATCGCGTGGCAGGTGAACCAGGCGATCCTGGCGAACCTGCCGGTGACCCCGGTCATCAAGCCGCTGGAGGCGGCGCGCGCCGAGGGCGCGATGGCGCTCTTCGGCGAGAAGTACAGCGAGCACGTGCGCACCATCACCGTAGGCGACCCGCGCGCCCGCTTCAGCTACGAGTTGTGCGGCGGCACACACGTAAACCGCACCGCCGAGATCGGCCCGTTCGTCATCGTGAGCGAGGAGAGCGTGGCGGCGGGCGTGCGCCGCATCGAAGCGGTGACCGGGCGCGGCGCGCTCGCGCTCATGCGCGAGCGGTTCGAGTTGTTGCAGGACATCGCCGCGTCCCTGGGGACCACGCCGCGCGAAATCCATAGGCGGCTGAGCGCGTTGCGCGATAGCTTACAATCCTCCCAGAAAGAGATGGAGCGGTTGCGGCGGCAGTTGGCGCGCGCCCAGTTCGAGCGGTTGTTGGCGGAACAGGTTGAGCAGGTGGACGGCGTGCGTGTGCTCTCAGCGCACGTGGATGTCGCCACGATTGACCTGCTGCGCGAGATGGCGGACTGGTTCCGCGACCGGGTGAGCGCGGGTGTGATGGTGCTGGGCATCGTCAGCGAGGGCAAGCCGCAACTGCTCGCCGCCGTGACGGATGATCTCGTCAAGCGCGGCCTCAAAGCCGGCGACCTGGTGAAACAGGTTGCGCAGGTCGTGGGCGGGGGCGGAGGCGGGCGTCCGCAACTGGCGACGGCGGGCGGGCGCGACCCCGGCAAGCTCGACGAGGCGCTGGCGAAGGTCGTGAACCTGGTCCGCGAGGCGTTGAAATAAGCGCCGACTGCTGAAATCGCAAGAGGTAAGGTCCAGGCGAGGCCTTTACCCGCATCCAGGAGCAAAGGCGTGGACCCTCACGCCTGGCGTTTTATCTTGTATACGCCCAAGACGGGAGCACATAGATGTCGCCAGTTCTGCAACTCATACTTGCCTTGATGGTGATCATCGTCGCCGCTAAGCTGGCCGGCTACGTCAGTTACCGCGTGGGGCAGGCTTCCGTGTTGGGGGAGTTGCTGATCGGCTTGATCTTAGGCCCATCCTTGCTGGATTTCCTGCACCTACCCTTTTTCACCAGCGCGCACCTGAGCGAGACGGTTCATGAACTCGCCGAATTCGGCGTCCTCCTGCTGATGTTCATCGCCGGGCTGGAGCTACACCTCTCCGACTTAATCGCGTCCGGTAAGGTCGCAGCGCTGGCGGGCACCCTGGGGGTCCTCGCGCCGGTGCTGTTAGGTCTCGGTCTGGGACTGCTGTTAGGGTTCGAGGTCGAACCGGCGATCTTCATCGGCCTGGTCCTCGCGGCGACCAGCGTCAGCATCTCGGCGCAGACGTTGATCGAACTTGACGCGCTGCGCAGCCGCGTGGGCATCAGCTTGTTGGGCGCAGCGGTGTTTGATGACATTTTGGTCGTTCTGGGGCTATCGGTTTTTGTGGCGCTGACGGCGAGCAACACCGGAACGGCTGACCTGACCGGCGTCGTCGGGATTGTGGCGCAGATGGCCCTGTTTCTGGTCGTGGCCCTGCTGGCGGGCTTGTGGCTGTTGCCGACGCGGTTTACCCGCCTGGTTGACCGACTGCCGATCAGCGAAGGGTTGATGGCTTTCGTGTTCGTGGTGATGTTGCTCTATAGCTGGGCGGCGGAGGTGTTTGGCAACATGGCGGCCATCACCGGGGCGTTTCTGGCCGGGCTGATCTTCGCGCGCAGCCCCCTGAAAGAGCGCATCGAGGTGGGGATGTCGGTGCTGGCCTACGGGGTGTTCGTGCCCATCTTCTTCGTCAATATCGGGCTGCTCGTCAATGTCCGCGAACTCACCGCCGACGGCGTGCTGCTGCTGGCGGCGCTGGCGGTTGTGGCGGTCATCAGCAAAGTGGCGGGCGCGGGTTTGGGAGGGCGGTTGGGCGGCCTGGCAGGCCGAGAGTCTTTGCAGTTGGGCGTAGGGATGATGTCGCGCGGCGAGGTGGGTCTGATTGTAGCGACCGTGGGCGTAGACAACGGATTGATTGGATCGGAAACCTTCGCTGCGGTGGTGGGCGTGGTCATCCTGACGACTCTGCTCACGCCCCCGCTGTTGCGCAGTCTGTTTCGCGCGCCCGCGCCGCCGCCGGTTGAAGTTAGCGCAGGAGAAGCATCATGAAGCAAATGGTGGTTATCGTGTTGAACAACCCCGATCATTGTATGACGCTCCTGGAGGCCTGGGAAGCCGCCGGCGCGCCGGGGATCACGATTTTGGAGAGCACCGGCCTGGTCAAGCTGCGCAAGGCCGGCGCACGCGACAACCTCCCCCTCATCCCCAGCCTGTCCGACTTCATGCGCAGCAGCGAGACGCATCACCGCACGATCTTCTCTGTGGTCGATGACGAGGCCCAGGCGCAACACATTATCGAAGCGACGCGGAAGGTCTTCGCGCAGATGGACCAGATGAAGCTGGACAACAGCGGCGTGCTGTTTGTCCTGCCGGTGGCGGAGGTCCATCGCTTTGCCACCAGCAAGGCCACGAGCCAGCCGGACCGCTCTTAGTACTACAGCCGCACATCGTTGCGCAAGGGCCAGATGCGCCATTCTATGTGGAACGCCAACCCCACATATGGTGGCGCGACCCTAACAAAACCGGCTCGCAGCCGTCAACTGCGGCTGTAGTATTAGAGG
>DAOTXU010000269.1:0-36564 GCA_034435135.1 Anaerolineae bacterium | reverse complement strand
TCGGACAGGGGGCTTAAGCCCCCTGTCCAGGACTTTTCGGATAGGCTCTAGGTGACCTCCCGGTTGCGTATTGATGGCGTTTTCTAACCCCCGCGGTCACAGAGGTTTTTTACATCTCTCCGTGAATTCCATGTGCGCGTGAGTCAAATCCGCCACCACCACGAGAGCAGGAGACTGTCATCACTCGCCCGACGATTATAACCGCCGTTGCGGGTGTGCGCCTCAATTACCTTCGGCGACGGGCAGCACGATGCGAAACGTGCTCCCCTTCCCATACTCGCTTTCGACCTGCACTTCACCCCCGTGCATCTTCGTGATGCCGCGCACAATGGCAAGGCCGCTCCCTGCCCCCTGGTCTTCGTAGCGCTCCCGGTCCACCTGGTAGAACGGCTCGAAGATGCGCGCCAATTCTTGTGCGGGGATGCCGCGCCCTTCATCGCACACCGACAGCAGCACCTTGTCACGCTGGGCCTCAGCCTTGAGCGTGACGGTGCCGCCCTCCGGTTTGCTGAACTTGATGGCGTTATCCACCAGCCGGCCCAGCGCGCCGCGCAAGTATTCGCGGTCGCCTTCGACGACCGGCATCTCTTCGGGGGTGTCAATGACCAAGTTGATGTTGCGGTCTTCGGCCTCGGTCTGGCTCTGTTCGACCACCCCCTCCAGCAGCGCCCGGAAGTCTGAGAAGCGGCGCTTGCGCCAGTTGAAGGTCGCAATCGCCTCACCGGTTTCCAGTTCGACCAGGAAGATGAAGTTCTCGATGAGCCGGCGCAACCGGTCAGAGCCGGCCTGGATGCCGCGCAGGAAGCTGGCAAACTCATCGGGCGTGAGTTCGTCAGCGTCGCGTGAGAGCATGTCAGCGTAGGCCACCACGTAGGTGAGCGGGGTGCGGAACTCGTGGTTGAGGATGGTGAGGATGTTACGCTTGAGATCGGCGATTTCAGTAGTGGTGACCGCGTCGAGTTGCTTGGCGCGGCGCAGGCGCGACTCGACGGCGATCAGGAGGTCCTCCGAGTCGAAGGGTTTGGTCAGGTAGTAGTCCACGCCCATCCCCATGCCCAGGCGCACATCGGCCTTCTCACCTTTGGCGGTCAGGAAGATGAACGGGATGGTCACCCAGCGCGCTTCAGAGCGCACAAGCTCAAAGAACTCGTAGCCGTCCATCTTCGGCATCATGATGTCGGACACGATGAGATCGGGCGCTGTGTTCTCTGCGCGGAGGCACTGTAACCCCTCAAACCCGCTGCTGGCGGTCAGAACGGTGAAGCCGTCTAACTCCAGAATGTCCCGGATTCCCTCCAACAAGGCGATATCGTCCTCAACGACCAGGATTTTCCCTTTCGACATTGGCTGGCTCCTCAACGCTGCGCCTCACATCAACTGTGCTCTGGCGGGGCAACCGGCAGCACCACTGCGAAAGTGCTCCCCCGGCCCACCTCGCTCGACACCTCTATTGTACCGCAATGTAGGTTAATTATCTCTTTCACAATCGCCAATCCAAGCCCGGTGCCGGGCGCGGCATCGGGGGCGACATTGCTGCCCCGGTAGAAGCGGTCGAAGATGTGGGCGACCTCCTCCGGGGCGATACCCACGCCGGTATCTTGCACCTCGACGCGCACGGCAGGGGCATCGCGGTAAGTGCCGGGGCAAGTGCGCACCGTCACCTGGCCGCCTGCCGGCGTGTAGAGGATGGCGTTGTTCACCAGGTTGGTGAACACCTGGATCAACTGGTTGCGGTCGGCGAAAATACACGGCAGGTTGCCGTTCGGCTCGTAAGCCAGGGTCAGGCGTTTGAGTTCCGCCTGGCCCGCGTGGTTATCGATGACCGCCTCGATCACATGGGCGATGTCCAGTGCCTCGCGCTGAGGCGGCGTTTCCTGGCGCTCCAGGCGCGACAGGTCCAACAGGTCGATCACCAGTTTTTCGAGGCGGAGGCTTTCGCGCTCAATCACCTCGACGTACTTCTCTTGCCGTTCGGGTTTGCCCTGCTGGAGCAGCGAGGCGTAGAGCTTGATGTTGGTCAACGGCGTGCGCAATTCATGCGAAACGGTAGACACGAACTGGCTCTTGAGCCGGTCCAACTCGTGCAGCCGCGTGATGTCGCGCAACGCGATCACCGCGCCCAGCTCCCGATCATCCTGCACCACGCGCGAGGCGGTCGCCTGATACACCTTCGCACCCAGCTCCATCTCTTTTCTGGCGTCGGCCCCGGCAACCAGCGCCCTGACCCACTGACGCACATTATGCTCTGTTTCGGGTCGTTGGAGCAAGTGCGCCGCCGGCGGGTTGGCGAGAACGATCTTGCCGGCCAGGTCGGTCACAATGACTGCATCGGGTACCGAGCGGAGGATGGCCTCGGTCTGTTCCTTCTGCGCCTCGATTTGAGCGGTGCGCTCGCGCACCCGGTCTTCCAATTCGTCGCGTTGCCGGCGCACGGTGTCGAACAGACGCGCGTTTGAGAAGGCGACCGCGATCTGCATCGCCAGCGTTTTCAGCACGTCCGCCTCATCGGAGTTGATCGCGTTGGGCCGCAAGCGCGAGACCGCGAGCACACCGATCACATCCTCGGCCATCATCAGCGGCGTCGCCAGGTCGGTTCGGCCAGATTGGGCCAACTGAGGGTCAGTGGTGAGCCGCAACCCCACCGAGACCAACGCCGCCTCGCCGCGTTTCGCGGCGCGGGTAACGACGCGCACCGGCAAGGTCTCCACGTCGAGTTGATCCGGGTCAACCGCCTGCCCATTGACGAAGACGGCCCGCGCCGCCAGTTTGCCGGCGTCGAGTTTCTCGTCCAGGTCCGCCGTCAGGTTCGCCAGAAAGAGGGCGATGACGTCATATCCGAATGCGGTGTAAATCCGCCGGCACACGCCCTGCACCATCGCATCCACGCTCAGGACAGCCGTCGCGTAGCGCCCTACTTCGTCCACCAGGCGGCTGTATTCCAGCCGGCGTTTCACCTCGGCATACAGGCGCGCGTTCTGCAACGCCAGGCCGGCCTGCACGCCCAATAGATTCGCCGGCTCGATGTCGAACGGGCTGAAGTGATCGGGGTCGCTAGTGCTGACCAGCACAATCGCGCCGATCGGTTCGCCGTCGCGGAGCATCGGCACCCCCAGTTTCGACTCGGTGCGCGTTTCCTCCAGCCAGTCCGGCGCTGCGCCCATAAACTGCTCCCGCACCCGGTTCTCGTAAAGCGGGCGGCGCGCCGCGACCACCTGTGCGCCCAGCGAACGCCCGATCCGAATACGCTCTCGGCTGCCCATATAGGCGTGCATCCCGCGCCCATAGGCCGCCACCACCGCCAGTTCGTCCTCCTCCACCAGTGAGACGAGGGCGCTTTCAACCCCAAAGACGGCTGTGCTTTCCTGGCAGATCAGGTTGAGGACCTCCTGCTCGTCGAGCGTGGCGCTGATCGCCAGGCCCAGCCGGCTCAGCGCCTCCGACAAACGCTCGCGGTCCAGGGCGCGCCGATAGAGTTGGGCGTTAACAACGGCGGCGCCTACCTGCCTCCCGATGCTCACCAACAGCGCAACACGGTCGCTGCCGGGCGTCAAGGCTTCGACGGCGCTCAGGCTAAGCGCGCCCATCACCTTGCCGCCGGCGGTCAATGGCGCGGCGATGAAAGCTACCGGGGGTTTCCCCGGCATGGTAAACGTCGCCGGCTGTCCGCCCTGCATCACCAGATCGCACAGCCCGGCCCCTACCGGGACGATGAGCGCCGCGTGAACCATCTCCGGCGAGAGGCCGCGCTGCGCCTGAAGCACCAGGCGCGCGCCGTTCGGATCGACCAGGTGAATCGCCCCCGCCTCAGCGCCGGTCGCCTCCAACACGTGATCCAATACGATGTTGAGTCGGCGTTCCAGGTCCAGGCTTTCGGCGCTGTCGGCAGCAATGGTGTTCAGGACTTGCAGGTCGCGGCGGCGCGCCGTCTCGGCGCTGAACAGGCGCGCGTTCTCGATGGCGACCGCCACCTGATCGGCGAACGCCTGGACGATTTCGACCGCTTCCTGGTCGTAAGCGCCGGGCGTCCTGCTGTCGACGTTGAGCACCCCAATCACCTGATCGCGGGCGATCAATGGTGCGCCGATAAAGGCGCGATTTTGCGCGCCTGCTTCGACCGTCACCCAGCCGGGAAAACCGCGCGTGTCGTCGATCAACAAAGGCTGCCGGCTGGCAAAGATCTGCGCAGATACCGCATCGCCCTCTAGCTGCCGGGCGGCATCCTCCCAGTCCACCGCCGGGTCGAAGCCCACCGTCGCGCTGAACCGCAGCCGACCTTCCTCGTTGCGCAGCATGATCGATGCGCTGTCGTACTGCACCACCCGGCCCAATTGCGCCAGGATAGCTTGCAACGCGCTGTCCAGGTCCAGCGTGCTGCCGACGATCCGGCCCACCTCGCGCAAGGTCTCCGAAAGCTGGCGCAGGCGGCGCTCGCGTTCGTGCAGGCGCGCGTGTTCCAACGCCACGCCGATCTGCCGACCGATGCTCTCTAACAAGAACCTGTCCTGCGGGGTGAAAAGGCCCGGCGCGCGGCTGGCGACCGCAAGCGCGCCCAACATCGCCTCCTGCGTGGAGAGTGGAACCGCCAAGACCGAGCGCATCCCGGCCACGTGTCGTTGCGGGCTTCGGTCCGGCGTCGTATCGAAATCATCCACCGAAACCGGCGCGTTCCGCTGCACCGCCGCGCCGGGGATCGATTGGTTCACGTCCAGCCAGAGGGCCGGCTCGCCCGACGCCTCAGGACGCGACTGGTTCGCAGCAACACGCAACCGGTCGGGATGGCTGGGATCGACGAGATAGATGCTCGCGGTGTCGGCGTCGGTGACCTGGAGCACCTGCCTGAGCGCGCTTTCCATCACCTGCTGCGGGTCCAGTGAACTGGAGATGGCCTCGCCAACGGCGGCCATGGCCGCGAACTCCCGGCGCAGATCGGTCAGCGCGCGGTGGATTCGGGCGGTGGTCACATCGTCAAAGACCAGCAGTCGCGCGCCGGGGTAATCGGGTAGATGGTCGAGCGCCATGAGCCTCACGCGCACCACGCGCTCGCCGTCGCCCAGTGGCACGGCGACTTCCGCAGAACCCTCGGCTGCGCCGGAACCCAGCCAGTCCCGAACCGTCGGCCACAACGGGGTGCCGCGTATCAGTTCCGCCACGTGGCTTTCGGCGACAGTGCCGGTCGTCGGTGCGCCCAGAAACCGGCTCACCCCCTCGCTCGCCCAAAACACCGCGCCGGTCGCATCCAGCGCCAGCGCGCCATCCGACTGGCCGCCGTACAGCGCGCGCAGCGTCTCGCGCAGCGGCAGGGTGCGCTTGAAGCGGATGACCTCGAACAGCAACACAATGATGAGCGGGGTGTGATACAACGTCAGCGCGATTGGCTCCCGCGCCCCCAGGTGCAGCAGCCCGCCGATCAGGATGCCCAGGATCATCGCCGCCAGGTAGAGCGAGCCTACCCACCGGGGGATGATCCGGCGCTTCACGATGCCGAAGACGACCAGCACGCCCGTCACCACGCCGCCAGCGATGGAGAGCCAGACCATCGCCGCCATCGTGGCGTTGCCGTCTACAGCGCGCGCCAGGCGATAGCCTGCGGCGGCAGGTTCGACGAGTGGGCCGCCCTGTACAACGCTGATCCACAGCATCGCCAGAACCACCGGCAGGGATAAAAGCGGCGCCGCCATCGCGCGCAGAGGTCGGTATATAGCGTTAGCAAGGCCGCTGAAGTGAATCCCCAGCACCGCCACCGGCATCAACACGGCGTTGGCTGCGCCCAGGCACGCCATGGCGAGGCGCGCGCCGCCCTCGGCCTCCGCCCGGTGCGCGGCGACGCTGACGATGGCCAGCCCGGCAGTAGCGCCCGCCACCCCCACAAGGTATGCGCTCATGAAACGATTCGAGAGCGCCTGGGGCCGCCGGTCGTAGACGAGGACCGCCAACACGAGGTAGGCGGCGGTCAACAATAAGAGCAGTGCGATCATATATCAAACTGGCAGCTTCGCCGCCAGGCGCGCGTGTGAAGAAACCGCGACCGCTGTCGTGGCCTGGCCCTCTCAGTATAGCATCGTCAGTTCTACCGCGATACTCCCCGTCAGCACTATGCACCTGTACGCAGGCAGGGCTTTCCATTTCTCATTTTACCTCACCCCCTCGCCCCCTCTCCGGAAACGGAGAGGGGGAGCTGAGGTCTGGAGAGTCCCCTCTCCATTTTATAGAGAGGGGATTTAGAGGCCGTTTGGAAAGGAAGTGATTCAAGCTTTTGAGCCAACGACCGCGGTGCTTGTGGTGCTGGTCGTGTTGGCGGACACCTCACCCCCCGCCCCCCTCTCCGCTCGCGGAGAGGGGGTGTCGAGCCGCAGGCGAGGCAGGGGTGAGGTAGAGAAAGGCCTTAGCACGGCCAGCTGTTGGCGTAAGTTTGCATCAGTTCATTGTTAACAACCCTCAAAGTCGATGTACAATAAAGCAGCTTCCGGCACGAAAGGGGCGACAAATGGCGCTCAAAGGCGAGGCTCTCGCGCTAATCGAGGCGTGTGGGCGACCGGGTTGCCCGGTCTGCACACTCACGGCCCGCGAGATGGACCACTACTTCGATCACATGCTGTACATGCGCGTGACCGAGGTCGAGCTGCGCACCGAGATCCGCGCGGCGCAGGGTTTCTGCAACCGCCACGCGCACATGCTCATCCGACTGGGGGGATCGTTAGGCGTGGCGATCATCTACCAGGATGTGCTTACCAACCTGCTACGCGCGCTCAATGGGGCGCAGTGGCAGGGCGGCGGTTTATTGCGGCGGGGCAACGGCGCGAGCGACCTGACCGGCAAGCTGGAACCCAAACACGAGTGCGTCGCCTGTGTGCACCAGGGCGAGACCGAGCGCGCTTACACCCGCGCGCTGGTGAAGGTCCTCGGCGACGAGGGGCCGGCGGAGCCGGAACTGGGAGCAGCGTTTGCGAAGAGCGATGGGCTGTGCTGGCGGCACCTGCGCATGGCGCTGGACGCGGTGCGCAAGGAGGAGACGTTCGCGGCGCTGGTTGCGGCGCAACAGGCGGCATGGGAACGGCTGGGCGCGGAGCTTGCCGAATTCATCCGCAAGAATGATTACCGCTTCCAGCATGAGAAGATGGGGCCGGAAGGCGATAGCTGGCAGCGCGTGGTCCGGCAGGTGGCCGGCGAGCCGGGTCTCGGCGGCGAAGAGGACCGATAGTAAACCACGAACAGTGTGGCAGACAGGGAGGGCGACGTGAAGGCGAAGTTCATCGAATTTGGGCGCATCAAGCTCGACGGCGAGGAATACGAGGAGGACGTGGTCATCGACGGGGGGAAAATCAAGCGCCGCAAGAAAAAGGCCTCCAAGCCTTATCGAGACCAGTTCGGGCACACCCCGCTCTCAGCAGAGGAGCCGATCCCCTGGGACTGCAAGCAACTGATTATCGGCACGGGAGCGTTCGGCAAACTGCCGATCATGGACGCGGTCTACGAGGAAGCTAAACAACGCGGCGTGGAACTGGTCGTGTGCCCCACCGAAGAGGCGTGCGAACTGCTCAGCAAGGCGAAAGACCAAGAGAAGGTCAACGCCATCTTGCATGTGACGTGCTGAGAGCTATCCGCAAAGGCTCACACAGGGGGCTTAAGTCCCCTGCCCAGAACAGAACAGCCTCTTGATCGCGTTCCACAGCCGCGCCAAGAGCGACGGCCTGGCTTCGGCTTCCGCGACGGGTTCGGCTGCCGCCTCCGGGATGGGCTGAGTCGCCGCCAGGCGCAAATCGTTGATACGCACGGTCCAGGGCGAGTCGAGTGCGCCGTAAGCAATGCCATCGGGCAGCAGAGTCAACTCGTCAAGCACGGCTTCGCTGAGCGCTTCCGGCCTGACCTCCGCGCCGAGCAGGTTTGTCCCCTTCAGCGCTGTCCGGGTGAGTCTTGCATCCGTAAGGTCGGCCTCAAAGAGGTCCGCGCCGCACAAGTCCGCGCCGCCGAAGTCCGCGCCGCTCAGGTCGGTCCGGCGAAGGTGCGCGCCGCCGAGTTGGGCGTCGCCGAGGTTCGCGCCGCTCAGGTTCGCGCCGCTCAAGTCAAGCGCGCGCAGGTCCGCGCCGCGCAGGTCTGCCCCGCTGAAATCAACAAAGCGCGCATCTTGCGCCCAATTGCTGCCGCCAGGCTGCCACTCGCTAGGGTCGCGCAGCATCTTCGCTTCGAGGCCGCGCTTGGGTTTTTCGGCCTCAGAAACGGTGAGGTCGGCGTGTCGGAGATCGGGTCGCCAGGTAGGGTGAGCTGCACGCAGGCCGTTAAAGCGGAGGACGCCGTGCTTTTTGATGGCGTCGGCGAGCGCCTGGCCGCTCAGGTATTCGCCCTCGGCGTTGATAAACAGATGCGCTTCTTCGGACATGGCAGCTTCGCCCCTCCAGCGCTCAGAAGCATCCTCTGCTAAACGTGTTATACCACAAAGTTTTGTCCACGAGCAATTGATGAATCATCAACGAGACAGAAACGCCTGTTGGTGTTATCTTTGACGCCGTTGTTTTTGCACGCTCAGGTTTCCCGCGCGCTTCCAGACGCAGGGAAGCTACATATAGGTTTACACCGGAGGGGGTATGGTTGCAGAACTGGCTCACATCATCGAGGCGGAAATCCGCGCGCGGCGGCTACCGCTCGCCCAGGATTGCGCCTGGCAGGATGAGATGATCTGGCCGCATTACAGCGGCCTTTCGATTGCCAACGTGCCGACGACGCTGGCGCGCGTTTTGGGATGCGCCCTGCCCGGCGCAGCCCCGCCGCTCGACGCGCGCCTGCTGGATCCGGCGACGCAGGTTGAGCGCGTGGTGCTCGTCCTGCTCGATGGATTCGGCTACAACCTGCTGCAAGAACTCTGCGCAGAGCCGGACTTTGCGCAGATGGTGGACGACGTGGTTGGCGACGGTGCGCTCGCCCCGCTGACTTCGGTTTTCCCTTCGACGACGGTCGCCGCGCTCTCGACGCTGTGGACCGGCTTCCCGCCGGCGGGGCACGCGATGCTCGGCACGCGCCTGCTCATGCGCGAGTTCGGCGCGATGGTCAACATGCTGTCCCTCTCGCCGCTCGCCTCGAAAGGATTTCAAGAGTTGCTAGCATGGGGCTTTGATCCGGATAAGGCGCTGGGCGTGCCCGGCATCGCGGAGAGGTTGGCCGGGGCGGACGTGAGAACCCGCCTGGCCACTATGAGCAACCTGGCCGGCAGCGGCCTCTCGAACCTCCTGCACCGGGGCGTGGGACAGGTACACCGTCTGGGGAGCTTTGTGGACTTATGGGCCGTCATGGAAGAAGTGATGGAAACGACCCGGCGCGAGCGGTGCCTGATCGCCGTGTATTGGGGCGCGCTGGACTACGTTTCGCACTACGCCGGCGCGCGAAGCCGGCGCGCGCTCGTCGAGGCGCGCGAGGAGTTCCTCCGCCTGCGCGACTTTGTAGGCCGCTGCGCAACCGGCGACGGGCGCACTCTGTTGATCGCGCTGGCGGATCACGGCCACATCAACTACCGGGAGGGAGATAAGATCAAAACCGCCGACCACCCCGCCCTGGCCGACACTTTCAGGATGCCCCCCGCCGGCGAGGCCGGCGCATCCTATCTCTTTCTGCGCACCGGGATGCGTGAGCAGGCTGAGCGCTACCTGCGCGAGCGGCTGAGCGACAAGTTGGTCGCGCTCGACTCCCAGGCGGCGCTGGAAGCGGGCCTATTCGGCGACGGAGCGCGCCACCCGGAGACGGCAGCGCGCGTCGGCGACCTGGTGGTCGTGTGCCGCGAGGGGGCCAGGCTGTCCGACCCGTTTGACTACTTCCCGTTCTTCAGCGGGCACGGCGCGCTGTCGGCGGGCGAGATGCTCGTGCCGGTGATCGTGCGTCTGCTGTAAGGCCTGGACGTGCAAACGCCACCCGGCAGCTCCCAGAGAGCATGAAGCTCCCTGGAAGCTAAAGCTCACGCTGTGATCTCAACGCATCCATAAGGAGCGCCGATGAACCTGCCGCATCCTCTGGGGGATGACCTCATCCTCCGCCGCGCCGAGACCGAGGAGGACATCGAGCGCGTCATCGACCTGGACAACGCGGTCATCCGAGAAGGCGACCCACACGTTGACATCGGCGGCTGGATTCGCGCGATGACGGACGGGCACCACCCGATCATGACGCGCCGCGACTTCTACCTGGTTGAGGACACCGCGATGAAGCGGTTCGTCTCGTCGTTGTGCCTCATCCCGCAGACCTGGACCTACGAGGGCATCCCCTTTGGCGTGGGGCAGCCCGAAATCGTGATGACCCTGCCCGAATACCGCCGCCGGGGGCTGGTGCGCGCGCAGTTCGAGGCCGCACACGCCGACTGCGCCGCGCGCGGCCTGCTGGTGCAGGGGATCACCGGCATTTCTTTCTACTATCGCCTGTTCGATTACGAGTACGCGCTGAGCCTGCACGCCGGCTGCGACCTCTACTTCGACTCGATTCCTAAGCTCGACGACGGCGTGGCCGAGCCTTACGCCTTCCGCCCTGTCGCCGAGGCCGACCTGCCGGCGGTGATGGCGCTCGCCGAGGCGTATGGTCGGGACAAGCTGGTCACCTGTAAACGCGACGAGACGGTCTGGCGACACGCACTGACTGAGCCGCGCCACCTCAATTCGACCACATACTACATGTTGACCGAAGGGGAAGGCGGCCCGTTGGCCGGCTACTACAACCTCTTGGATGAGCTGTGGTTCGGCGTGCCGGCGGTCCGCGAGCTGGTCCTGGCCGAAGGCGTGCCCTGCGCGGCGGTGATGCCCTCACTGCTGCGCGCGTTGAAACAGTTGATCGAAATCAAGTGGCCGGACGCGCGTCGGATACAGCTTGAGCTGGGCGACGCGCACCCGGCATACCCGGTTCTGGAAACCTTCGGCGCGACGGTGCGCGCGCGGCCATATGCGTGGTACATCCGCGTGCCCGATCTGCCCGCGTTTATCCAGCGCATCGCGCCCGCGCTGGAGGCGCGGCTGGCGGCGTCGGCGATGGCGGGGTACGGCGGCGAACTCAAGCTGTGCTTTTATCGGCGGCCCGGCCTCCGACTCGTATTTGAGGCCGGGCGGCTGGCGCGCACGGAGGCGACCGACTCCACCGATCAGGACGCCAACGCCGCGTTTCCGCCGCTGGTGTTTCTCAAGCTGTTGTTCGGCTACCGCACCTACGACGAACTGAAGCATATGTTCCCCGACGTGTGGGCCTGGCGCGAGTCCAAGCTGCTGCTGGAGGCGCTATTCCCACAACGGCCTTCCTGGGTAGTGCCGGTGCACTGAGCAAATCTATTAATCAACTATTTATCATCTTTCACCGCTGTGTTCTTTGACGATTGACGCAAGCAAAGCTAAAATCTGTTTGGTCTGATGGTTTCTTAGACGCAAGCGAGGAGGGTCTGGTGAGTCCAGTAGGCGCATTTACGTTTGTGTTGCACAGCCACCTCCCATATGCGCGCAAGGCGGGGCGCTGGCCGCACGGCGAGGAGTGGATCCACGAGGCCGCCGCCGAGACGTATGTCCCACTCTTGCAGGCGCTTTATGACCTCAAAGAGGACGGCGTTCCGTACAAGTTGACTATCGGCATCACCCCGGTCCTGGGTGAGCAGTTGGCCGACGGCGCGGTGAAGGATCACTTCGACCAGTATCTTGACGACAAGATTGAGGCCGCGTCCCGCGACGTGCCCCGCTTCCAGGAGGTCGGCGACCTGCACCTGGAATATCTGGCGACCTTCTACCGCGACAAATACACCAGCGTTAAGCGCGACTTCGACATGCGCTTCGAGCGCGACATCCCCGGCGCGTTTAAGACCCTGCAAGACGAGGGTTATGTCGAGATCATCACCTCGGCGGCGACACACGGCTACCTGCCGCTGATCGGCCACGATTCGTCTATCTACGGGCAGTTGCGGACCGGCGTCGCCAGCTACGAGCGCCTGTATGGACGCAAGCCGCGCGGCATCTGGCTGCCGGAGTGCGCCTACCGTCCCGCCTACATCACCGACCAGGGTGTGACCCGCCCCGGCGTCGAGCGCTTCCTGAACGAGCTGGGCATCAAGGTGTTTTTCAGCGAGACGCACACCATCACCGGCGGGCAGCCGGTGGGCGTCGCCGCTGGCGAGACGATCGGCCCTTACGGCGAGATCAAGCGGCGCTACCTGGTGCCGGTCTCCGAGAAGATGCCGCTCCGCCAGGCGACGACCTACCTGCCCTACTACGTCTCCGACACGACCGCCGGCCCCGGCGCGGACGAGCACTCCGGCGTGGCGGTCATCGGGCGGAACAACAAGACCGGGATGCAGGTCTGGAGCGCCGATTGGGGCTACCCCGGCGAGTACGACTACCGCGAGTTCCATAAGAAAGACGGCGTCAGCGGGATGCAGTACTGGCGCGTGACGGGCACAAAGGTGGACCTGGGCTTTAAAGACCTGTACCATCCCGACTGGGCGGCATTCAAAGTCGGCCAGCACGCCGATCACTTCGCCTGGCTGGTGGCCGAAGAATTGAGGCGTTATCACAACGAAAGCGGCGAGTACGGCCTGATCGCCTCGAATTACGACACCGAGTTGTTCGGGCACTGGTGGTTCGAGGGCGTGGACTGGATCGCCGCCGTGCTGCGGCGGCTCGCGGCCAACCCCGATGTGGAGTTGACCACCGCCAGCGATTTTATTGAGGCGCACCCGCCCAAGAGCGTGCTGCACATCCCGGAAAGCTCATGGGGCGTCGGCGGCGGGCACTGGACGTGGGACAACCACGAAGTGTATTGGATGTGGACGCCAGTCTGGGAGGCCGAAGCGCGCATGGAGAAGCTGGTCGCCCGGCACCCCGACGCCAGCGGCGGCGCGCGGTACGTGCTCGACCAGGCGGCGCGCGAGCTGTTGCTGGCGCAGTCCAGCGACTGGCCCTTCCTGGTGACGACCGGGCAGGCGCGCGAGTATGCGATCCAGCGCTTCCTCCAGCACCTCGACCGGTTCAAC
Organism: Anaerolineae bacterium; assembly: GCA_034435135.1. Classification (GTDB taxonomy): domain Bacteria; phylum Chloroflexota; class Anaerolineae; order Aggregatilineales; family JAFGMM01; genus JAOSJO01. Next base: position 23,591 of record DAOTXU010000269.1, on the reverse strand, counting down.
GAACTGGCCGACTCGGTGGAGGCCGGGCAGCCGAACCGGGCGCTGGCGGAGGCGTACTGGGAGCTTGACAAGGTCTTTCCAAACGTCGATTACCGTTGGTTCGCCGCGCGTTAGCGGCGTCGTATGGCATGGACGAGGCACTCAACATCCTGCTTGCGTCAACCGAGGCGGTGCCTTTCGCCAAGTCCGGCGGCCTGGCCGATGTCGCCGGTTCGTTGCCGGGGGCGCTGCGCGCTCTCGGCCATGACGCGCGCCTCGTCCTGCCGCACTACGGCATGATCGACGACGCGGCGTTTGGTATCCGGCCCGTGTTCACATTCAACCTCGCGCGGCCCGCCGAGACGTTGGCCGTGCAGGTCAGCCGGTGCGACGTGGAGGGCGTGCCGGCCTATTTCGTCAAGGGGCGGCCCTGGTTCGGCGACGACCGGCAGCTTTATTACGGCTGGGACTGGGACGTGCCGCGCTTTCTGTTTTTCTCGCAGGCGGTCGTGAAGATGCTCGCATGGCTCGGCGCGACCGAGAACGGCCAACGCTGGACCCCCGACGTGCTCCACGCCAACGACTGGCACACCGGGCTGATCCCGTTTCTGCTCTACACGCTGCCCGCCGACTCGCTGCTGCGGCGCGTAGCGTCGCTGTACACCATCCACAACATCGGCTACCAGGGGGCGGCGGTGGGCGGCTGGCTGGCGGACTTGGGCCTCCCCTGGCGCGAGCATCCGTTCCTGATGCGCCTGGGCAAGACGGACAACCTGATGGCAATCGGCGTCGCCTACGCCGACGCGGTAAACACGGTCAGCCCGCGTTACGCACGGGAGCTTCAGCAGGAGTATTTCGGTTCCGGCCTCGATCCGTTGCTGCGCGCGCGGGCGGCAGAGGGCGACATGTTCGGCGTGTTGAACGGCATCGACATGGCGCACCACAACCCCGCCACCGACCCGGCAGTTCCGGCCAACTACGATGTGGATACGCTCGACCGGCGGGTCGAGAACAAACGCGCGCTTCAGGCGCGGACTGGCCTGCCCGTGCGCGACTCGGCGCCGGTGTTCGGGATGGTCTCTCGCCTGGTGGAGCAGAAAGGCCTCGACCTGGTGATACCGGCGATGCGGCGGCTGCTGGCCGAGGCCGATGTGCAGTTCGTGGCGCTGGGAACCGGGCAACCGCAATACATGGAAGGCCTGCGGCTCCTGGCTCAGGACTTTCCGAACAAAATGCGCGCCTATCTGGAGTACAGCGCGATCTCGTCGCGGTTGATTTACTCTGGCTGCGACGCCTTCCTGATGCCGTCGCGCTATGAGCCGTGCGGCCTCGGCCAGATGGTCGCTATGCGCTACGGGGCGCTGCCAGTGGTCCGCGCCACCGGCGGCCTCGCCGACACGGTAGTCAACTACGACGCCGGCGAGGCGCAGAGAGGCACGGGCTTCGTTTTTGAGCATTACACCCTCGATGCGCTGCTGGGCACGTTGCATTGGGTCATCGACACGTATCACGCTCAGCCGGCAGCGTGGCGGCGGATGCAGGTCCGCGCCATGCAAACCGACTTTTCATGGGATACGCCAGCGCGCGAGTACGTGCGGCAATATCAAAAGGTGATCGCCCGGCGGCGCGAAGGGGTCGCCATCACACGATAACCTAGTGGGGAGGAGGGGGTAGATCGTGAGAGCACGAGCAGTCATCATGGCTGGCGGCGCAGGGACACGCTTAGGGGTGTTGACGGCGAAACGTGCCAAGCCGGCGGTGCCGTTCGCCGGCAAGTACCGGATTATCGACTTCACCCTCTCCAACTGCGCCAACTCCGGAGTCTTCGACGTGTTGGTGCTGACCCAGTACCGTCCGCATTCCCTCAACGACCATATCGGTCTGGGCCGGCCCTGGGACCTGGACCGGAGTTTCAGCGGCGGCGTGCACCTGCTCCAACCCTACAAGGGCCGCCAGGATAGCGATTGGTATAAAGGCAACGCCGACGCGGTGATGCAAAACCTGAACTTTGTCGCCCAGGGTGCGCCGGAGTCAGTGCTGATTCTCTCCGGCGACCACATCTACGAGATGGACTACGATGTCCTGATTAACTTCCACCTGAAGCAAAACGCCGACATTACGATTTGCACCATCCGCGTGCCGATGGACGAAGCGCCGCGCTATGGCATCCTCGACACCGACGAGGATTACCGCGTAGTGGACTTCCTGGAGAAGCCGGCGAACCCGCCCAGCAACCTGGCCTCGATGGGAGTTTACGTGTTCCGCACCGAGGCGCTGGTCGAGGTGCTCGTCGCCGACAGCAGACGGCGCAACTCCCGGCATGACTTCGGCGGCGACATCATCCCGTACATGCTTGAGGAAGGCTATCGGGTGTTTGCCTACCCGTTCGGCGGCTACTGGATCGATGTGGGGACGGTGGACGCCTATTGGGAAGCGCACATGGACCTGCTGAAGCGTCCGCCCTCGCTCGACCTGAACGACCGCAGTTGGGTCATCCACACCAGGAGTGAGGAGCGCCCACCCGTGTGGATTCACGCCGGCGCGACGGTGCGCGACAGTCTGCTGACCGACGGCTCGATCATCGCGGCGGGCGCGCTGGTCGAGCGGAGCGTGCTTTCGCCGGGGGTTTACGTCGGCCCGGACGCGGTGGTGCGCGAGTCGGTGATCCTGAACGATTCTTACCTTGAGGCCGGCGCGGAAATCGAGCGCTGCATTATCGACAAGGGTTGCGTGATCGGGCACAACGCCGTCGTAGGCGAGATCACAGGGATGCCGGGCGACCTCGGCATCACGTGCATCGGCAAGAACACCTATCTGCCGCCGGAGATCAAGATCGGGCGCGGCGTGGAGCTAGGCACGGACCTGCGCCCGGAGGACTTCCCGCTCAAGGTCGTGATGGACGGCGCAAAGATCGGGGTGCCGGGGCGGTAAAGACAGCCCTTCGATTGGGTAAGCAGGGACACGGCTTTGCCGTGTCCCTGCTCGTAGATCACACCAGGAGGGACGTTTGGCGCGCAAGAAATACTTCTGTCTCCACGCACATTTTTACCAACCAATGCGCGGCAACCCGATCACCGGGGAGATCGGCCCTGAACCGTCGGCAGCGCCTTTCCGCAACTGGAACGAGCGAATCACCGACGAATGCTACCGGCCTAACGCCGAGTTGGGCAACCTGGAGGCCATCAGCTTTAACTTCGGCGAAACCCTGCTGGCCTGGCTGGAAAAACGCCAGCCGGTCATCTATCAAATGATCCTGGCCGCCGACCGGCGCAACGTCGAAAGGTACGGGGTAGGGAACGCGCTGGCGATGCCCATCCACCACACGATCCTGCCCCTCTCGCGCCGGCGCGACAAGCGCACCCAGATCGCGTGGGGCAAGGCCGCCTTTGTGATGCGCTTCGGGCGCGCGCCGGAGGGCCTGTGGCTCCCGGAGATGGCGGTAGACCTGGAAACGCTCAACGTCGCCCGCACGTTAGGGTTCCAGTTCACCATCCTAAGCGGGGGGCAGATCGTCGCCGCGAAGCGCGATGAGAGCCACGACGGGGCGGGGCCTTACTGGGTGGAACTGCCTGACGGAGACCGCATCGCGGTGTTTGTCCGCCATGAGAAATTCTCGTCAGACCTGGCGTTTGGCATCGGGCACCTGGGCGGGGCGGGGCGCTGGGCGCATTATGTGCTCGGCCCGCACCGCAAGAAGGCCGGCCCACTGACGCTGGTGGCGGTCGATGGCGAGACGTTTGGGCACCACCACCGGGGCGAATACCAGTTCGTGCGGTGGCTCGTGTCTCACGAAGCGCCGGAGGCCGGCTACGAGGTGGTCTCACTGGGGCGTTACCTCCAAGAGCACCCTCCTACCCGAACGGTGGAGATCAAAGAACGCAGCGCGTGGAGCTGCTTTCACGGCGTGTCGCGCTGGGTTACCGGCTGCTCCTGCACCGACGGGTATAGCGGCTGGAAAGGCGCATTGCGCCGCGCGTTCGACAAGCTCGCCCTAGAGATCGACCACCTGTACGAAGCACAAATCGCGCCGCTGGGCGTGGACCCCTGGGCGCTTCGTGACGGCTATATCGCGGTGGTGCTCGGCCAGGAGAGCGACGCCGATTACCTGGCGCGGATGGGCTTGAAACTGGACGCGACAGAGCAGACGCGCGTGTCCGACATGTTGTGCGCGCAGTACCAGGCGCAACTGATGTATTCCAGTTGCGCGTTCTTCTTTGAAGATTTCGCCAGGCCAGAGCCGCGCTACGCCATAGGCAACGCGGCTTACGCCGTCCAGTTGATGCGACGAGCGACGGGCGTGGATTTAAGCGCAGGCTTCCGCGAAGACCTCGCCATGGTAAACGGCAAGGACGGTTCCAACGGTATGGAGACCTACGACGAAGTGGCGATGGAGGAAGAGACGGCGCTGGCGTCCGCGCCAGCATGAACAGTCACAGCGTCCATGTCTGTTGCAGGGGGACGGCGCGTGTCGTGTCCCTGCTGCGTCTATAGTTGGTGCACCTTGAGGAAGTTCGTCTGCCCGCCGCCGCCGACCGGCAACCCCCCAGTGATAACGAGCAGGTCGCCGGGTTCGGCCAGGCCGCACGCGCGCACCGTCTGCTCGACCATTTGCAGCATGTCGTCGGTGTCTTGGTACTGATCCACCAGCACCGGCAGCACGCCCCATACCAGCGCCATCCGCCGCAGCGCCACCGGGTTGGGCGTGATCGCCACGATGGGCTTGTTGGGGCGCTCCTTCGCCACCTGCCGCGCGGTGTAGCCGCTCCACGTCGAGGTGACGATGAGCCGCACGTTCAAGTCTTGCGAGATTTCGCACGTCGCCAGACTGATCGCGTCGGCGATGGGCTGCACGTGCTTGACCGCGCCGAATCCCATTTGGTCCACCCGCGAGGCCATCTTGGCTTCCACAATATCCGCGATCTTTGCCATCATCTCCACCGCGCGCACCGGGTACTGCCCCACCGCCGTCTCCCCGGAGAGCATCACCGCGTCGGTGCCGTCGAGGATGGCGTTCGCCACGTCGCTCGCCTCGGCGCGGGTGGGGCGCGGGTTCTCGATCATGGACTGAAGCATTTGCGTGGCGGTGATGACCGGCTTGCCCACCCAATTGCACTTGCGGATGATCTCCTTTTGATGCAGCGGGACCTTCTGCACCGAGACCTCCACGCCCATGTCGCCGCGCGCGACCATCACCGCGTCGGTCGCGTCGAGGATGGCGTCGAAGGCGTTCACCGCCTCGCGCTTCTCGATCTTCGCCACAATCGCCGCGTCGCCGCCCAGGCGTTGCACGAGCGCACGCAGTTGCTCGATGTCGCGGCGCGCGCGCACGAACGACATCGCCAGGAAGTCCACTTTCTGTTCGAGCGCGAAGGCGACATCCTTCTCGTCCTTCGGCGTGATCGCCGAGAGCGACAGGCGCGTCTCCGGCGCGGCGATCCCTTTGTTAGAGCTAAGCGCCCCGCCAACGACGACGTTGCAGATCAGCGAGTCCTCGGTCTTCTCCACGACCAGAAGCTCCAGCGCGCCGTCGTCCAGGAACAGGGTTTCGCCCACGTTCACTTCCGCGATCAACTCTGGGTGCGGCAGATGGACCACGCCACCGGCCCCGGTAGCGGGGCGCGAGGTGAGCACGACGCGGTCATTGCGGCCTAGCTCGATTGGCTCCGGGTCAATCTTTCCCACGCGGAGTTTCGGCCCTTGCAGGTCGCCCATTACCGCCACGATCTGCCCTTCCGCTTCAGCAATGCGCCGGATGGCCGCAATGTCACGCGCGTGCTGCTCGTGCACGCCATGCGAGAAGTTAATGCGCGCCACGTTCATGCCGGCGCGGATCATGGCGCGCAGGGTCGCCTCGTCGCGCGACGCCGGCCCGATGGTGCAAACGATCTTGGTCCGTTTGTAGCCGCTGGTCACAGCTGCCTCCCCTCGTGTGAAAAAGCCTCGCGCACAGTGGGCTTAAGCCCCCTTTGCTTATCAGCTTCTTCATGCGATGGAATGTGCGCGCCAGGCATTGCGACTCACCCCAATAAGAGCCTATCCGAATAACGTTGGACAAGGGGCTTAAGCCCCTTGTCCAGGTCGTTTGAGACGGTTTTTCGGATAGGTTCTAAGTCGGACAGGCAGCATGTTCATCAGGGCAAGGGCACGGCACACCGCGCCCCTACAGAACCGCGCGAGCAGGAGCATAGCACACCAAGCCCCTCTGTTGCATTTCCCATCCAGATTAGACCCCTAAATGCAATGAGGGGCAAGGCTCCCCCTGAGGCGCCTGCCCCTCGCGGCCATAAGGCCCCTCGCAGTTTAGAAGATGCCCAACCCGCTGAACGCGCTCTTGCCGGCGTAGGCCGCCGCGTCTTCGAGCATGTCCTCGATGCGCATGAGCTGGTTGTACTTCGCCACGCGGTCGCTGCGCGCGGGCGCGCCGGTCTTGATCTGCCCCGCGTTGAGGCCCACCACCAGGTCGGCGATGGTGTGGTCTTCGGTCTCGCCGCTGCGGTGGCTGACGACGGCGGTCCAGGCGTGGCGGTGACAGAGATCGACGGCGGCAATGGCCTCGGTGAGCGTGCCAATCTGGTTGACCTTGCACAGCAGCGCGTTGCACGCCTTCAGCTCCATCGCCTTCTTGATGCGCTCGACGTTGGTCACGAGCAGGTCGTCGCCGACGATTTGAATCTTGTTGCCCAGGCGCGCGGTCATCAGCGCCCACGAGTCCCAATCGTCTTCGGCCAGGCCGTCTTCAATGGAGATGATCGGGTACTTCGCCGCCAGGCCGGCGTAGAAGTCCACCATCTCCGCGCCGGTCAGGATGCGCTCCTCGATGGCAAGGTGGTACCTGCCGTCCTTGAAGAACTCGCTCGCCGCCGGGTCCAGCGCCAGGAAGACCTGCTCACCGGGCTGATAGCCGGCCTTCTCGATGGCCTCCATAATGACGCCCAGCGCGCCCTCGTTGGAGCCGAGGCTGGGCGCGTAGCCGCCCTCGTCGCCGACGGTGGTGCGGTGTCCCTTACCCGCCAGCACTTTGCCGAGCGCGTGGTAAATCTCCACGCACCAGCGCACGGCTTCATGGAAGGTCGGCGCGCCCACCGGCATCACCATGAACTCTTGCAAGTCGGTGCTGCCGGCGGCGTGTTTGCCGCCGTTGAGAATGTTCATCATCGGCACGGGCAGCACGTGCGCGTACACGCCGCCGAGGTACTGGTAGAGCGGCAGCCCAACGCTATTGGCCGCCGCCTTCGCCACCGCGAGCGACGCGCCGAGAATAGCGTTCGCCCCCAACTTGCCCTTGTTGGGCGTGCCGTCAAGCGCGACCAACGCCGCATCGATGGCCTTCTGATCGGTGGCGTCCATGCCGAATAGTTCGTCAGCGATAGGGCCGTTGACGTTCTCGACCGCCTTGAGCACGCCCTTGCCGTTGTAACGTTTCTTGTCGCCGTCGCGCAGTTCGATGGCTTCGTGCGCACCGGTCGAAGCGCCGGAGGGCACAATGGCGCTCCCATACGCGCCGTCCTCAAGCATGACCTCGACTTCAACCGTGGGGTTGCCGCGCGAATCGAGCACCTCACGCCCGGTGACAGACTCGATTATGGACATTGATGACTTCTCCTTCACAAGTTGATCTGTTCACTGCTCCGCAGCCGGGGCAATTTCGAGTGTTAACGAAAATACAGACAGGGAGCTTAAGCTGTCCGCGAATATCAAAGTTCCAACCCCTTTATCAACCGGTCATAGTCGAAGTGCTGGGCCATCAACGCCTGAAAGTGGCTCAGCTTCTCCGCCTGACCCATCCGGGTCTTGCCGAACACCTGCTCGATCTTGTCCACCGTCGCCATCGTGTCGGTGGGGACCAGCAGCACCGCCACGCCGGCGACCTGGGCCTGGCCGATCACCGACAGGCTGGGGCGCAGGTTGCCGGTCAGGATGAGGGCAGTGGTGGAGGTATCCAGCGCGGCAAGCTGGATGTCGGCGCGGTCGCCGCCGGTGATGACGGCTTTGTTGCGCAGGCGGCGGAAGCGCGGCAGCGCCTCGTGCACCGACATCGCGCCGACCACGAGTTCTTCAACCAGCGCATCCCTCTTGTCCTTGCCGGCCAGCAATTCCGCGCCCAAGACCTGGATCAATTCCTCCACGCTGATGGACCTCAGATTGCGGTGCTCCGGCAGCACGCCGAACACCGGAATCCCCCTTCCCTCAAGGAAGGGAACCAGCAAATCCTTCACGAACTTCCACTGCGTATTGGGCACGCTGTTGATGACTACGCCAAGCAGCAGGTCTTTGCCGACCTGCGCATAGCGATATTTGGCGCTCATCGCGGCGTCGGCGGCGTACAGCGGGCGATCCCAACGCAGCACCACCAACACCGGCGCATCGAACGCGCGCGCCACGTTCACCGAGCGCACGCCCAGAGCCGTGCCCTCGCGCATGTCCGCGCCGCCTTCCAGCAGGAGCACATCTTTGCCCTCGCTGAGCCGGGCGTAGGTCGCCTGGATGTCCTCCATCAGGTCGTGCTTCAACTCTCCCTTGAGCGCCTGCTCAAGCAGCGAGTCGGTGATGATGACCGGCGACAGCTCTTCCGGGTTTTCTTCCAACCCCAGGATGCGGCGCGCGAACGCGGCGTCCTCGTCCAGGACTTTGCCGTGCTGGTGCCACGGCTGGGTGCTTACCGGCTTCATGTACCCGACCTTCAAAGCGGACGCTTTCATGCGCTGCCCCAGCGCCAGGCACACCGCCGTCTTGCCTGAAAAGGTGGTCATGGAAGTGATGTAGAGCGGTTTCATACGCTATTGCTCCTCAGTTCTATCCCCCCGACGTCTGTACAGCTTCGCCGGATGCTCATTGCGCCGGCCTCAGGATCAGGCGCATGTCCAGCGGGATGGCGCCCCGACCGTGTTCGTAGACCATGAGCGGGTTGATGTCCAGTTCCAGAATCTCTGGAAAATCGGTCACAAGCTGGTTGATGCGCAACAACGTATCGACGACAGCCTCTTTATCTTTCGGCGGCTCGCCGCGCACCCCGTCAAGCAGCGCCCGCGCGCGAATCTCCCCCAGCATCTCTTCCGCTTCGCTGCGGCCAAACGGCGCGACACGGAAGGTCACGTCTTTCAGCACTTCGACATAAATCCCGCCCAGGCCGAAGGTCACCAGCGGGCCGAACTGCGGGTCGCGGTTCATGCCCACCAGCACTTCCATGCCCTTCGGGACCATTTCCTGCACCAGGCAGCCCCAGATTTTCGCGCCCGGCACGTAGCGTTGCGCGCGGTATACGATCAGGTCAAAAGCGTCGCGCACGTCCGCCGCGTTTTGCAGCCCCACCTTCACGCCGCCCACATCGGTCTTGTGCAGGATGTCGGGCGACGCGATTTTCAGCACCACCGGATAACCGAACTCGTCCGCCAGGCGCACCGCGTGATCCGCGTCGGCGGCGACCTCTGACCGGGGGATGCGGAACCCATAGGCGCTCAGGATGGCCCGCGCCTCGGCGTCGCCGATCTCCAGACGATCCTCGGCGCGCGCGGCGTCGAGCAGCGCCCGCACCGCCTCGCTGTCCACGTCAAAGCGTTCCACGTTAAGCGACGGCCGGCCACACACCTCGCGGTATCGGCTCATGGCTTTGAGGGTCGCCGCCGCGCGCTCCGGCACGTCGTAATTGGGGATGCCGTTCGCGGTCAAAATCTTCTGGCCGGCCTCAGCCCGGAACTCGCCCATGAAGCAGCCCAGGATGGGCTTGTCGACTTGCTTGGAAATCTCGACGACGGCGCGCGCGGTCTCCTCGATCTCGGTCATGGCCTGCGGGGTCAGGATGACGATAATGCCGTCCACGTTCGGGTCTTTGCACACCAGGCCGAGTGCGACCTTGTACCGGTCCGCCATAGCGTCGCCGAGCACGTCCACCGGATTGGCGGAACTGGCCGCCTCCGGGAGCGCCTCGTTCAGCTGGCGCACGGTTTCGGAGTCGAGGCGGGCGAGCTTCATGCCCTGGCGTTCGAGCTGGTCGGTAGCGAGGATGCCGGGGCCGCCTGCGTTCGTAATCACGGCGATGCGGTCGCCCTGAAGCGGGGGCTGGTACGCAAAACCCAGCGCGTAATCGAACAGCTCTTGCAACGAATTGGCGCGCAGCACCCCCGCCTGATGGAACGCAGCCTGGTACGCCTGCTCCGATCCAGCCAGCGAGCCGGTATGCGACGACACGGCGCGCGCGCCGGCCTGCGTGACGCCGCTCTTGACGATGAGCACGGGTTTATGTGCGACGACCTCGCGCGCGACGCGGATGAATTCCTGCCCATTGGGGAGACCTTCGCTGTAGAGCGCGATGACTTTGGTTTCGGGGTCGTTCACCCAGACCTTCATTAGATCCACCTCGGCGACGTCGGCCTTGTTGCCCATGCTGACGAACTTGCTGAACCCGATCCGGCCGGCCAGCGCCCAGTCCAGGATCGCGGTGCCAAGCGCGCCGCTCTGGCTCATAAAGCCGACCGGCCCTTTGGGAGGCGTCCCGGCGGCGAACGTCGCGTTGAGCGGCGTGTGCGCGTCAATCACGCCGAGGCAGTTCGGGCCAATCAGGCGGATGCCGTATTCCCTGGCGATGGACAACAGCGCTTTCTCGCGCTCCATGCCTTCATGACCGGTTTCACGGAAACCGGCGCTAATCACTACGACGGCTCCGATCCCCTTTTGCCCGCACTCCTGCAAGGCGTCCGGCACGAATTTGTACGGCACAACAATCACCGCCAGATCGATGGGGTCCGGCACATCGAGCACAGAGGGATAACACTTGTAGCCCAGGATTTCGTCAGCTTTCGGGTTGATCGGGAAAATCTGGCCCTGGTAGCCGCCCTCGATGATGTTGTAGACAACGGCGTAACCCAGTTTGTCGGGGCTGCGAGAAGCACCGATGATCGCCACGGCCTTCGGGGTGAAGAACGCCTGAAGCTTATCTTCCATGTCACCCCCTGGTGATGCGGTAAGATTATGCTGTGTAAAGGAGATTACTTTTTCCATGCCAGGGGGATATATTACCCTTTCCTCGCCGCTGGGGACAGTATCTTATGACACCTTCGCTTTTTGCCATTTGTCACGCCAACCATACACATCGCCGGTATTGACAGAAAAACTGGCCCTCGCATTCTACACAGGATGGGTCGAGCAGCGCGGCCCCATCGCCAGGCCTTCTCCGGCGAACCTGTCGGTGGATGATGGCGTCTGCCTCATCAGACGGAAACTCCTGACGCTATAAACGCCATGACGTGACCGGCGGTGTCCGGAAGCGTGTGCCCCGCTTGTGGAATGAAAGGGCCATGACTGCTCTTTCACCCGCTGGTGATTTGTAGATCGACTGACTGGTGCGCTGTCGAAGAGGCGGAAACCATCGAAGAGGCCTTTCACCCGCTGGTGATTTGTAGATCGACTGACTGGTCATAGCTTGCTTCACCTTTCACGAAGCTCCTTGCCACGACCAGTTGGGGTGCCGTTGTTAGGCGAGCGCTCAAAGGGGCACTGAGGATTATCGAGGCAGAGGAGCGCCGGATCTCATGACCGGCAACGTGACCCACCTACTCAAACGCGGATCCATCAGCTTTGGGCGAAGTGGATGAATAAGACGAGATCGCCGAGGATGATCTCGTCGGCATCTTGCAGAGGATGCCGCTCATGCGGGGGCAGACGACGCCCGTTAATGAAGGTGCCATTGTAGCTCCCCAGATCTTCAATGGTCACACCGGCGCTTCCCCAGCTTATCATGGCGTGCCGCCGTGAGACCCCCAGCCGCATTGCATCGAACGGGGTTAACTCAATCTCAGGTTGAAAGCCCGCCTCCGGGTCGGCACGCCCCAGGATGGCGGGTGCATCCATCATCTTGAGCACGAAAATTCGACTGGCGCCTTGCACTTGAATGGAAATCGCGTTGGGAGGCTTTGCGAAGGACCGGCGGCTGGCAATAGTGGCGGTCTTCAGACTCGTCCCCGTGTCAATGAACGGCTCCCCACAATTCTCGCAGAACAGGGTTCCTTCAGGGTTGGCTTTGCCACAGTTCATACAGGTAATCATGCGGCGGTTGGTCCCTCTGCTTGTGTGTTCCATCGCTTGAGCCTATAGTTTAACACAATTAAGCATGTGGTGAAATTGCACCCATGTCCTAATTGCGTTGGAACTTGCGTTCGACCTTAACATGTAATCAACGGCATCAGCAGGAAAGGGGACTTCGGAATGAAACTCTGGGTCCGCATTGCGCTCGTGGCGCTCGTGATTATCGCCATCAGTGCAGCGGCGCTGGGCGCAGGGGTGGCCTACACGCTGCGCCGCGACCTCCCCACCCTGGACGGGGAACTGATCCTGCCTGGCCTTCGCGCGCCGGTCGAAGTGTACCGCGATAACTGGGGGGTGCCGCACATCTACGCCAGCCATTCCGACGACCTGTTCATGGCTCAGGGCTACGTCCACGCTCAGGATCGCTTTTATCAAATGGAGCTGTCGCGCCGCATCGGCCAGGGAAGGCTGGCGGAGTTGTTCGGCGCGGAGCAAGTGAGCACAGACACGTTTATTCGCACGGTGGGCTGGAACCGCGCCGCGACGCGCCTCGCCGCAGAGGTCGACCCCGGTTCGCACCTGGCGCTTGACGCCTACGCCCACGGGGTTAACGTTTACATCGGGATGCACACCAGGAACGAACTGGCGCTTGAGTTCACCCTGCTGGAACTGGTCGGCAAGCCGGTTGAGATCGACCCCTGGAAAATCGAGCACACGATGGGTTGGGGTGTGGTGATGGCGTACCAGCTAGGCGGCAACATGGGCAGCGAGCGCGACCGGCTGGCGCGCATCGAGGCATGGGGAGAGGCGATGGACGCCGACTTCGCGCCGCCTTACCCGTTCGACGCGCATCCGACTATCGTTGCTGGTACTGCCTTCCCCAGCGACGCGCTTCACAAGGACTTTCCGGGCCGGACAGAGGACTTAAGCCCCCGGTCTGACCCGGCTAAAACCGTTTCTCAATGGGACCCGCATAACGTCAGCCTGACCTTCGCGGGGGGCGTAGCGCCTGAAGACCTGGGCGCGCTGCCGGGCCTCGGCTCGAACAACTGGGTCGTCTCCGGCGAACGCTCGGCGACCGGAGCGCCGCTCCTGGCGAACGACACGCACCTGGGCATCCAGATGCCCTCAATTTGGTATGAGATCGGGCTGCACTGCCGACCGTTGGGCGAGGACTGCCCCTACGACGTAGTGGGCTTCAGCTTCCCCGGCGCGCCCGGCGTGATTATCGGCCACAACCGGCACATCGCCTGGGGCGTGACCAACCTCGACCCCGACACGCAGGACCTCTACGTGCTGGAGATCGCGCCCGACCATCCCAACCAATACCTTTACGAGGGCGAGTGGCTGGATATGAACGTTATCCGCGAGACCATTCGCGTCGCCGGCGGCGAGCCGATCACGCTTGAAGTGCGGATGACTCACTTTGGGCCGGTGGTCACCGACCGGGAAGCCATCGACGCCGGCAAAGCCCCGATGGCGCTGCGCTGGACGACGCTCGAAGGCGGCGACCTGTTGCGCGCCATCCTGGAGCTTGATCGTGCGGCGAACTGGCGCGAGTTCCGGGCGGCGTTGCGCTACTGGACCTGGCCGGGACAAAACTTCGTTTACGCCGATGTGGAGGGCAACATCGGTTATCAGGCGACCGGGCGCATCCCCGTCCGCGCCGAGGGACACACCGGTCTGCTGCCTGCTCCCGGCAACACCGATGACTGCGAGTGGCAGGGCTTCATCCCCTTCGATGAACTGCCCTCCGCGCTCAACCCGGAGCGCGGCTACATCGTCACGGCCAACAACGCGGTGATCGGCCCGGATTACCCCTACCCGATTTCCCTTGAGTGGGATTATGGCTACCGGGCGGTGCGGGTTGCGGCGTTGATTGAAGCGACCGAGAAACACACGATTGAGAGCTTCGCAGCTATTCACGGCGATAACCAGACGCCGCTGGCCGATGCGTTGATCGCCGCGCTGGGCGCGCTTGACTTCAACGACGCGACGCTGACAGATGCAGTCGCCTGGTTGGGCGCGTGGGACGGCCAGGCTGACGCGGACAGCCCTCACGCGGCGCTCTTCATGAGCTTTTGGGCCAGGCTCGTGGCGGATACTTACGCAGACGAGCTGGGCGACATCCCCGACGGCGACTCGCAGCAGGTATATAGCATCTCTTTGCTGCTCACTGACCCCGATAACCCCTGGTGGGACGATCAGAAGACGGCGGAGGTCGAGAGGCGCGACGACATTCTGCGCCGCGCCTTCGCTGAGGGGCGCGCCACCGTCGTGGAAGCGCTCGGCGAGAACCGGGACGCCTGGCGTTGGGGCGCGCTGCACACGGCCAGGTTTGTCAACTGGGGGCCGGGGCAGTCGGGCATCGGGATCATCGAGGGCATCTTCAACCGGGGGCCGGTGGAGGTTGGGGGGAGTTCGTCGGCGGTAAACGCCGCCGGCTGGGACGCCGGCGACCCGTTCGGTGTGACAAGCCTGCCGGCGATGCGCATGATCGTGGACTTGAGCGGCTTCGCCAACAGCCGGTCGATGCACACCACCGGTCAGAGCGGGCACCCCTCTAGCGCGCACTACGCCGACATGATCGACTCCTGGCGCAATGTTCAATATCACCCAATGCACTTCGATGACGAGGCGGTGCGGGCGGCTGCGGAAGCGCATCTGACGCTCGTCGTGCCGGTTGCGCCGCCGGGTTCAAACAATTAAGGACAGTGGGGTTAAGCTCACTGTCCTTAGATTGGGTGTAAGCCAATAAAGCCGAAAGTCGGCGTCGTGCGTGATGCGCAGGCGGGGTAAAGGCTAGAGGTTGATTCGCCCCAGCGCCAGGAGCAACATGAACCCAATCACGGCTACGTCCAGGAAGAGGAAGATCGATAGGACGAGCCGCTGCGCCGGGTTCAGCCCGAAGATCAGGTCCTCCTCGGCGGTCACCTGTCGCACGTAGTCAGGGCTTTCCCCCGGCTCTTCGTAATCGTCGCTGAGCGCGCTCTCGCGCAGTCGGTCTAGCATTGTCGCCTCCCAGGTCATTTGCCGACAGGGGTCGGATCGTGCACCTAAAGGTTACATGAAATCGTAAACGCTGTCAATTACTCAAAGTCATACGAGCGTATCAAGGGGTGAAGCGCGCGCTGCTGCTGCAATGCAAGGGTCTGTGACCCACACTGGGCAACCATGCTCGTCGAGATGGCATTCCGTTGTGCTGCAAGGTTCAGGCCAGCACGGCAGGCGGCGATACAGGCGGCGCAAGCCGACTTGTTCTAGGGAAAATTGAGCAGTATATTACCGTCAGATTATTCTGGCACGAGGAGGGTGGATGATGCGTTCTGCAAAAGCGATAGCTACCTTGCTTCTGGCTGCGAGTCTGTTCGTCTTTTTCGCGTTGGCTGCGGCTCAGGACGAAGCGGTGATCCTGCAAGGCCACCAGGGTGCAGTGTTGAGCGTGGCCTTCAGCCCTGACGGCGACGTGCTCGCTTCGGGCGGCGAGGACGGCATGGTCATGCTCTGGGACGCGGCGAGCGGCGAGCACATCGCCACGCTGGAAGGACATTCCCGCCCGGTGACCGCCGTCGCCTTCAAGCCAGCGCCGCCGGAAACCGAAAGCGCCATCACTGAAGTCACACTCGCCTCCGCCAGCGAGGACGACACGATCATCCTCTGGGACGTGAGCGCGCGCGCACCGGTCGCCACACTGGAGGGCCACGAGGCCAACGTCGCCTGCGTCGCGTTTAGCCCTGACGGCGCCCTGCTCGCCGCTGGCGATGGCGAGGGCAGAATCCGGCTGTGGGATGTGCGCACCGGTAAGACCCTCGCCACGCTGCGCGGGCACGACGGCGCAACGCTGAGCGTCGCCTTCAGCCCGGACGGCGAGATGATCGTGTCCGGCGGTACAGACGGGTCGGTGCGCTTCTTTGACGCGCTCACGGGCGAGGAACTGCGCGTCATTGAACAGGCGCACGCTGATGAAGTCACCGCCGTCGTCTTCAACCCCGCAGGCGACCTTCTGGCGACCGCGAGCGACGACCGCACAGTCAAGCTCTGGGACCTGACCGCCGAGGGCGCGGAACCGGAAGTATTGCAGGGGCACGCGCGCGGCGTCACGAGCGCGGCCTTCAACCGGGATGGCTATCTGGCGACCGGAAGCGGCGACCACACGGTGATGATCTGGAATTTGCCGCTCGGCGAGAAGATCACGCTGGAGGGGCACACCTGGGTGGTGAACAGCGTCGCCTTCAGCCCGGACGGCGCGCTGCTCGCGTCGGCGAGCGGGGACAACACGGTGCGGCTGTGGCCTGTGCCCATCATTGACGGATAGGTTGACGGGAAGCCGTTCGCCGCGATGATGGGTCACGTGAAATGGCTTTAATTAACAATGGGCAGCGGGCTTCAGCCCGCTGCCAGCAGGGGTTTGCTAATTGCTAAAAACGAGGCAAAGCGAGAACGCCGCCAGGTGCGCGGGAGAGTCCGTGTGCCTGACGGCGTTTTGTCTTGCCTGGCGCTTGGGGCGCAGTCGTTAACCTGAAACGTGCTACACGCGCCGAATCATCACGCGGACGACTCCATCTGATCCCCTGGTCCACCCGGAATGGGCGTCGGGGGCAATGGTCAGCGCATCGCGCCGAATCAGCGCCTTGCCGTTCACGTACACGGCGTTCGCGCCTGCCACGCCCGGCAGGGGCAGCAGGCGCAGCCCCAGCGCTTGCTTGGCGCCATCCACATGGATGTCTAATCGCGTCCCCTCAAGCGCGGCGGTGATTTCTGTCGCGCCGTCGGTGTCGCGCAGGGTGAATCTGCCGCTTTCAAGCAAGTAGGCGTCGCACGTCACCAGGGCGAAGGGTTCATCAGCGAGGGGGAGGTAGGGTTGCGGCTCAACGGTCGGGATCAGCGCGTTCGCGCGGACGTACAACGGCAGCACATCAAGCGGCGCGTGAATCAGGCGCGTCTGTGGCCCCGTGATGACTTCGTGCGTCCAGTAATCCACCCAGCGCCCGGCAGGGAAGTAGACGTGCCGGCGGCCTTCGCTGTTGTAAATGGGCGCGACCATCAGCTCGGAACCGAACATGTATTGCAGGTCCATCGTGTACGTGTTCGGGTCGTCGGGGAACTCCAGCGCCATCGCGCGCATCAGCGGCAGGCTGGTTTCGTGCGCGAGACAGGCATAAGTATAAATATAAGGAAGCAGCCGGTAGCGCAGGCGCACATACTCGCGGGAGATATGGAGCGCTTCATCGCCGTAATCCCAGGGGAGGCGCGTGGTCATCCCGTGTGCGCGCGCGAGCGGCGAGAAAGTGCCGAATTGCATCCAGCGCACATAGAGTTCTGGCGTCGGCTGGCGGTGGAAGCCGCCGATGTCGTGGCTCCAAAAGGCGTGCCCGCACACGCCTATGCTCAGGCCGCCGCGCAGCGTCGAGGCAAGGCCCTGATAGGTGCAGTTCGTGTCGCCGCCCCACTGCGCCGCGTGACGCTGCCCCCCGGCGTAGGTGCTGCGCCCCCACACCATCGCGTGCCCGGCGATTTCCTTTGTCACTTCGACGACCAAGTCGTTGTAGAGCAGCGTATAGAGGTTGTGGAGTTGCACGCCAGTCATGCCGTTGTACGCCACCGTGTCCGCCGGCACGCCCTCTCCAAAGTCGGTTTTGTAGACGTCCGCGCCGATGCGCAACGGCTTTCGGAGCAGGTCTTTGAACCACGCGGCAGCTTCGGGATTGGTCACGTCGATGACGCCGACAGCCGGGTGGTAGCCTCCCCATTGGTCTCCAACCCATGCTTCTCCATCTGGATTCTTCAACAAGTAGCCTTTCGCTTTCGCCTCCTCAAAAAGCGGGCTTTCTACGCCGATGTACGAGTTGATCCACAGGCAGACCTTGAAACCCTCCGCCTTGATCTGCTTCAACAAAGTCTCCGGGTCAGGGAACATTTCCGCGTCCCATTGCAGATCGGACCAGCGGCCAAAGCGCTGCCAGTAGCAGTCCAGATGGAGGACATCACAGGGCATCTCATGGGCGCGCAGGTCCCTGGCGCGCCCCAGCACCTCATCCTGGCTGTCGCGCTTAAATCCCGAAGACATCCACAGGCCGAACGCCCATTTGGGCGGCAGGATCGGGAGGCTGACGAGGCCGGCGTAACGCGAAATGACCGTCTTCAGCTCCGGCCCGACGATCACATAATAGTCCAGCGCCGTGTCGGGGACAATCAGGCTGAACGTAGAATGGTTGCTGGACGCCATATCAAACTGGATCGGCGACGTGCTGTCCACAAAGATGCCATACCCCCGTGTACTCACAAAGAAGGGAACGTTCTTATAAGCGCGCTCGCTATGGACGCCGTGGGCCTCGTAGTTCCACATCTCCAGGCGTTGACCGCGCTTGTCGAAGTCGGTGAACTTTTCGCCAAAGCCGTAGAAATGTTCATCCGGCTCGGCAGTAAACGTATCGTGGAATGCCACGCGCCGGCCATCCACCGCGCTGAAACCAAACGGCAACACAATCGGGATGTCGGCTACATCGCTGTCGGTATAGTTCTGGTCCAGTATGACGCCGCCATCGGGGCCATAGAAGGTGAGATGGAAGGGGTCGAGGTTAACCTGCACACGCATCAAGTCGGTCACCAGGGCGAGCTGGCCCGCTGATTTTTCCAGCGACGCTTTGACGGGCTGGGCGGACACATCTCGCGCGAGCGTGGTCCGGTTCGCGCCTGCGTCCTCGCCCTCCAGCAGCACGCGCACGATCCCCGGCGCGGCGACGGTCACAGCAATAGAAACCGCCTTTCCCGACAGGGTGACGCCCGTGAGGGTCAACCCGCGCGCGCTCTCCGATGTCACCGAAGCCTTCGTGACATAGTCCGGTCCTCCTGGATCGGTTTCCTGGCGCACGGGCAGGTCAGGGGGGCTGGCCGGAATAGGCACATGAGGCAACAAGGGGGGCTTGTAAGGCATGACAATCTCTCCTTTTTCTCTACACCTATAGAGGTCCAAGCAGCGCGTCAACCCGTTGGCAGACCCCGCGCCTGAGCGATGGCCGAGTCAGTATGGGGGCCGTCGAAATGCCACTGCCCGTCGATGTGCTTTCGCTATCGATACCGGGGGCCGTTGAAGCGGTGGCCGATCAGCGACAGGATGATGACCAGGCCGTGAAAGAATTGCGTGAAAAACCCCGTCAGCCCAGCGGCGATGATACCGGTCTCGATGAACGCGGTAATGAAGCCGCCGATGGCGCTGCCCACGACCGTGCCGATGCCGCCCCAGGTGGGCGTCCCACCGATGAACACCGACGCCAGCGCCGGCAGCAGCAGGCCTTCGCCGGTGGTCGGCCACCAGTTCAGATTGACCAGGACAGACAGCACACCGGCTATGGCCGCCCCGAAACCCATGAACACGTAAGCCGCTATCTTGACGCGCTCGACGTTGATGCCCATTTCCCTGGCGCTGTCCGCGTTATCGCCGACGAAGTGGACGTGCGCGCCAAACTTATGCCGGTTGAACAGCGCCCAACCGATGACCACAAAGACCAGCGCCCAGATCACCTGAACCGGGAGATTGTCGATCCGCCCGGCCAGAAGCTGATACAGGGCGGTATCTCTCATGGTTGGGAACTGCTTGCCAACCCCTTGGGTGCCGATATTAATCAGCCCGCGCAACAGGAACATCATCCCCAACGTTGCGACGAGTGACGAAAGTCCCACATAAGTCACCAGAATCCCGACCACAAACCCGGTAATTAAGCCCGCGACAATGGCAGGGATCAGCGCCAGGAACGGATCCCAGCCACTCTGGAGGGCAGACGCAAACGCCCATGAAGTCACCCCAACCGTAGCAGGAAAGGACAAATCGATCTCCCCTGCCGTGATGACGAACACCATCGGCACAATCAGGAAAACGGTAATGGGGACGCTGATGAAAACAGCCTTGTAGGTGATAGGATTCAAAAACACCTTAGGGTTCGCCAGCGTAAAGATTCCCAGCATCACCAGGAAGATGATCAAAGCGCTCAGGGCGCGCCGGTTCTGGAAGATAAAGAGTGTCACCGGGTTTCGCTTGGCCGGGGTTATCGGGACAGTTTCGATGGTCATCGGCTCAGTCTCCTCAAGGGTGATGTATCAGGTTTGGCGGCAAGGGTGTAAGCCCGCTCGTCACCCCGCAGGTGTCGTGCTGCGTGAAGGGTGGCGGCCCGTGCGGGCGATGGCCTGCATATCCTCGACCAGTTGCTCCGCGGAGGGGATCTCCGATTTCTCAGCCTCCAGCACCACCCTTCCCCGGTCCAGAATGACCAACCGGTCTGAGACATCGTAAGCATGGTAAATGTTGTGGCTGATGAAAATGACCGAGCTGCCTTTTTCCTTCGCGGCGCGCATAAAGTTGAACACCTTGTACGTCTCGGTGAGCGACAGCGCAGTGGTCGGCTCGTCCAGGATGATCAGGTCCGCATCGAAGTAAAGCGCCCTGGCGATGGCGACGCCCTGCCGCTCGCCGCCGGACAGGGTGGCGATCACCGAGTCGGGCGCGAACACCCTCGAGGTAAAGCCGATCTCGCGCATCAGGCGCTCGGCTTCGCTGTGCTGGTTCCTGATCTTGATAAAGCCCAGAAAGCCGGTAATCTCGCGCCCCATGAAGATATT
This sequence comes from Anaerolineae bacterium, assembly GCA_034435135.1. Taxonomy (GTDB): domain Bacteria; phylum Chloroflexota; class Anaerolineae; order Aggregatilineales; family JAFGMM01; genus JAOSJO01. The sequence goes on along the minus strand of DAOTXU010000269.1, from coordinate 2,981 downwards.
CTGCGCGATGGTCTGCTGCACTGCGAGCGCCCGGTCCTGGTAGACGGTCTCGATGCCGGCGGCCTGCGCCTTCGCCACCGACCAGCCCTCTACCTTCTTTTCGCGCACATAAATCTCGCCGGAGTCAGGCGCGTAGACGCCGGACAAAATCTTAATCAGCGTGGACTTTCCCGCGCCGTTATCGCCGATCAGGCCGACGATTTCCGCCTCGTTGACATGCATGTCAACGTGATCGAGGGCGCGCACGCTGCCAAATGATTTCGTGATGTTCTTCAGTTCAACGAGTTTTTCGCCCACGAGTAGCTCCTTGTGGTCCCTTCGCTCCCAGAAAGCTTGAGTGTAAGGACACGGCATCCCCTCAGCCGGGGATAAGCGCTATCGCAGTGCTGTGTCCCGACCGACACTTAACACCTATCCGCGAAACCGCCCTGGCGGTTTCGGACAGGGGGCTTAGAGCCTATCCGAATAACGTTGGACAATGGGCTTAAGCCCCTTGTCCAGGTCGTTTGAGACGGTTTTTCGGATAGGTTCTTAAGCCCCCTGTCCAGGACTTCTCGGAAAGGCTCTTAGAAGCGCTTAGCGCAGACCGGCCTTCGCCAGGTCCGCCACGTCCTGGTAGTTGTCCTGCGTGACAAAGCCCGCGCCGGTGTCCACATTCAGCGGGCCAAAGCCGTAAACGAGCGTGCCGCACAGGCTCAGGATGGGCAGGTAGCCCTGGAGGAACGGCTGCTGGTCGGAGGTCAGTTGTACATAGCCGCTGGAGAAGGCCTCCATGATGGCCGGGCTGGTGTCATAGCCGACGTTGATAATCTCGCCCGGAGCCTTGCCAAGCGCGTCCATGTAGACCGGGACATTGCCCAACATCTGGCCGCCGGGGTAGACGATCAGCTTGACATCGGGGTTGTCGAGAACCGCCGCCGTGAGCGGGGGCAAGGCCAGGTTCGGGTCAGAGGCATACTCAGGCGGGCCATCGAGTACAATGACTTCGAGACCGGCGTCTTCGAGCGCGCGCTTCGAGGCCAGTTCCCGAACATCACGCCCAGGCTGGCCCAGCGGGACGAAGACAATCGCCTTATCGCCTGCCTGCAAGCCGAACCGCCGCACCGCCTCGGCACCCAGCGCGTAGCCCTGGGGATCGAGGTTCGCGCCGACGTAGCCGCCCCCGAACCGCGCGCGGACCTCAGGCGCGTCAACGTTCTGGTACATCATGACGATGCCCGCCGCTGCGGCCTCTTCCGCCAGCGGCATGATCGCTGCGGAGCCGGGGTGGCTCATCATGGCGATGCCGTCGGGCTGCGCCGCAATCGCCTCGCGCAGTTGTTGGATCATGGTCTCGGGGTCCCAACCGGAGAAGACGTACTCGACCGTCGGCCCCAGATCGGCCTCAGCCTGCCGCGCGCCCCGGTACACAATCGACCCGAAGGCGTCGCCTTCCGCGCCGCCGGTGAAGAAGCGGATCGTCTTGCCGGCGCACCACTTGTCGGTCACTTCCTCCTGCGCCGACGCGGGGGCGACGGACAGGACGAGCGCGAGCACGGTCACGAGTGCGAACAGGCGCATCAGTTTGCGGAACATTGGATTTCCTCCTCTATCCTTTGCGGAGACGGGTTTTCTGCGAGTGGGTTGTGCTTAGATCATCACAGTATAATGCCGAATCGCACCTCCTTTGCCTGACGCAGAACGGGGCGCAGCAGAAGATCAGTGATCTGTTGTCCCGTGTATCGCAGATGCGGGCGGTAGCGCTGCCGGTAGCGCTACCGGTAGGGTATCATAGATGTATTGTGCTTGTCAATAGGGTAAGCCCAATCCCGTTGGAAACGTGGCCCGGTCGCATCGAACGACCTACTTGACGAACGCCCCGGTTTTGTATTACAGTGGCGGTAGCGCTGCCGGTAGCGCTACCGATAACCTTCGAGGATTGGGGAAACGGAGCCAGGTGTGAGTGACCACTCGCCTACCATTGTAGACGTGGCGCGGGCTGCCGGCATATCGGTTTCGACCGTTTCGCGTATCCTCAACAACAAGCCCGATGTGGCTGAGTCCACGCGCCGGCGGGTGCTTCAGGTCATCGAAGAACTGGGTTACACGCCGGACGCGCGAGCGCAAGGCCTGGCGGCGGGCAAGAGCCGCACCATCGGCTTGCTCTACCCGATTGAAAACCTCGGCCTTACCAACCTGGAGCTGGATTTCTTCGTCGGCGCGGCGACCGCGGCTGGAGAGGCGGATTTCTTCTTCAACCTCATCACACAGCCGGTCACCAGGAACCGACTGCTGAATCTGTACCGCAGTGCCCAGATAGACGGCGTGATCCTGATGCAGATCAACGTACAGGACTGGCGCGTGGACCTGTTGCGCGAGCACGGCTATCCGTTTGTGATGATCGGGCACTGCGCCGACAACACCGGCCTGAGTTACATCGACCTGGATTTCGAAAGCGCTATCATCAAAGCGTTCGAACATCTCCTCGAGCTGGGGCACAGCGAGATCGCCTTTCTTGCGCATCCCCCCGTCTGGCATGAGCAAGGCTTTGGCCCGGCGGTGCGCTCACTGCTGGGTTTCAGACGGGCCTGCGAGACATACGGGTTGAATGCGCCCTATCGAAAAGTCAATCTCAAGGTCCAGAGCGCTTATAGAGCGACGCTTGAGTTGCTAGACGCGCATCCCGACCTGACCGCCTTCGTCGCCGTTGACGGCGGGACGGCGATGGGCACCCTGAGGGCTTTGCAGCAGTCCGGGCGGCGCGTCCCGGATGACATATCCGTTCTGGCGGTGACAACGGAAAAGGTCGCGCAACTCATCACCCCGCCGCTAACCAACATCGACTTCCCGACCGGGACCATGGGCCAGCGGGCGGCGGAGATGCTCATCAAGAAGCTGCGCGGCGAGTCCACCGCACCCGAACAGATCGTGCTTGAAGCGCGGCTGATCATCCGCGAAAGCACCGGCCCGGTGAAGCCAAAGGAGCGCATGAAATGAACAGC